>JAUQPW010000023.1 GCA_030550175.1 bacterium
CCATAGCCCTCTTGAGCACTTCCTTGGTCTTAGGGGCTGTATGACCCACATATTGCCCTACCAGATCATCTCGAGTAGCTACGACCAGATGGCCCCTGGGTACGTAACCTAGATGGTGTAAAATTTTCGCCATTCGTAATGCGATAGTGGTTTTGCCGGTGCCCGGGCGTCCGGTGAAGGACATGTGTAGAGTAGGGCGTTCTGTAGATAAACCTTGCTGTTCCCGTAATCGGGCTACTAAGAGCAGGGCCGCAATCTCCCGGATGCGAGTCTTAACCGGTTTTAGCCCAATCAACTCCCGATCCAAATCGTCAAGGAGTTGCTGAATATGAGACTTCTGGTAAGCGGCATCGATATCCACCCAGCTTGTTTCCGCTCCCTTAGGCTGGTCTTGCCCGGAAGTTAGTGTTAAAGGAGTCTGTTCCATAAATTTGAAAAATATAAAATTATAGAGACCCAGAACCCCGGCGGGGTTTAAAGAAACAACTTTTGGTTTAAGAATCCCGGTGATTTCTGCGTCTCTATCCTTAACCCTCTATCCATTCGCCATGAAAAGGGTGTGTATATTTCTACTCATTCGCCATAAAAACATGGCAAGAGTCCATAGAAGTGACCTTTTATTTTACCCCTGTCTCCCCATATGGGCCGGGTTAAGGTGCCCCCACCTGGTCCCTCCCCTGGGAAACAGGGGAGGGAACTTCGCTTCCAAGCTCCTTCCCTGCAAAGCGGGGGAAGGTCAGGAAGGGGGCCCTCTCAGGTCTCTCACTCTTATCCTGGTGCATAGGCCCCGTCCCTCTCCTTTCTGGAGCAGGTTTTTTCTTACCTAACCCCTTATCCCTCTACGCGGGACGGGGAGGGAGGTGGCGAAAGGAGCAGGCATTACGAATACCGCTGACCCGCAGGTTTGTCCGTAGCATATGCCCGAAGGGTATATTTGATCTGGCGATCGGTATATTCCATCCGTTCCACGTGGAAACCCGGTTCATTTTCAGGTCGGTTAACGAGGAAACTCAAAGCAATCGTCTGCCGTCCCAGGGTACGATCGTAGCCGTTTACGCGGATGTAATAATTTGGGAAAGCGTTACGGCACGCTTTGATTTCTTCCATAACCTCTGCAGCATCCTTCAAATCAAACATGGGTAACCCCCACATCTCCCAATAAATGTTACGAGGATGCGGATCGTCGGTATATTCTATGGAAACAGGCCAATCATGATCCAGACAATATTGTATCTGGGCCCTGATTTCTTCATCGGTTAAATCAGGTAGATAAGAAAAAGTCCCCTGGGTTAAGCGCATAATTTACCTCCTTATATCAATTCCTGATGAAGATTAGCTATTAACTCTCTCCGTTCACCCTTCGACAGGTTCAAGATGGAACGGAGAGGAGAGTTATGTAGGTTATGGCATACTTCAATGGCTATTCCTCCATCAGGATAAATAGGTTCTTTTTATTAAACGGTAAAAGTGGGAAGGACGTCCGGGGTATCCGTCGAGTCGAAGTTATAAGTTACATCCTTCCAGATCTCTAAAGCCTTACGTAAGGCAGGAGACCAGCGAGCGGCCTTAGCCAGTATTTCCGGTCCTTCCCGAAGGTAATCCCGTCCCTCATTCCGGGCCTGGATCATTGCCTCCAGGGCGACGCGATTGGCCGTAGCTCCCTGGGCAATGCCATCGGGATGACCGATGGTTCCTCCCCCAAATTGCAAGACTACATCTTCCCCCAGATAGTGTAAGAGTTGATGCATCTGACCGGCATGGATACCACCGGAGGCTACCGGCATTACGCCGGGCAGGGAAGCCCAATCCTGCTCAAAATACAGTCCACGTAAAGGATTGGCTTCTAGTTTGTTCCCACGTAAGGTATCATAATAACCTTGCACGGCATGAGGATCTCCTTCCAGCTTGCCCACCACAGTCCCCGCATGAAGGTGATCCACTCCTGCCAGGCGCATCCATTTGGCAATTACACGAAAGCTGACCCCATGGGTTTTCTGGCGGGTATAAGTGCTATGGCCGGCACGGTGCAAATGTAAAAGCACCCCATTTTTACGTGCCCACCGGGACATGGACTGAATGGCTGTATAGCCAATGACCAGATCAATCATGATGATGATACTGCCTAATTCTTTAGCAAACTCGGCCCGTTCGTACATGTCTTCCATGGTTCCGGCCGTGACATTGAGGTAATGCCCCTTAATCTCCCCGGTGGCTGCCGAAGCACGATTTACTGCCTCCATACAAAACAGAAAACGATCCCGCCAGCGCATGAAGGGCTGGCTGTTGATATTCTCATCATCCTTGGTGAAGTCCAATCCACCCCGCAGCGCCTCGTACACCACACGGCCATAATTGCGAGCCGAGAGTCCTAGCTTGGGCTTTACCGTCGCACCCAATAGCGGACGGCCGTATTTATTCAAATATTCCCGCTCCATCACAATGCCATGGGGTGGACCCTGGAAGGTCTTGGTATAATGAGGTGGAATACGCATGTCTTCCAGGCGTAGCGATTTGAGGGCTTTAAAACCAAATACGTTACCAATGATGGATGCGGCCAGGTTGGCAATGGAACCCTCTTCGAATAAATCCAGATCGTAGGCAATATAGGCAATATACTGAGGGGTACCGGGTACAGGATCGACCCGATAACATTTCGCCTGATAATGCTCGTAGGTGGTCAGGCGATCGGTCCAGACCACCGTCCAGGTAGCAGTTGAGGACTCACCGGCAACTGCCGCCGCTGCTTCAATGGGGTCAACTCCTTCTTGCGGGACCACGCGAAAAGCACATAAAATATCGGTATCTTTGGGTACATAATGGGGATCATAGTAACCCATCTCTGCATAAGGTGTAACCCCGGCAGACCATCGGTTTTTTTCCTTCACATCATCCTTTGTCGAAATCATAGAAATCCTCCTTAAATTACCCGGCAGGGAGGCCCGGTGAATTTTTCCGGTTCCCGTATCCTGAAATCTTCCTGCCTGGGTGCCTCGGGGCCGAGCAGTTATTTTTTATCCCCTTTCCGCATTTAAGAAGAAACGCCCTCTGCTCCTTTCAAGGGGAAACTTTGGTACCTGAAAAGAGCAAACGGGGTTTAGATAGAAAGGGGCTACCCTCTTAGAGGGCAATGGGGTCTCACCCCCCTACGCATCAAGCTAAGGATTAGACCTGGGGTTTAGACCTCCCTTTTCCCCTGCAGGGGGGGGAAGGGGGTAAGGTGGCGAGACGCCCGAGCTCCTGGTTTATTTTTCGCATTGACACTAAGATAAGTCGGTTTTATTTTAAAGTAAATTTAATTATTTTTAATCTTTCTATAAGAAATCATTATGAATCTGACTTTTCGCCAATTAGAAACTTTTCAGGTCGTTGCCAGGCATCTGAGCTTTACCCGAGCCGCTCAGGAACTTTTCTTGACCCAACCTGCGGTGTCCATCCAAATAAAGCAATTAGAGGAACAGCTTGGATTACCTCTGTTTGATCACATTGGAAAGCGGATCTATCTTACCCAGGCAGGGCAGGAATTATATGCCTATAATCGGAAGATTTTAGACCTGTTGAAGGAGATGGAGATGGTAATGGGCGAGTTAAAAGGCCTGAAAAGGGGAAGGTTGGCGCTTTCTGGTGTCACCACCACCGAATACTTACTCCCTTCCCTGTTGGGTATTTTTCGTCAGATCTATCCTGACATCCAGGTGTCCCTGGAAGTTACCAATCGGGCCCACGTGCTTCAGCGATTTGCAAATAACGAGATAGATCTAGCCGTTATGGGCCAACCTCCTGAAGAGTTAAACTTGACAGGAGAACCCTTCCTCCCTAATCAATTACTCCTGGTAGCCTCTCCTTCCCATCCTTTAGCAAGGGAAAAAAAGATACCCTTATCTCGATTGGCTTCAGAAACCTTTTTGGTAAGGGAACCGGGCTCAGGGACCCGAATGGCGCTGGAGAAACTTTTCAAAGAGGCAGGGTTATCGCTTCGTATCGGATTAGAGCTTGGGAGTAATGAAGCCATCAAACAGGCTATTCAAGCAGGTCTGGGATTGGGAGTTCTCTCGGTTTATGCCCTGTCTCTGGAACTGACGGGAGGAAAATTGGTTGCCTTGAATGCAGAAGGGTTCCCCCTTCAACGCTACTGGTACCTGGTCTATCTGGCTGAAAAACGACTATCTCCTGCAGCTCGCGCTTTTAAGGAATTTCTACAAACCCAGGCTGCCCGGGAATTATTACAAAGTCGGGCGGGACTATACCGGGCCTACCTGGAAACAAGGTCAGTAAAAAAATCCCTTCCTTTGAGTCGGCGGGAGCAGGAAGTTGTTCAGGGGATCGCCGAAGGCTATACAGAACGGGAAATCGCAGAGCGGTTAAGAATCAGCCCAAAGACCGTAACTACCTATCGCGCCCGGGTAATGAAGAAACTTCATCTTTCCCACCGCTCCCAACTGGTCCAATATGCCCTTCGAACCGGACTGCTGATCCCATCATGGTTCCCAACCGTTCCAGAATCTCCGGAATTCTCCCGAGGATAAAAAAATCAGATTTATCCTTCTCCGGCCTTCAGAAGAAAACCGGCAGGTTTGACCTTCGTTGCTTTTAAAGAATTGGGACATTATGGTCTCACCCCCTCCAGATTCGATAAGTTTAAGGAAAAGAAAGATTTAAAACAGTTCAGGGTTTTAAACATAAGACATATCTGTCCCACTTTCCTATAAGTTTTGGGACACTTTTATCTCATATCCCTTCGTCTGGCACATCCCTCAATCTTCTCCCTTCAAGGATATAAGCTGTTTATTTTTTTATAGTTAAAAGATATTCAAACAGAAATGACTGCCTCAAAAAACCCCTGGAATGAAACTTGCCCTTAACATGTTTCATCGTTGACCAGATTCTTAAGGAATTCTTAATAAATCTTTTAAGGAGGGTGAATTCTATGGGGGACAAGTCTGTTATCATGGTGGGAATTGCCGGGGATAGTGCCTCTGGCAAGGCCACTTTCGGAGATGGAATTCAACAAATTCTGGGAAGTGAAAATGTCACCACCATTAGTTTAGATAATTACCATTCTATGGATCGGCTGGAGCGACGGAAAAAGGGAGTGACTCCTTTAGATCCCCGTTGTAATCACATGCGCCTTATTACAGACCATGCCAGGAAACTCAAACAAGGTGAAACCATTCAGCGGCCTACGTATGATCATCGTAATGGAACCTTTGGTCCACCGGAGGAGGTGACACCTAAATGCGTGGTTGTGATGACAGGACTGCTTCCTTTCATGGAGGAAGAGATGCGATCATTATTCGATTTTAAGGTCTTTTTGGATCCCCATGAAGAACTGAAGTTAAAATGGAAAATGGACCGGGATACGGCGAAACGAGGATACACAGCCCATCAACTTAATGCAGAAGTTCAGGCTCGAAAACGGGATTTTGAACGGTTTGTGAAGCCTCAAAAGAGCTATGCCGATTTAATTATTCGATTTTATCCGGCCATGTCCCTTCTGGAACAGAGACCGGTCACCAACGCCATGGTGATTCAAAAACGAACCGCACAGGGTGGTTCTGCTCAAAACCTGGCCTGGCTTTGTAATGAGATAAAAGGAATCGAGGTACATAACGATGTGGATCCCCTAGTTCTGGAAGTCTCCGAACAAGTAGAGGGGAGAGGAGTCCAGATGATCCAGGAGCAGATCATCAACGGAACGGTCCTTCTGGATCATCCCCATGAATCAGACTGGTGGACTCAGGGAGAGGAGAAGACGGGACTGCAAATGTGTCAGTTACTGGTTAGCTGGTTGATTCTGTCCCAGATTCCCGATTTTGATGAAGTGGCTTTGGACAGGTCCAAAAAATGGATTCCCAAAGAGCTGGTAGAAGTTAATTCTTAATAATCGGTTAATTCCTTACACTTCCTTGTCCGTTGTTTTTGAGCCATCCTCTCCGGCCATTAACCAGGGACAATGGAGGATTCAAGGGGGGTTGAAGATGGAAATTTATCTGGACACCGCAAACTTAAAAGAAATCCAGGAAGTTGCTGCTCTGGGAATTATCTCGGGAATTACCACCAATCCCACCCTAGTAGCCAAAGAAGGCAAAGGGGTAAGTTTTGAGACCCGCATTAAAGAGATTGCGGAAATCATCCCGGGACCTATCAGTGCTGAGGTAGTTTCCACAGAAGCAACCGGGATGCTTCGGGAAGCTTATGCCATGGCCAAATGGTCCTCCCAGGTAGTTATTAAAATTCCCATGATTCCCGAGGGCCTTAAAGCAGTTAAAATTCTCTCCCAGGATGGGATTAAAACTAATATGACATTGATTTTTTCCACTAATCAGGCGCTACTTGCTGCCCGAGCCGGTGCAACCTATGTCAGCTCTTTCATTGGTCGGATGGATGATATCTCCCAGGATGGGATGAGGGTGATTCGAGAGATCCGGGAAGTCTGGGATCGCCACTCTATCCAGGCCCGGATCATTGCTGCCAGCATTCGCCATCCCATCCACCTGGTGGAAGCTGCCAGGGCCGGAGCCCATATTGCTACGGTACCTTATAAAATCCTTATGCAGGCCCTGAAACATCCTCTGACAGACATAGGGTTGGAGCGTTTTCTGGCCGATTGGAAATCGTTAACTTCCTAAAGGAATTTAAAAAGCGGGAATTAATTAATTGAATATCTAAAAATACTTCAAGCAATGGGGTTTGGGTTTTATAAGAATTACAGATCTTACACTTGTAATTCCCACTAAGGTAGGGGCACGGCGGAGCCATGTCCCTACAAAATTCGGCCCAGAATTTATGGGTTTGTTTCCATGATTATGTCCTGCAAAGTTTTATTCAATTCCTCGATTTGATAGGGTTTAGTGATAACTCCTCTAAACCCATAGTGTTGGTATTCGGACATGACGGGGTCATTGGAATATCCGCTGGATACAATGACTTTAATTCCAGGATCCAAATCGGTTAGTCTTTTCATGGTTTCCTTACCTCCCATGCCCCCCGGTATCGTCAAATCCAGAATTACCACCTGAAAGGGTCGGTTGGATTCCTTAGCACGTCGATAAAGCTCTATTACCTCAACACCATCTCTGGCGGCCTCTACCTCATAACCCATCTCGTTCAACATCTGACAGACCGCCTCTCGGATCATTTCTTCATCATCCATGATGAGAACCCTTCCTTTACTTACTTTTATTTGATCCTTTGGGTCTTGTTTAATCCGATCTTCCTGGGTCAAGATTTCTTTTTTAGATGCAGGGAGATAAATATAAAAGGTAGTTCCCACCCCTACTTTAGATTCTACTTCGATATAGCCTGCATGTTTTTTGATGATGGAATAAGTAGTTGCAAGTCCCAATCCACTCCCTTTAGGTTTGGTTGTAAAATAGGGATCAAAAATCTTAGGCAGGTGCTCCTCAGGAATGCCTATTCCCTCGTCTGTTATGGATAACTTGATATACCTTCCGACCGGAAGGGGAAGGTCTTTACCTCTTTCTGAATCGATGATCTTATTTTCTGCCTGTACCTGAATCATTCCGCCTCCTGGCATAGCTTGCTGAGCATTGAGGACCAGGTTATGAATGACCTGACTCATCTGACCCTCATCGACCTCGACGGGCCAGAGGTCTTCTGTTATGGAAAATTCGCATCGGACATTAGATCCTCTTAAAGCAAAGTTAGCCGAGTCTTTTATCAATTCTACAATAGAAGCTGTTTTCTTAATGGGCGCACCACCTTTGGAAAAGGTCAGTAATTGCTGGGTCAGGTCTTTCGCCCGTAAGGAGGCTTTTTCTGCTTCGATCAATCTCCTAAACAGGTCACTCTCTGGTTTTGTTTCCATCTTGGCTAGGGAAATATTCAACAAAATGGCGGTTAGAATATTATTAAAATCATGGGCGATCCCCCCGGCGAGGACCCCGATCGATTCTAATTTTTGTGCCTTAAGGAGCTCTCCTTCCAATTTTCGTCGCTCGGTAATATCCCGAAAGACCAGCACTACGCCAATGATCTTACCATCTTTACCTCGGATGGGAGCCCCACTACTGGAAATAATTCTTTCCATTCCTTCTCGGGTTATGAGAGCGGTATGACTGGCAAGTCCAACAATCCCATTTGTTTTTAACACTTTCTCCACGATATTCTCACAGCGTTCTCGGGTCTTTTCATAAACGATGTGAAAGACTTCATCCAAAGGTTTGCCTAAAGCTTCTTCTTGGGTCCAGCCGGTAAGCGCTTCTGCAACTTTATTGAGTAAAA
Source organism: bacterium (assembly GCA_030550175.1). Classification (GTDB taxonomy): domain Bacteria; phylum Moduliflexota; class Moduliflexia; order Moduliflexales; family JAUQPW01; genus JAUQPW01. The sequence goes on from JAUQPW010000023.1 coordinate 8,242, forward strand.
CTATTTTCCCTTCCGTATCGGTGGTAATGACGCCGTCTCCAATGGAACGTAGGGTTACGGCCAGACGCTCTTTTTCTGCAGCCAGGACTTCTTCGGTCTTTTTGCGTTGGGTAATATCCCGAATCACCACGCATAAAACTTCCCTTTTATTATAGGAGATAAGATCGGCACTGGATTCTACATATATCAAGGATCCATCCTTACGACGGTAAAGTCGCTCTCCGGCGAAATAGTGTTTTTCAACCAGAATACGCTGGATATTACGATCGATGCTTTCCCGGTCGTGTGCGATAAAATCATAAAGGGTCAGGTCAAGCATTTCCGCAGCAGTATATCCCAACAAATTTTGAAAGGCCGCGTTGGATTCCAATACGCGTTTAGTTTGAACGTCACAGAGCACGATTCCCTCTGTGATTTGTTCAACTACTGCACGATAGCGCTCCTCACTTTGACCAAGGGCTTCTTCAGCTCGCTTACGTCCCATCAATTCCTGCTGCACGGCTGCATATAATCGAGCATTATCCAGGGCAATGGAAGCTAATTCAGCGAACCGGCTCAAGATCATAATTTCATTATCTCCAAATCTCCGCCCCTCTTCCAGATAAGCAAGCCCTATGACCCCTATAACCTGGGAGCCAGATTTAAGGGGTATTCCTATCATGGCATGGAAAACATCCAGACGGGGATCCGGCAAGCGATGGGGCCAGGTTTTATAATCCTCAACCGTCAATATCTGACCGGTTTGGAGAACTTTTCCGCCTAATCCTTCATCGAGTTTCCGTCGCTGTCCGATGAACGGGCTAAAAGCTCCTATTCCTACCTTTCCCACAGTCTCGGTCTCTCCCTGTTCGATTAAACGAATAAATCCGTGGGAAGTACCAACCAAGGCTCCGGCCCGTACAACAATAGCCTGGAGTAAATCATCCAATTCCAGACGATTCATCAATGCCAGGGTTGTTTCGTGGAGCACCGTCAAATATTCATTCTGCTGGCGGAGCTTCTCTTCTACCTGTTTACGTTCCGTGATATCCCTGGCAAAAACAATGACGCCGACGATATTTCCTTTTTCATCACGGTAAGGAATTTTATCGGTTTGAAGCCATCGTTTCTCTCCAGAGGCGGTCTGCAATTGCTCGATAATTCCAAATTTCGGCCTTCCAGAATTTAGTACTTCTAGATCGTCTTTATAATATTGAGTCGCTTCCTCCGGGTAGAGTTCATAGGCAGACTTCCCTTCTATCTCCTTTACAGGTAAGCCTGTGGATTCGGCAGCAGGTTTATTGACCCGTAAGATTCGGTTTTCTTTGTCCTTGTACCAAATCATCGCAGGTACCGAATCGAATATAATTTGTTGTTCTTCTTGTTGCTTTCTTAACGCCTCCTCTACATGCTTACGTTCGGCCAATTCTTGTTGAGCAGCAGTATAAAGTCGGGCATTATCCAGGGCAATGGAAGCTAACTCGGCAAACCGACTTAATAACTTAATTTCATCTTCTCCAAACCTCCGCCCCTCTTCCAGATGACCCAAACCGATCACCCCTACCACTTGTGAGCCAGATTTAAGCGGTACTCCGAGAGCGGCATGGAAAATATTAAATCTGGGCTCGGATAGACGACCTGACCAATTACGGTAATCATTGACGACTAAAGGTTGCCCGGTTTGCCAGACTTTTCCAATCACACCTTCCCCTGGCTTTAGTTGATAACCCAGGAACTTGCTATGATCAACCCCTACACTGACCTGAATCGTTATTTTATCCTCTCCAGGTTTAGCCAGGGCAATAAATCCTTGGGGCGTACCTATTAAGGCTGCTGCTCGCGCGATAATGGACTCAAGTAGATCGTTTAACTCCAGCCGATTCATTAACCCCAACGTTGTCTCGTGAAGGGCAGTTAAGTATTCATTCTGCTGGTGTAACTTCTCCTCAACCCTTTTACGTTCGGCAATTTGCTCCTTCAGAATGGCATTGGCTTTTGAAAGCTCCGCGGTTCGCTCTTCAACCCGAAGTTCCAACTCATCATAGGCTTTTCTTAAGGCCTCCTCTGCATCCTTGCGTTCGGTGATGTCCTTCATAAAGCAATAATGACCCTTAAATTGCCCATTCCGATCCATGTTGCTGATCAAGGTAAGTTCTTTATAAAAAACAGAACCATCTTTACGCAAACCTTTGGCCTCGACCTTTACCTTACCCTCCTTCAACAGGGTTTTCTGGACATCGAGCATTTTTTCAAGGTCATCGGGATGTACCGTTTTTTGCCACTCCATACCGATCATTTCTTCAGGTTGATAGCCGGTGATGCTGGCATAAGCTTTGTTGACACTCACATAGCGCCCCTGGGCATCCAGTCGGGAAATTCCTTCCACAGCATTTTCGAGAACCGTATTCATTTCATGGAGTATCTCCTCAGTCCGCTTACGCTCGGCCAACTCCATTTGGGCTGAGGTAGATAGGTGTGCATTATCCAGGGCTATTGAAGCCAGTTGGGCAAACCAACACAATACCGTAATCTCGTTATCTTCAAATTTCCGACCCTTTTCAAGATGGGTTAGACCGATCACCCCCCGGACCTTCGACCCGGATTTAAGGGGTACAGCTACCGCTGCATGGAAAATGTCCAGACGAGGGTCTGGAAAACGACCTGACCAGGTACAATAGTCTTCTACCGCCAAAGGCTGCCCGGTTTGCCAGACTTTCCCTGCTAATCCTTCACCGGGCTTCAAACGAGAAACGATAAATTCGCTACAAGCTCCCACTCCTACTTTTACTACCATTTCGGCTTCTCCAGGTTCAACCAAGAAAATATATCCATGTGATGTACCTACCAGAGCTCCAGCCCGTGTAACAATAGTTTCAAGCAAATCAGTTAACTCTAACCGATTCATTAACGCCAGGGCCGTTTCATGGAGCACGGTTAAATATTCATTCTGCTGGCGTAGCTTCTCCTCGGCTCGTGTACGATGGGTTTCCGCTGCCTCCAGTTCTTTGATCCGTTGACGCAGTTCCCTTAATTCGCTTACGAGTTGTTCTCTGGTTTTATCTTCATCTCTCACTTTTTATCCCCTTCCTTCCTTAAAGGGCGGTCTCTCACAGCATGAAAATATAATCAAAAAACAAGGAGGTTATAAAGAGAAACTGCCCAACCTTTAAATTTTTTAATATCATGTACGTAGAGTCTCAAAATGTCAAAATAAAATTATTAGGAAGGGGTTTTTTCTTTATCCGAGGCAAGATGGGAGGATGCTTTCCCGCTCTTTTGTTTTCAAACATAAAGTAAATAGACTATAAAGAGGGTTCTTTTTTTAGGGATATCTTTTTTTGATTTTGGGTTGTTCCCCGTTCGTCCTGAACCCGGTCTAAGGACGAATTCCCAGCCAGAAGCCGAGAGTTATCCTTCAACAAGTTCAGGACGAAGGGGACGAAGGCGGAGAAAACTCGCAAACCATCTGCCTCAAAAAAATATCCTCTTAAGCCTGCGGAGGGTTAGGGGATGTTTAAATAGAAAAAGGCTACCCTACTAAACTGGTACGGATACTTCTCAAAGGAGTAGAAGGGACCTCCCAGGAAGGACAGGTCATAAGGGGAAACTCCTTTTATCCCCAATTTAACAAAGGATATCTTTTGATGACGTCTGCTTCTCTTCTTATACGGTCTGTCCAGAAGACTTGACCCGGTCGCTGAAAGAGATCCCGAAGGTGATTTCGATCAAAATTATCCAGCTGATCCTGGGTTTCAAGATAAATATCCATAGCATATCTAAGCAACTTGCCCCCATGCCGACCCAATACAACATAAGGAGCCACCTGCGTTTCTCGATTCCTTTGGGTAAGTATGGCCAATACGGCCCAAGGGTTTTTGTCATCTTCGTCTTTGGATACCCTCTCCCGGGCAACCGTAATCAAGACCTCTAATGCCCGGGCTTCAAAGGCAGCCCAGTCTTCATTTACCCGTTTGGTAGCTGCTGTGCCGTATCTGCTTAGCGATCTAACAATTTGAAGAAGTAGGGCCTTAAGTTCTTTCAACAAATCATCGGCCTGGGCTATCTTTGTTTTATCAAAAAATCCATTCTGCTCTTCCTTCCGGATATCAATGGATAGCAAGGGATCTGTCCCGATCTCGACGTATCGCTTGAATAGCCCGGGGAATTGGACATTTCCAAGAACATTGTTGCTGGTACCCAGATTAAATTGCCTCTTGGCTTCTCGATTTAAAAAATCAACGTCAGATTGAAGCTGATCTAGATCCTTTGCCAGATCTTTAAGCTCTACTTCTACTTTACCCCACAAGATTCGTGGATCTGCAACCGGGAGTCTTTGTTCAAGTGATCCTTCTTGTAATCCGTAATACAGATTTAAAACCCCTAATACATCGGTTTTATCTTCATTGCCTACCCTACGCTGACTCATTCCAGCCAGCAAAAGATTCACCACGGAGAACAGACTTACCGCCTGGTTTGCTTCTTCAATACTAATGGGAGATTCAATACTGAATCTGGCATCATCTAACCGGTCCAGGAAGTCTTTGACAACATTCAAGGAGAAATCAATTCCATCGGTTTTGATTCCTGAGATAACGGCTACGTTTCGAGCTGCCAGATATTGATTGCCCTGGACACGTACCGTATAAATCCCTGCCGGCAGATTCGCAAGGGTATAATCCCCATTCGCATCCGTTTTTGTTGATCCGATAATCTGCTCCTGGGCATCTACAACCTCTACCACAGCCTGTGCCACGGGCACACCCTTTTCATTGGTTACATGACCTGATATTGAACCGGTCTGTACGACCTGGGCTGCCTCCAGTTTGAAGTTGATACGGGCAGTATCCTGCCCTTCCTTTACCTCAACTTCCATCCCTCCAGGACTTTTAAATCCTGTGGCCTGAACGTTAACCGTATATTTTCCAGGAGCTAGGTTGGGAATAGCATATTTACCGTTAATATCTGTCAATACCTCGGCGGATGCAGCTCCTGCAACATCCTTTACGCTTACCTTAGCCTTCTCGATCCCTCTGCTACTTGTATCTAAGACCTGACCTGAAATCGAACCTGGCATTTTACATATCCTCCTTTTCGGGTAACTCCCCTAACGCCTTCCACGCCAGGAGTGTCTCCCAGGTAAAATTAAGTTTTTGGGTTTCAAGTTTTTGAATAATCTCCTCCGTAATCCCCCCCTTCCACAACAGCTTACAGGCAATTCTGAATCCAGGCTTTTCTCCTTTGTCTATCCGGACAAGAAATTGTAAGCCCTCGTTTTCCGATTTTGTTAGAAGAGAACCCAAAGGTAAAGAAGCAACTCCGAGTTCCGTTAACAGGGAAAGCCTCCCCCCTATGCTCTCCCATCTAAAACTCGGGTAATACTGGATCTTTGAAAGACCAAACTGTGTAACCTCTGAATCGATAAAAGTGACTTCTCCCTGGGCGGTAGACTGAAGTTCTGATTTTACCTCCGACGGAGTTTTCGCTTCGGTTGGCTGGACTTCCGGCAAAGCGTGATCTTCCAGGGACCTGTAGTTAGCAGAAATAAGAGTTTGACAGGAGAGGCTGGAGATGGGGAAATCTAACAGGACCTCTTTTTCAATTAAAGTAAAAAGCAACTCCGGGCTCTGGAAACGGTCTTCACCGTTCAATTTCTTTTTAAGCGGTTCTAAAAGGACCGAACCTACTTCGAAGTCTGCACCTAAGCGTTCAATGCCTTGTCGAACCCGTAACCCCCACGATATTCGCCCAGAGGGTGGCTTTTCGGATAAAGAACTTTCTACCCCTTCCCGGACCATAACACCCTCTGCGGCGGATGCCGAAGAATCTTTTTCTTTTAAAGGTGTTCCCGGTTCTTCAGGGTTCTTATCCTTCTCGGATTCCTTTGTAATCTCCCGATCCCGGGATTCGGTCTTCCCATTTGGGACTTCTTTTGATACTTCGGTCTGCTCTGTAGGAAGAAGATTGAGGATTCGAAAAGTTTCCTCTCCTTCCGTTAGTTTGATCAGTTTGGCGATGGGAATTAAATTTTCTCTGGATTCCGGCAGGGTTGCACGTAACAGGACCGAGCAATTATCCCATATCAGAGTAAATTGTCCTTCAACCTGACCTCCTTCAACCTGATCATATTTGATACAGACATATTGAGAATCTTCTTCAGGCTTGAAAACTACTTCCACATCCTTGGGCTCGTCGCAGACGATGCGATTCCCCTGGAAATCAAAAGCCAATCCCGGTTGAACGGTAATGGTATGAGCATCCCGAGGTATGATCTTAAAGCCGTAGTAAACTTTTCCGAGTCCCAAAATTTCTCGGATATCCTGGAGAGCCGAGTGGAAAGACCCCTGTAGATGGTCCATATGTTCCGTGGTAATCCGCAAACCATCAAAAACCCGAATTTGTCTTGGTCTCATAATAAACTTTCCTAACCCTTCGGGTCACCTTATCCTAGGAAGATAAAGTGACCTTAGACTTTGGACTCTCGCATAAGAAACTCATCCATCTCGAATAAATTCCCAGCTTTGCCCTAACGATGATATTCCTGAATTACATTGGCAAGGCTTAGAGTTCCCCTGGCATGGGATTTAACCCTAAGGCCTACTTGTTGAAGGTTATAGTCTTCGACATCAAAAGAAATGGTTTGTGCTCCGGGTTTAGAATCGATCCATTGCCACCTCTGGGTTCCTTCAATACCGATTTCGATAGCTGCCGTTTGATTGTCGATCCCAGGGAGATAAACCAATCGGAGCCATGCCGTACAGGTTGGATCCGACAGACCCCGTAGGGATTTCCAGAGACGTCCGCCCCGATTAACAAGGATTTGCTGAAGATAACCCTCCGTCTGGGTTTGAAGGGCCAGTCGAACCTTCCCCTGGATTCCTTTGATTACTATCCAATAGGGAGTTTGGGCTTTCAAGTCCACAGGGGCTTCAAAGCCGGTAAAAATCCATTCCGGGCTTCCGTTCTTTCCGGTAGGGGCCAGCGTCTGTTTCGACTTTGCCAAGGGGGCTTCTGAGGAAGGAAATCCATTTGTGTCGTTTTGAATAGCGACGTACAATTCTGCCTCGGCGTTCATTTGAAAAAGTCCGGTCACTCCTACCCCCTGGATAGGGGTTTCCAACATAAATCGTTGGGCCAGGGAATAATCTCCACTTATTGTGGCAAATTCTTTCCCATCATGGTTCTCAACGTTTCCAAGTAACCTTTCCGGACCAAATTCACCACCAATATCCATCTCTATCTTTCTGATCTTGCGGCCCATGGGATCGGATATAGGATCTAGAAGGATTTTCTCACTCATTCCATAACTCAAGGGCAGGTTTCGGTCAAATCGAATGGTGTCGTCTAAAGGATTCTTCCAGGTTTGGGTCTGTAACAGAGAATAATCCAGACCGGCTTTGTCAATATCGATTTTGACCTTCCCACGGGTATCCGATTTGATAAGGAACCGAAGGATAACCTGACCGTTCTCGGGTTGTATTTTATCTAGATAGGCATTGACTTGTTTTGCAAAATCAGGCAGGGTATACTGATCGTTGACCAGTCCACCTGCAAAGGTCCAGAATACTTCTCCCTGATCCAATCTCAGTGAGACATTTCGAGGACGTGTAGGCATATCGACTTCCAACCGATAAGTCTCCTTTTGACCTTCATCCTTTTTCACACCCACGGTCGTTTGTTCTGGTCTTACAGGAGAGGTATCTTCGGCGACCTGAAGGGTGGCACTGATTTTTTTAACATCGGCATTGACAGGCAAATCCGATAACGGAACGAGAACTTCGGTTTCTTCCCCGGGTTTTAAGGGAACAAACTCCTTCTCTAAACCCAGGATGGTTTCAACAGAAAGCTTATCAGGGCGAAAGAGATACGCCTCCTGAAAGGCCAGGCCTCGTTCACCTTTAATCCCTACATTTATTAAATGGGGAAGTTTAAATTCCATAACCTCTCATCTTAACCTTTGGGCGGCAGTCTTGGGAACCTTATATCCCTGATAGCTGACCAGTTCTCCTAAAATAGATTGGAGGACTTCCTCCACCTTTACAACATCCTGGTGTTCCACGGCCACAAGAATCAAATAAGGAGGTTCCAGAGGGGTCCCGGGAGGCGGATACTGCCAGACAATACGGCGATTTTCCAGGAGGTCTTTGTCGGTTGTTTGGGGCGTATTTTCTATACGTATCTCCTCATCCAGTTCCGGATCATTTAAGATGGCGATGGAAACGATATGATCCATCACCTCCAATTTGTTACGATCCATATTAAACGCTTCGGCGAAATCTTGTTTAGTCGTATCGGTCCAGTCTTTGGCCAGCTCATTGAGGACTTCTCCGACCTTAACTTTACGTTCCAAATAATTCATCAGACCACCCGCCGCGATATTTTTGTTTATAATCGTATTAATGGCTTCCGTCACAGTGGCCGGGTTTGCCATGTTAAGATGTTCAATCGCCCCTCGGGCCAATTGAGTTGTTGTCTTAGGTAAGAGAAGTGGCGGCAGAAACGGTAACAGAATATCCGGCCTGACAAAGGTTGCCGCGGGTAATTTTGTAGCAACCGCCGTTACCAAAGGTTGGGTCGAAGAGAGGGCTTCTTTAGCAGGTTGGGTTAAAAGCTCTGGAATAAAAGCTGTAGCTGCCGGACTCCCGGCAGTTACCCCGGTCAAAGGTTGGGTCGGTTGTGGAATTACCCGAGTCGTTTCAAACGATTTTGGAGAAGACAGGGTCATGGCTGCACCAGGTTGGCTCCCTAGCCTTCCTTCCCCTTTTGAATTCTTAAAACTATTAAGATTCGCACTAATGGCCATTTTATAACTCCTTTCTAATTTTTTATTTTGAAAGTACCTGTTTAGCTTCGGCCAGAGAAAGCCCGATCAGTTGGGAAGTATTCATAGGAGTCATCGGAAAGGTAATATCTCCTAGGATCGCGCGTAATCTTTCTGAAGCTTCCCGGTAGGTTAATCCTAACAGATTGGGTGCAAAACGACGGGTTTCAATCGCTTCGGTCAAGATAATGATAACCCTTCGCTCGCCCGGTATCACCGGCATAACCTGAAGGACCTTACGGTTATCCAACGACGTGTCATGGGGGTTTTCTATCTCTGTACCAAAGACGGTTAGGACTTTGTGAATCTCATACTGCTGAGAGATTAATGCCAATCTGGCCTCCTTGAAACTGCGACCGAACAGGGTGCTGGAGAGCAAAAACATATCATAAAGGATTTTGAGACTTTGGGATAACTTCTTGAAATCATCGGCTTTAATTCGATCTCCCGGGGATGGGAACGGGAGGTCCTGAAAAGTATTACTTCCGGGCACCACCGGTAGGGGTGCAAGAGGTTCCATCCCCTCACCCCCTCGTTCCTTCTCTCCTAAGCTGGGAGAGGGGGAAGGAGGGTGAGGGAATGTAGCACCCACAGGGGTTTCAGTCGGGGATTTCAAGGGTGCTTCGCCTGGGCCGGGCTTCAAAAAAGTTGCGCCGGTACTCACCGATTGGACGGTTTTTAATTTTTCGATGCCAATCTTAAATTTTTCATCGGGCATGGAATGACCTCCATGATTTAATGGCGATTAAGACGTTGTATCTAACGGTACAAACGCATCGGCTTTTTGGTTCTGTAATCGGGTAGCATGGATTTCTACTCCTTCGCCTTCCGTTATAGTCGGATCGCGAAGAATACTTTCTCCTAAAATCCAGGTATCCGTGGCAGTGTCTACAAAAGCACGAATCCCCGCTGCTTTAAAGCGAGGTAAAATACTTCCTATACGGCTCACAGGATTCATTGCCGGTTCTTTGCCTTCATCCTTTTGAATCATATCCGGGGTAGACTTGGAGGTTTGACTTTGCTTCTGGGGAATATTTGCCGGTAATACCAGTTTAAAGGAACAGGGAATTCGCTCATCCCAGGCCATACCCAGGATACCGCTTGCGGGAAAATCGAAAACACAGGCATCAAAATGGAAATCTCCATCATAAATTCCGATGGGTTCTGGATTTGTTACGTATACCGAAAAATCATAAATACTCCCCTCGTAGGTTCCTTCGGCTACTTTGAAATACCATTCTGACCGACCTAAAGGCACGGTAAGGGGGGGTTTTTTGTTTTGGAAAGGGTCTGAGACCAGGTTTTCAAGATTGCCATCAAAAGGATCTACAGAATCGACCTGCTCCTGAACAAAATCTACGCCGTTCCATCGGCCAAAGTTAAAATTTCCTCCCTTAAAATAAACAAGCCATCTATCCACCGACCGATTGTCCAACAGAGCTCCATGGGATTCATCGATGACCAGGGTTTTCCCATTGGGAATGATGCCGTTAAATAAGATTCCCTCTTCTGTAGTTGGGCAGAAGATACCGGGCAAAACGGTACGATCACCGATTCCCTGGAGAACTAGTTTTATCGGGGAAACTTCAACATTTTTATTTTCAATTGCCCACATGTTCAAAGGCCAGCGTTCAACCGGTTCTACTTTCTTGCGGCAAAACGGATTTTCATACAGATAGATTCGTTCCCGGGGCTTTTCAGGGAGATGGGGGAACTCGATAACTGCTTTATGGGCGTACCACTCCCCATCGACATGTTTAATAAGTGGATCACCCGGACGCTCAGGTATCAGGGTTGCGTTCAAGAAGATGGCCACACTCTCCATCACCGCCCCGGGTGTTCCCAGGCCTGTCAGGTGGACTCTGGCAATTCGCTGTACCCGTTCCCGCATCAAATCCAATTTTTGACCATACTCTAGAGTTCTATCGGTCAGGATATCCTCAAAATGAAACGCGGTAAGATTCAAAGTGGCGGCAAGCCGGATGATATCCTCCGCATGTTCAGCCACCTTTATGCGATGGGCTCGCTGGATACGAAAAAGCTGGGTATCGGCTTCTTCCAAAGGTCGAGCTAACCACCGTACTACTTCGTAAAGCAACTTTGTACGATCGGTGGCCCTATAGAATGCCGGAAAAAAACTCAGGATACGATCAGACCTGGCCATCTAATACCCCCAATATTTTTATGTTCAGTTCTCGTAATTCAGGGACCTGATGTTCTTCTAAAGAGACTTCTTCGGTGTTATTAAGTAATCGCCCGGTTTCCTCATACTCGGCATTCAATACAACGGCATTGCCGGCGATAAGCTGCAGGTGGGGTGCAACGGCTTCAATGGCGGCACTGATTTCCGTTTTTATATCTGTTTTCAGCAATTTGCCCCGAGCTGCTATGAGCACTCGATTGATGGCATCGGTTATAGCCGTACGAAGCGCCTGAGTTACCTCAGCCCGCTGATCCCGGCGCTTGGATTCCAGTTGTATCAACACTTCGATGAATACCGTTTCATCCATCAGCCCTACAAAGACACGGTAAACATCGGTTTTTGCTTTGCGGCCGTCGGTTGCAAGATTAGATTTATAAAATTCCTTACCGGATACTGAACCAACCAGCAAAATGGCATCCAGTATCTCTTCAGATTGGACAATCCGACCCAGGAGCTTGTTATAAATCAGATCAGCACCCATAGGAAGGGCTTCTATGTAATCTACCACCTGCGCACGAACGGCATCCTCGATACTTTCTTTTTGAGCCGCTGAAAGGTTTCGTTCTGTCAATCTCAGGAGAACCTCAACCTGTAAGGGGAGGAGCCCTTCCGGCATTTGACGGAGGGTCTCCTGGGGTAGATGAATAATGGCTCGGGGATCTCCTTTTTCCTTAAAATGAGCGGTTACTTCTTCTCGTGGAATGGGTTTTTGCCCGGCTTCAGCCCGTTGAGTGCTTTCAGATTTCGTGCGGGTCGGTAAGTTATGTACCACGCGTACCCCAGCGGCTCTGGAGTTGAAAATGGCCTCTTCGACCCGTCTCACCAGGTCCGCATTTTCTATGGATCCTAATCCCAGCTTGACTTCTACAAAACCCGGTACTTCAGGTCGTTCTATTATCTGGATATTACTTTCTGTAATTTCGGGTAATTCCTCGATAAGATGATACTTAATGGCATCCAGGGTTGCTTTTCCGGCCCGTTCCAGAGTTCCTTTGATACGTCTTCGGAATTCTTCATCGGTTTCTTTAGCTGCGGCAAAAAAAGTGGCTTCTTCATTAATAACCGATTCGATTCCAAAAATCGGCCGATTGATGTTTTTAATCGTACCTGCTTCAACTCGGCCACTTAGACCTTCCACCTGGGCCCGGATCGGTACCGCTACCGAGAGCTGGTCTTTACGCAACGTGCGCTTATCGGTGGTTTCAAAATTCAAACCCAGATCGGTGGAAACTACCGTGCCTGCCGGAATGGTAATATCACCCGGTGCCGGAGTACTCCGTTTGAAAAGAACTTCACCGCCGGCAAACTTGGCATCTTTACGGGTTAAACCCAGTAAGGCAGCCACATGATCCAGGGAAATACCCGTTGCCAGATCCACAAAGGCCGACCGATAAATCAGCTCCATTTGTTTATGCAAAACGGCAAATTCCCGCCCAAAAGCTTCGGCCAGTGTAGTGGTCACGCTACCGGGATTTCGATCTGTCAGTCTTCTTTGACCTTCTTCGAGATAGTAGTTAACATAGAAAAAGCTATGATCATCGGGTAATTTTCCATCCGGCTTCCAGATGATGGCTTCCTGATCCTGGTTGTAAACATAATCAATACCCCTTTCAAAGAGGGCAAAGGTCTCACGGTGCTGCCCAAATACCTTGATACTGGCCGGAATGACACCTGGAGAAGCCAGGCCATAAGGCTCTTCGGTTCCAATGAACCGATGTTCCTCCCGCACCATACCGCCTGTAAGAGCGGTCAACAGATCATCTACAAATTGTTCGTAGGGTTGCGCAACAAAAGTCATTACAGAGGTCCTTCAAATGAAAAGGGAATTACCAGACTTAAGGGATCTGGAAATCCTTTCATTTGGACGGTGATGTAAATATCCACCTTATCCCGATTCTCACGCCCCTGGCCCGGTCTCACATCGATCTTTTGAATCGCTTCAAGTCTCGTCTCCTGTTTTAAGCATTCCAATACGTAAAGTTTAATCAAATTTCGGTTACCTTCTGTGTTTGGCTCCCCTATCAGCTCATGATGCCGTGAGCCGTAATTGGGATGGCCTAACCCGGCCAGTTCACCCCGTTCTGTTTTGAGCCGAAGAATCAAGCTCTGGATCAGATTCGCCTTCCCGTTGACCACACTCAGGTCCATTGCACGGGGAGCAACCTCCTCACGAAGTTTTGCCTGCAGGTCTACCCGTGAGTAGGGACCGGCAAACACCCGACCTTCTTCATCGGCTATAAAACCCAAATCGAAATCTTGACCTAAAAAAATTTCATCGGCCATAGTGGATTCCAGATTTACTTTCCAAATAATTCTGGAAATTATGTACCCTTGCTAAAATTGAGATCCACTTTTTCGACGTTATAAGTGATCTGGGTATCAGACGGATCCTTGACAGTGATACTCTTGAGTATTTCCTCTTCGTGATCCTTCAAATACTCCAAAATCCCGCGTGCTATGGCGGCGAATAACAATCGCCGATCCTCTGAGCCGGCCTCGGGTAGCGGGGTTCCTTTAACCACCTGCCATTCACTCTTAAAGGCTGCTTCTATAGCTTCCATCATATGGGTGGCTTCCAGTGCCATCTTGATCTCCTTGATTGGTCAACCTGTTTTAACCTGTGTGGACAACAAGGCAGGGGTTGCCGGTGGAAGAGGCGGTACGGGGGGTGCTGGCGTTACCGGAAAGACCCCCAGGGCCAGTTCTCCCGGGTGTACGTGGGTTTGATAGAGCTGTACCAGTTGGTTCAGGTACTGCAATAACTGATCGCCAAATACCAAGGGATGCATGGCATTTTCCACCAACTCGATTTGAGGTGCCTCGACTACCACCTTTATCTTTCCCTGAACTTTAATTTGCCCCTGCTGCACCTTAATCTCTATCAGATTGTTACCGTTCTGATCGGTTAACAGGATGTTTTGGTTGTTAGAATCCAGAACGATATCCCCGTTATGGTTCACCGTGAGTTTGGTTTTGCCCATTTCCAGTTGAAGCTTATCGTCATCGAGTAAGATTTTGTTACCTTTGGGAAATTCTAGGTATGTTCGGCGAACTCCCGATTCAGCCGGGTCGGGGCAAATATACACAAACTCATGGGGTTTTGCCTCGGGAGGATGGTCTTTATCGTTGTAAATACGCCCTGTGATCACGGCTGTATGAATATCCCCGTATAAAAACTGAACTAAGACCAAGTCATCCTTGTTGGGAATGGCAACAGCCCCTATTCTTTGGGTACTGACCGGTACCCGTTTCAGTTCCAGACCGGAATCCCGCAGTCGAACATCGCATTGATAGTTATTTTTATCCGAAGCACTTTCATGGGAATAAACTCGGGTCACGATCCCCCATTCTGCCGTTTTGAAACCTCGTAATTGGTCACGAACGATAGCCTGTATTAAACTGATCAAATCACTCATTATAACCCTAAAGCTCCTGCCAGCTTTCCGGCTAACTGGTTCAGAAGATTGCCGGCCTTTTCGGCCCCACCCTGTCCTGTAAAGCCGATGAAAGTCAGGTAACCCTCTTGTTTATTGAAAACATGACCTACGGAAATAACCTTGAAAAGTCCGTTCAATTCCGGCTTCTGGGCATTTTTGATTTCAACAGCATCGGCTACCTTCACCTTGGGGTTTCCGAGAATTTTCATCTGTCCCCAGGTAGAATAATCTTTAATGGCCCCGAACTTAGAAGTAGCCAGACGATCCGCTGCATCTTTTGTTCTGATGGTTCCGTCTTGAATGCTCAGTGTCTTTTTACCTTGACCGACTTCACTCCGAAAAGGCGATAAATCCTTTGCAATCCAATGCCAGGTCTCTGCCCCTTGCTGACTGGCCGGACTCTCTCCATAGACTAGAATATGATCACTGGCCACTGGGTGATGGGAGATCTGAAGGTCGAGGATATCAATACCGAAGTAGAACGTGTGATCGGGGTTCGACTTGTTAAACTTTTTCAGGGTCAGTTTATTATCTGTATCAAAGTAGACATCCAGTCCATCGCGCATGGCCAGTTCGCAAATATGTTTCAGAAGATTCTTCGATTCGTGAGCTATGAAGTAGGGATAAGAGCTACCCGTTTCGATTTCGCCGGTTTCTACTTCAGCCTGGCGGGAGAGGTTTTCAACGATCTGGCGTAGGGTTTGATTTTCATAGACCTGGTTGATACGGGTATTGGCCAATTTCTGTTTACCGGTTGTACCAACGATTTTTGTTTGACCGAAAGATGATTCAATGGATTGCACATCGGCCGTCATAACTTTACCGGAGCGATCACCGGTGATTAACTCGACGGTGAGCCGGTCTCCCTGTTTGATTGCCTTGCCGCGTACCTGTACAGAGAAAGGTTCTTCCTTCTCCTCGTTGCCGAAGCCGAGAGCGCCGGCGGCTGCGCTTACTGCCTGTTCTAATAAACCGGGTTGCGGCGTCGATGGTGCATAAACTGAGATGCGACAGGTATCAGCGGGTAAATTCATCGAATGGTTGAGTTCCATCGTAATGAACTCGGTACGCAGATCGTCCTGCGAATTCACCGTCCAATCCCCGATAGAAAGTTTGTAATGAACTTTAAACATGGCTTTCTCTATACGTTTCGAGTTTCAGTTCAGGCCTGCAGACCGGATCATGGTGGCAGAGGAGGCACCGGTGGCAACTCACCGGGCTTCTGCACGTCCCAGAACTGGATGTACTTTCCCAGTTCCGGTGCAAGGGTCTCCGTCTGGCCACCCACGTTTGTCACCAGGAGTCGTATATTATTCTTCTTCAGGATAGCAGCAATTTCTTCCTGCGCCTCGATGGGCATTGGTTGGCCGGGTGGGACGCGGGCCAGAACCTTCTCGATATCGTTAGCGGCGCGCTCCATCCGATCAGCCGCCCCGATGAAATCCGGGGGTACATCGGTGAATCGTTTGGCGAGTAACCGGAATTCACGAACATCTTCGCGCAGGTTGGTGACGAGGTTTCGTGTCAAAGCGGAGACATCCTTGAGCAGCTTCCGAACGGACGATTTATTATCTAGGATCCCAAGCATCTTATCGGACCGTCGCAACGCGATGAGGTCGATACCTTTACGGGTTACAAAGCGGTCTGGTGCTTTCAGCAGGTCAAACTCCGGCCCTAACTGAAAGGCCAGGTCCATCTCGCCGGACAGACCGCGAAATTCCCCCATACGGCGGCGGACATATCTCTCAAACGGTGATTTTACCGGGGGGCGGCCCCTGGGGCGGAACTTCATATCGACCCAAAGCCTGTACAGCATCTTCTCACCACCGTTGGCAAGCCGATCCCTCAGGAAGAGGCTATCCTGAACAGTTTTCGCAAGATCTTCCAGCTCCTTGCGGCGGACTGCACCATCCTTGATCCAGGCCTTCAATTCCTCCAGCTCGTTCTTTAGTGCCCTGACACGATCGGCTGCTCGTGCCTTCTCTTCCGGTGTGGAGAAGCGACTGCGGGCACGCTTACCGTACTCCTTGATACGCTGTTCGATTTCGCGGCGGCGAATCCGTGCGGCGTCCTGATACTTCTTCAGGCCGCTCATGCGCCTGGTAATATCATCGGGAGTAAGATGCTCTACCGCCCGTGTCGCGCGCGACTTGAACTCGGCGTTAAGGGCATCCAATGCCTTCTCGACATTCTTCAACTCCGCCTCGGTCGCCCCCTCGTTTGCCAGCCGTTCCAGAAACTGTACCTTGCGCCTAGTGTAAGCATCCTCGGCCAACTCAGTAACCACACTGCAGAACGTTCCACGCTCGGCTTTCACCGCAGCATCTACGGCCTCGCGCATCGGTGCGTCGAATTTCTGTTGATAGAAGGCAACATCCCGATTGAACAAGTCATAGATCTGTTCATTCACACCGGGCGGCGGGTCTGGAGGAGCTTTTGCTGTAGGAGGTGGTGAAGGGGGGATTTCGCCCCCGGAGGGTGGGACTTTCCGGGGTGGTTCTGCAGGCGGCTTGACCTGGGGTTTGAGTACCTTTGGCCCCTCTGTGAGCCGCTTGAGTGCTTTGGCTTCACCGTTCTCTACGTCGCGGATCACAGCCTCTATGGCTTTCGCATCGTACTTTAATTCACGCCCCAAGTCGTCCAGGGTAGATAACATGGTATCCACCTTTGCCGTGTCACCACCTGCATGGCGGTAGATCGCGCCGAATGCCTTTTCATTTTTAATAATGGCCTTCGTCCATTCAGGACGGGATGCCAGTTGCTTGAAGAACTCAGATGTGGTGTAGGCTTTTGCGCCGGTCAGGGCCTCTTCTGATAACGCATTCACAGCCTCTGCGAACCGTGCTCCTTCGCCCTCGGGCAATGCCTCCATGATGGCCAGTAAGTCCCGCTCGGAAAGACGTACCGAGGAGCGCAACCGGGCAAAAGCCTTCTCGATTGCTTCGGTGGCCGCACCTCCACTCTTACGGATCAAAACGGCCATCGCCTCAACCTCCTGCCGTGCTCCAACCAATATTTTCGCTGCACCTGCGTCTTTTGCCAGTAGTTGCTCGAACGTCTGTGCCCCTTCAGCCTCAACCTTAGTCAGTGCAGACTCTGTGACGCGCAGATCCTCCACAGGCAGGCGAGATAAGGCACGAGCAGCCTCCTCTTCGGCAGCGATCAGACGGCTCTCCCGGCTAAGGACACGACTGAAGACGCGGAAAAACTCCACACCGCGTTCGGTCAGGGTCAGCTTCTCAGCAAGAACCGCAATAGAAGCTGCTTCGATGCCGATGCGTGCCAGGTTGAAAGCTGCTTTGATCTCTCCAACACCAATGAATAAAGAGAGAACCTCCCAAAGGATGGTCCACTTCACACGCCGCAGCACGTCCTTGGTGACACCGAGCTCCTTTGCGGCCCGATAACCATCCCGGAATCCTTCGCGCAACCCCTCAAACAACCCCTTGAGCGTTTGCCGTGCTTTATCCCGCTCGACACGGACCCGCGTCAGCCAGGCCGGTTCGTCTTCCTTCTTATCCGGTAGAGGGATACGGGCCAGATCAATGGCAATCGCCAGCTTCATGAGCTGTCCGACCGCGTCGATGAGTTGCTGGGGATTCGTAATAAGATGGAACAGATCCTTGATCGCATTGGGGATGAATCGAACCAGACTGAGCGCACCCTGTCTCAGATCCTCCAAATATTCAGAGGTAAAGAGCAGACCCGTTGGCCCCCAACTAAGCCGTGAAACCGCACCTAAGATCTTCTTTGGCTCCTTCGAGTCTGTCCCAAGGGTGCCGAGTTGCAGGATTTCCAGGAAGAATTCCAGGTTGAACTCCTGGGGTGGTAGCTCCTTCGCTAACTTCTTTCCCAGCATGGTCAGCAAACTCCAGAGGTTGGAATCCAGGTTGCGAACCAGCCTGGCCATCTTCTCCTTGCCCAACTTGTCCCGAATTCTGTCCAGTTCCACCCTGCTTTCCACAGCCTTCAGAATCTCGAAGATGGCCTTATCCAGTTTTTCATCACCGAGAATGCCAAAGTGCCCGATCAGGAACTCCAGATACTTAAACCGCTTCTCTGGGCCCACGAGATCAAAGGCGTTGTGGTCCAGAGCGAGCAGGAGGGCTTCTACACGGTCTTCATCTGCGGTCACCAAGGCAGTATCAATGGGTGGGAAGACCGTTGCCACGATCCGGTCCTTGAGCTGCGGATCCATCGGCAGTGCACCGGACGGATCCATCCCCTCTTCGCGGAGCTGCCGGAACAACTCGGATTCCACAAATCCCACCCTTGGCCAGAAGAACAAATCATCAGCCGTACCGATAACCCGCAAGATGCCTGCCAGGTCCGTCTTCTTATCGGTTGGAAGCAATTGCCAGTATCGCACTCTGACCTCTTTGAATTGAAAGGTTCCCGTCGCATCAACGGCCGGTTGCCCTTCTAACTCAGCAACAGAAAACGGCTTCTTCTGCGCTCCGGGCAACGGTGGAGTCATGTAATACTGCCAGGTTGGAACCACATAATACCGAGGCGGGCCGTGCTTGAATCGTTGCCCCGGCGAGTAAAGGGGACTTTCGATAACCGCAAACGATTGCGGGCCGAAGAGCGCTTTACCCCATTGAATGGCTCGCGTCAGTTGGTAGGCAATAACATATCTGCTTCCCTCTGGATCTACTGCGATCCAACTCCAGTCAGGTAGAATTATCAGCGTCTGATTGCTAAAGCCGCTGGCTCCGGAAATCACTTGATCCTGCTTCGGTTCGTCATCCCAGTGAAGAAACGGCCAACCTGTACCGTAAAGATCCTCTTCTTCCGGTGGCGTCTCCAGATTATTTAGTTCCTCCCCGGCGATGATCTCAAGGGGTGGAAAGACCAGTCCCGAATCATCTGCCGGGGGAGCTACTCCGATTCCAGGCGATGGAATGACCGATACCGGCGGCGTAGGAGAGAGATCCTGAGTACCGGTCTCGGAGATAAGATCCAATATGCCAGAGCCTCGCACAATCTGCGCCGCTGCTTCTCTAAACAGCGGCTCATCGACTGCGTTCTCTTTGGGCGGTGGCAGCGCGTCGTCTTCTTCTCCTGTATCGCCCCTGACATCCTCCACTTGCTCATCAGCCATATCGGGCAGGCCGGGCGGAACAGCGTGGGCTGCCTGCTTCTCCTGGACGTTCAGTACCGGCTGGCTCTGATCTTCGAAAGCATCGCCCACGTTCACGATGAAGTAAAATTCAGAATCACCGACTACGTCATCGAGATACGCAGCTTTCCACCAGGTAACGAGGTAATACAGATCGGCTTCAAGGGGATCGTTCAAAATCAGCAGGTAGTCGGCATAGTCTGTTGGATGCTGCTCAACAAAGCGCGCGACGGTGTCTTCTAGGGTGTCTGTTGGACCCAGTATCCATGTTCGGTTGATGCGATGCTCGATCTTAGGAAACGGTTCAGCAGAAGGAGAAGCACCTGAGCCGAGAATTGAGACCACTCGATCATCCGAGCCACCGGTCAGGAGGAAATCCTCCTCCAAGATATCGAAACGAATCGGCGTGTTCACATCTGGCATCAGATCGCTATCCCGCATCATCACAACCAACTCTACCATCTCCATAGAGTCCAGCCTACGGTCACCGACAGGTATCAAACCCTGAGCCCAGAAGGCCTCCACTCCCTCGGTCTGCGGACCTGCGTAACTACAAAGATGACATCGATATAGTTTGCCTCGTAATGCCATTTCTCGATCCTTACACCGGAATAGCCGCAATCATACCATTAAATGCCGTTTCAGTCCGTTTCAGCCCTGCCGCCAACTCACCGCGTAACTGATTTAGCCGATCTGTTAACGGCTGAAGGATAACACCCAGGTCAACGGCTTCTAAAACTTTCTGAATGCTCTCAAACGTGGACTGGAGCGGTTCCTTGAACGCAGACGGATCAAATTCGGCGACAATCTCTTTCGATAACTTGAAGGGTTCGTTTAACTCACTTAACAGTTGAGAAGGCTGCAAGGTAGCAACCAACCCCTTTACCTCGTCTACCAAACCTTGTAGTTGGACGATAATCGGTTCCGGGTCCAGGCCGGCAATGATCATCTTCACCTCGTCTGCAGCACCGCTCAGCTCATTAAGGATTAACTGCAAATCAAGGCCATCCAGTCGTTGAAATAACCCGTTGAGTACCTCTTGCACCTGATGGGTAAGCGCCTGGGGGTCAAGCGAAAAGAGGGCTGCTTTCAACCGTTCAAAAGAGGCTTTAACCTGCTCCTGCAAAATGCGCGGATCAAAGTTCCGTAACTGCTGCTTGATCGCATCGTAGAGTTGATGGATCTCGGTAGTCAGATTTAAGGGATTGGCTAATCGAAACACATGTCGGATGGAATCGGGAGAGACGTTCTCTCTAGCCCATATCGGGATCAGCGATTCCAGTTTCTCTCTTATCTCAGTATTGTATCGGTTAATCAGATCCACCGATGGCTCAAGATGTGCCAGCGTATTGATTTGCACCTGGACGTGTTGCAGATCGTTCACGGCCTGCGTGATGGCAGCATTGCGCAACGGATTTAGGTCTTCTATAGAAGCGGATAATGAGACGTGTACCGGGCCCCCGTGGGCTTCGAAGGAAGCACACATCGAATCGTAGGGTCCTTTAAGCGATGCAAGCAGTCCACCCACGTTCAGTTGTTGGAGTAGACCGTTCACCGTGGTGGCCTTTTCTCTCACGACCTGAAAAACTCGCTCCGGATCAAAGGCATTCACGGCGCTGCGCAGAATGGCAAAGATCTCTGAGATTAGCCGCACGTGATCAGAGGTAAGATTGGCCAGAGGTACGGCCAGCACATCGAAGATATCTGTAAGCGGTTTTAGCAGGATGGCCGGATCAAAGCTGTTCAGTGCAGCCATGATTTTGTCGAATGCTCCCACCAAGGGGTTGAGCAGGCGATCCGGAGAAATCTTATCCAGTGCTCCTTTCACCTGATTAATTACCTCGCTCAGTTTAGCCGAGAGTCCGGTGACGTCGATTTCTCTGACCTGTACCTTGATACCGTCTATCGCTTCGCGCAGTGGGCGAATCAGTTCTGCAGGTGAGATTTTATCCCATGCACCCGCCAGTTGGGCGTGTAGATCGATCAAAGGTTTCAGGAGCATGGCGGGTGAAACCTTGTCCAGTTCTTGTTGAGCGCGCGCGTACCATTCATCCAGTGGTTTGAGCAATACTTCCAATTTGAGCGCATCCAGATGAGAAATAATCGGGTTAAACAGGTTGTCCAGCGGCTTAAGTAGCACCTCCGGTGCAAGCTGACCAAAGCGTTGGAGGACACTCTCCACGCCGGCTTCGATTTCACCCAGGGCTTTTTTTGGAATCTCCAGCAACTTGTCGAACTCTGCCATCAGCGCATCGGTGATCTGAACAGAGAAGTCAATCTTTACGATCACTTCGACTGAGACCTTTAGGGCACCAACCGTAAATTCATTCAATGACGAAACATCAATCTTCTTCAGCGTGTCGCGCATCTCGTTGATCTGGGCGACAACAGGATCAACAATCGGATCGAAATCAATACTTCCCAACGAACTCAGCATCCCTTCCAACTTCTGGCGCGCCGCTTCGACTGTACCTGCCACGTCCAGGCTCTGAAGCTGATCATTGACGCCTTGCAGCATTCCTTGAAGCTGGGTTTTGACCTTCTCAATCTCACCTTTAACGGCATTTAGACCATTGCGTACTTGCTGCAATGTCTGCCCAACGGTATTTTTGAATTGATCGAATAAAGGCCGGATCGTCTCCTGCAGGGTTTGTTTTACGCCATTAAGGAAGTCCTCGATCTGTTGCTGAATGTGAAAGCGAAAGTTACCCTGTTCGTCGTAGCTTCCAAGCGTTGAAGCCATGGATTTCAAGATATCCTTGATTTGTGTAAAAACGGCACGGATCGAAGCAATGGCTTCGAACAGAGCACCGTCGAGCGCGTCTAGAACGGATTGAAGCTGTTTTTGCAGATCGATCAGCTTCCCTATCAATTGACTCAGATCAAATTTTCCAATCACCCCGTTGATTTGATCGAAGATCCCTTCGATTTTCTGTCGGATGATACCCAGATCGAGTCCGCGGATTGCCTCTTCAATATGCCTAATGGCTTCGGTGAATTTATCTCGGATATTGCCCAAGTCAATGATCTCGATTTGCAGGAAGTTTTCGAATTGTTGTTGCAGGGCATGTGAAAGTCCATCGGCAGTGGCAATGGGTTGATCGAGGAAACGGCGCAGGGTCATGGTGATGGTAGCCAGGGCATTGGCCAGTTGTTGAAAGCTGGCCTGCACGGAGGCAAAGTGAGTCGTGTTGGTGAAGTTGCCTTGCTCGAAGTCGGTACGGGCCCGATTCATGGCATTGATCAGATCGGCTTTAAGGGTGTTGATGGTCGATAGCTTTTCGGTCGAGATCGCCGCATCGAGATTACCCGAAATGACCAGGGCCAGGTTCTCGCCCGGCAAGATCAGCCTCACTAAGTCGATGATTTTCTCGCGTAGATAGGCCAACAGGCGATTTTCGAGCGTACCGGGATCGCCACCGAGGAGCGGTTGAATTTCCTCATATAACCTTTGAACGTTCTCACTCCATTGCCTGATCTGGCCGAATTCGCCGGAGATAAACTCACCTTTGATCCGTGTTATTCGATCGGCTGCTTCGGTGATCAATCCTCGCGCATTGGGTGGAATGAGTGATTCAATGTTTTGGAGCCCCTGGATACCCGTAAGAAGTTGCCCGGAGAGATTGTCTGCAGAAAGGTTTCTGAGGCTTTCCAGTCTGGCATTGAGCGGTTGAATCAAAGAGGGTGGATCGGGAAAGGCGTTCACTGCCTGCCGGAATTGGGCTAACGCTCCTCCGGTCACTGCGTCGGTGTTGACCGAAACCCGAGCAGAAAAATTCTGATCCAGTTTTATTGCCAGGGATGCCGATAAATGGGATGGATTGATCTTCTCTAAAAGTTTCAATACCCCGGCGACTCCTGTTCCTGCGACTTCATCCCCCAGCACGGAAGCCAGAATATTTGTTAATTGTTCTTGCGTGGGTAGCTGTTGTAAAAGTCCCATAAATCTTCTCCCGATCCTATGGGCCGAACAAATTACGTAGATCAGTGACAATGGTATCCAGGCCCGTAGTAGCCGCTTTTATCCCATCCAATGCCTGACGCAAAGGCTGGGTAGGATCTCCAAAGTTAGGGATGGAGGACAAAGCATCTATGGCATTCATGGCCGTATCCACTAAATTCATGGCATCCTCCAAAATTCCGGCATTCAGCAAATTTGTTGCAGGGGGCTCCGGCGGCTTGACATATTTTCGCAATTTGATCAGATACCGGAAGCTATCCGGGCTCCCCGAGACCTCTACAACCTCCAAATCTTCGATGATCACCTCGGTGATATCGGTTGCGGTGTTGATATCGGCCACGAAGGTCGTTGGCTCACCTTTATTGAAAATCTCCCGAATTCCGTTTAAAAAAGTATCCCGAGCCTCATCACCGTGTTTGGTACCGGCGATCACAATGGCGTTAGGTACGGTTCCCATATCCTGGAAGTAATTCCCCGCCAGACCCGGAACCCGATGCTCCACCAACGCCCGGCTTTCCGAGGATTCGATGTACTCAATACCCTCCAGGGCAAAAGATCCCAGCATAGGTTTGATTTTCATGTGATATCAATCCCGTGTTGTAGAGCTTGTTCCCGCAAGATATGGGCGATTTTTTCAGACAGATCCCGAAGGGACCCGGCCTCCCTACCTCCGGAAGCCTCTACTTCAATATTGAAAATGTTTTGAATCTCCACTTTCTCTGACGACGGGTTGATAGGAGTTATTTTCTGGACACGTTGGGAAGAATCAGAACTCCCCTGACCGGAGACAAAGGCGTGAAGCCTTTGAGCAATCTGTTGACCGGTCATTTCAGGCCAGGACCGAGATGCCAGAGTACGGCCCGACAAGGTTGAAAAAGAGGTTCGCTTCCTTCTTCCTCCCTCCTCTGAAGGTTTAAATATTTCGGGCCGAGATGCCGATTCCAAGGCGTTACGCCATAAAGTTGGAGATAAAATTCCATTCCTCCCCCGATCCTTTTCAACCCCGGTCGATTGATTTAAATCTCCTTCCGGAATCCGAGCCCCCTGGCTTAGCTGCCGGTATTCTCCAAGCTTCTTAACCAAGAAGGGGGTAGCCGGTTGTCCCCGTCGATTGCGCCTTCTAAAGATGACATCCCTTTGCTCTTTCCATGTTTGCTTGGGATTTAACCAGGATGCCGGAAAAACCGATTTCCGGCTTTGGAATGGAGCTTCCCATAAATCTAATGGATCAGAGGACTTTTTCGCTAAAGCCGGACTTAAAGAGAGCTTTTCTCTTTCCAGATCACCAGAAGAATTATCCAGAGAAGCAAATCCTCGTCTATGGGCGGTAACTGCCCCCATGACCTTTTCAGGTTGTTCCGGGTATTGAAGCAATTGCCGTAAACGCCCGCTCATCAACGCCAGAACACCCCCTTCCAGGACATCTCTGGGAACCCGAGTCTGTAGAATCCAGATGGCATCCATAGCTTTTAAAAGGGTATCCAGCGGTTTAGTTTTTAGACGGAGTTCTGAACGTAACCTTGAAGGACCTGTAGCTTTTACTAAAAATCTGGTAATACCGGTTTTCATCAAAATGAGGAAATCTTTTTAGTCTGATTGAGCAATTCCAGATAACTCATGATTTGCCCAACCGTCATTTCCTTCACCTGTTGGGGTGTCCAGTTAAATTCCTTTGCCAGCACAAAGAAGGCCTGTACAATGGGAGACTCGGTTATCTCTCGCATTTCATCTTCGGTCGTACTCAGGCCACTGATATGGTTGATGCGATCAACGAGAAAGCGAACCAGTCCACTATGCAGGTCTGCAATTTCATTTTGTTTAAGTTTAGGTTCTATGACGGCCCTCTGAATCATGAGCACGGAGGTTAAGACTTCATCTTCTTTGGCAGCTTTGGCGATGAGTTGAACATCCTTTACGGTAAGGGGTCGAAGCCTGATCTTTTTTCTGGGTTCACCCTCGGGGGGCCTACCGTCTGGCGTAGGATACAGGATTTCGGGCGGAATCTCGATTTCAAAGGTCATTTCTTTGCCGGCTAAAAGTTCTTCAGGGGTAATAAACATAGTTTTTCTCTCCTTATGAAACCTCATTGATTTTGTTTAGATAACTTCTTATGTGGGAACTTCAGTATCCTGGATAGTGATGCGTTTGGCTTTGAAAGATAGTTTTTCAAGGACGAAGTCATCTTCCGGTAAGCTAAATTGCCAGGTATCGAACATGACGCCGTAAACCGTTAGAATACTATTTCCCGCATCTCCTGGGGGCATTAAATTATCGAGGATAATTTTCATATTGAAACTGGGTATCTTAAAACCGGCAGTTTCTTCATTTTCAGCATATTGGCCCAGCATTAATTTTAGAAGCGCGCCGTTAATAAAAGCCCGCTCGACCGTTCCCCCGATGATAATATTGCCGGCCCTTAACTCCTTGGGAGTCCTGGAACCCAGTTCATGAAAAAATTTAACTTCCGTTGAAATTTGAATGGATACGTTGGTCACCCGACCTACAAGTCCGTCTTCTCCCAGATAACCGGTAAAGACTCCGGTATCCAGGCCATCTGGATCACTCAACGTCAAAACCCCATCGGTACCATAAAAAGCATGGGTATTAAACATGGTAACCTCCTCAGCTTAGGTTCATGATAACGCGGATCACGTCAATACTGAAGGTAGGATTGAGATCCATAACCACCTGCACTTCTCCTCGAATCTCCATGGCACGATCTGCCGAGACGGTAAGTTTGTATCCGGTCAGGAATTCCCGGACGATCAAATCCGATAGAAAGCTATCGAGGGTGGTACGCAGGTTTTCTCTCACCCGCCTGTTGTTTAACTTGCCAATATACTGGTTTGCGCCCAGGCGGGTACCTTCTTTAACATAGTCCACAATCCGACGCAGGGTAATTTGTTTAAATGCTTCGTCATCGGTGGTAATCCCTTTAACTACCCGGATACCCCGCTTTTTCTGTAAAGTAAGCACGCGGTTTTGTACCAGCGCCTTCAACTCACCGTAATTGTACTCCATGGTCAGGTCTTCAATACCTGCCAGGGTCTTATTGGTCAGGCTGATGTGGGGAGATAAAGAACTCAGCTTACCGGCTACAGCCACTGCGGCAAAATAGGGGGGCAAATCTACCACCTGGCCGGTTTGAGGATCTTTTTCTCTAAGACCCGGTGCTACTAAAACAATCCGCTTATCGGCAATTTCGTTGGCATTCTCCAGGATCTTTTCCATGTCGCTGTTATCGGCTCCAACCACGGCTATACGTTCACGACCCAGATTTTCCGTCTTTTCCACATGACCCAAAATGGCTGCTTTGATATCTGAGAATTTGAGTCCTGCGACCACTACGATTTGTACATTTTGCTCGACCAGGTTATCCAGAGCGGCCTGGAAATGACTTAAGGATACCGTTCCGTTCTCCCCGCCTGAAAAGGCTTCAAATCTTGAAGTTATTTTGGGCAGGCCATCTCCTTTTGTTTCGACAACCTCTACCAATCTGGAAGGATTCTCTTCATCCTTAAGCCGTTGAGCCAGGTAAGAAATGCTGGGAACGATATAAACTTCCTGAGTATTGCCATACCGTAAGGTAACTTTTCGCAAGCTTTCTTTAGGTACCCAGTAGCTGGCCAGTACCTCTGCCGTTGAAGAGGGCGGAGTCGCAAACGTCAGCGTACGATTGGCCGGATTCACCTGAACCACGCTGGTAGAGGCCTGGGTTTGCTTAAGCTGATATTTTTTCAATAATCCCTGCTCCAGGACTACTATACTGCCTATACTCGGTTCGGCACCGTTACCACCTTCCGCAGCCTGTGATTGAAGAATTTTCTGGGCAGAAAGCACAAAAGATCCGTTACTGCGGGCAACCACTTCATTACTGACAAGTTCCTGGACTTCAGCCTCCTCAATCCGAATCTGTAGCCGATTTCCCCAGGTACCGGGGGTCTTGGCCCTCAGGGTCAGAACAGGAGCATCACTTTCATTGGATATCTGATAAGTTGCTCCCCTGGCTGTTTTTTCGTCCAATACCCGTTGTGCATAAACGGTACGGGCTCCATTATCAAAGAGGAATTTGAGGGCTCGAACTAAGGTGAGATTACTTTCCCCTCCTTTCGGGTCCCATTCCCCTATTTCCCCAAACCTGGCCCGCCCTTCCTCAAAACTACTCAGGTTTTCGATCTTACTACTTCCCATCTCAGCCGTTCCGATAATACCCACATTTCCCGTAGCAATAGCTCCAATGGTCAGAAGTCCTTCAGCCCGGACCTCGATGTAAGTACCGGGAAGGATGGTTTCCGTAATAACTTCAGCCATAAGGATACCTCTCTATGTTTTGTTGGTTGACGGTGGAACAGAGAATGACTCCTGGGGATGTTGCCTCATATCCACATCAATTCTCTTAATGAGACCGCTGCTCACTTCCCGACCTTCCTCAGACTCAAACACAAATCTGTAGCCTAAGGGTTGTTTCCAAACAGGGAAGGGTGAGCCAACCGGTGGATGATGTAACACGTTTTCCACAGGCTCCAGACGTGCGGGCTGGAGCTTCAAGAATCCTTTTTGTTTTAACAAGGCAGGATTGGACTTCAATTTATTTTGAAGTTTTTCAGAAATTTCCTGGACCAAATCCAAGTTGTTGGCCCATATCTCCAGCATCAAGAAGCCCCTGTAGGTCTCTTCTAACACTTCACCTTTCTCTCTATCTCCGGTACGAATCAAACGCCCGATTCCCGTGCCCTTATAATCTTCAATGGTCAGGGACATGACAACGGCCGGAATCTCGTTGCCGGTAGAAGGTTTCTTTACCCCCAAACTCCCGGCAGATAACACAGGCTCCGGAGATGCAGATAAAACTTCTACAAGTTTGTTAATTATCCGGTACATCCTCCCATTAACTCAAATAGACGGATTTAGGGTTCTGATTCCTTTTTCCCTTGGGTTTTGTTGGTCAGTTCACGTAAAAATGCCTTTATTTCTTTCAACCGATTTTTATTCAGTCCATAGATTTTTGGAGAAGGGAAGATTTCTCGTTTTGTCAACCATCCCTTTGAGACCAAAAAATCAAGGACTTCTTGGATGGCTTTTCCATCTATTTCTGCCTGACTTTTTGGAGTCCACCACTTGAGAATCCCTTCCAGGGTATCTTTTGCATCGGGATGTTCGGTTAAGTAATGGAGAATTTCCTCGATCAATTTCTGACGAGCCCTGAAAGATTCTTTTTCCTTTGGAGAATTCATATTTGATAGAGAAGCAAATCGAATACCAAATAAATTTGATTTTTAAACCCTTCATTTATAAGAACTTCTGGCTCACTCTGGAAAGGGATATGGCTTATGATCCCCACCGGTTTTCGGTCGTTTTTCCCGGAAACCTTCGGTGGGAGAAGAAAAGAGGGATAGTGGTAAATTTACCTCAAGAAGTGAGGAATATTTACCGCAGTTTCTGAATTCAGAAAGGGGGGAGTTTGAATCAAAGGGATAGGGGCTACAGGAAAAGGTGGATCCGATTAAGTTCGAAAGGCATCTCGATGCAGGTTATATTTGCGAAGAAGACGCTGGAAAGCCCGACGTTCTTTTTTAGCCTGTTTGGCTGCTTGGGAGATATTTCCTTTATGGGCTATCAAAAGGTGAGTCAGATAAGTCTGTTCAAATTGTTGGATGACCCGAGCTTTGGCTTCCTGAAAGGATTCCCCGGTTGGAACCTCCTTACAACAGGAAAAGGGGAGTTCGATGTCATGGGGTTGGAGAACCTGGGCAGACGTCAGAATAACCGCTCGTTGAATCGCGCCTTCCAGTTCTCGGATGTTTCCTGGCCAGGGATAAGCCAGAAGTTTTTGTAAAGCAGCGGGAGAAAAGCAAAGAGATCCACGACCATATCGTTTTCCATATTGGGCGAGGAAGTGATTGGCCAGCAGGGATACATCTTCCATCCGTTCCCGAAGAGGAGGAAGGTGAAGGAAAAGAACATTCAAACGATAGTAGAGATCTTCTCGAAACTGCCTGGTCTGAATCTGCTGCCTCAGATCAGTATTGGTGGCGGCAATGATCCGAACGTTGGCCGTTAAACTTTTGGAAGTACCCAGGGGCCGGTACTCTCGATCTTGCAAGAAACGTAAAAGCTTAACCTGTGCGGAAACACTCAAACTATCCACCTCATCCAGGAAAAGGGTTCCTCCTTCTGCCTCGGCCAGAAGACCTTTCTCTGTAGAAGAGGCATCGGTAAAAGCTCCCTTTACATGCCCGAAGAGTTCGTTTTCAATCAAATGCTCCGGCAGTGCACCACAGTTAACCGGGATAAACGGTTTTCCTCGCCTCGGACTTTGATAATGGATTGCCCGGGCCACCAGTTCCTTGCCGGTTCCGGTCTCGCCCGAAATCAAAACCATGGCATCGGAGGAAGCTATGCCCGGAATCTTTTCAATCACCTGAAGAAAAGATTTACTTTCACCGATCAAAGTCTCCCGATAAGGGGGTAGGTTGATCTCTTCGGCCTGAGAGGTAGAAGAAATTTTTCTTTTACTTTGAAAAACGCGTTGAACCCTTAAATAAAGGTCTGTTTCATTGAACGGACAGGAAAGAAAATCGTCTAGCTTCTCCAGCAGGAGTTGAAACGTAGAGGGAGAAGTGGTTTTTCCGGGACAAAAAAGACCGAAAATAGGAACCTGATTCCAACTTCTCCTGAGAAACTGGATCATTTCAGAAGAATTCTGGGTTAAAGAAGGTCGAAAGAAGATAATATCCGGAGAAAAGAGCACTTTTTTAGGTGGGAAACGGGTTGTGGTGTGAATTTGAGGTTTCATAGCAGATAGGGAATTACTTATTTGCTCAGCCAGTCGCTTACAAGGATTTATAGAACACATATCCGGATCTAGGTCGATGAGTAAAATATGTGAGAAATCCATTTTGCCCTCCTCTTACCTATCCAGGTTATGGATTCTGTCTTGTAATAAATAGAATGACCTTTAAAGATCACCCAGGTGTAATCTTTTCCAGACACTCCCTTCGACAATATTAAATTGCCGATTTGTAGCCGATAAGGTCCTGCTCCTGGATCTTTTGGTTCCGGGGGGATTGACTACAGAGACCTTCTCAGAGCTTCACGGGCTAGGGAGCTTGGATTGTTCAATTCTGTCATATTCCCATACTTCTAACCATCCTTTACCCGGGATGAAGTTTTGCCTTTTGGGATATCTCAAGCAAGCCTTATACCATTTTTAACAGAAAGAACCTGATCCCTCACCCCCCTCGCTTTCCCCCTCTCCCAAAGCTTCGGGAGAGGAGAGGTGGCGAGACGCCTGTGAGCACAGGCAATAAGGTCAAGCTTTTCTATCTTATTCCAATGCATATGGAGAAGGGAGAATGGGACGAGGAATTCCAGGAGGGCAGTTTCTTTCCCTTTTTGTTAGTCTCTGTTATAGAAACACGAAAAATTTAATTTTTGTCCGGGTAACTTATCCAAGGCTTATGGACGTGTTTCTGCTTCGAAGACAGAATGTTTCTTTAAAAGAGACAAGTATGATTACCTTATGCTGTCTCTATTACCGTCTGTGGATCGTCTTCCCACAGCTTCAGGATCGTATAGCCGTTGGATAAAAGCACGGTAAATTCGTCTCGATACAAGGGTTCAAATCCCAGGCCGGTTGTATAAAACTTGACCCAGGTCTCCAGATCATTTACCTGGAGTTCAACGTAATGTTTATGGTTGCTTAGATTCATAGTTTTGTCCTCTAAAATCTAAACAGGAATATGAATGACAACTATTTTTATATTTTTTTATCGCAACGATCATACCAACTTAATTAAAAGGTTTCTTTTTCCCACAAAAGCTCCATAGAAGGGAGATTTTTACCATTATTAACCAATAACCGAAGTAAAAGGTTATTTTTTTATGAAATTTATTTCAGATAGTCTGAATTATTTGTCAGTTTTGTATTACTTTCATTCTTCATAAGATCAATTGATAAGTTTATACTTATCTCGCCCTGTTAAATTACCGAATAAGCCTCAGCGAGGTGACCTGTTTGTAGTCAATAGGGTCTTTTAAGGTTAAAATCTCCTTTAACAGTGTCGAGGTATCCTTCCAAGAGTTTGGTAATTTCCTTCATGGGAATCTGTAAAGATGAGCAAAGTATAAACAAAAGGGCCTTTAACGGCTAAAACTGTCTGATGGTATCGGCAGGGTCATCTAAAGTTAAAAACAGAGGTAAAAATTTTATAGCCACGTTTCTTATTGACACCGGTTGGGGTCCAGATACAATGGTGGTATTTTTACAGTGATAGGAGGAGAAAGTCCAAAGGATATCCTACCTTATAGGAAAGGGATAAAGTTAAATCTATAGCCGGTTTGAATCTAGTAAGAAAGGAGAAAAAACTATGACTTCCGCAATGATCTATAGAGATGCTCTGGAGTATTTTAATACTTATCCGGAAACGAAAATCATACCCCTGGATCCGAGACTTAAAGCGGCACTGGATGCTGAGCCATCAGTTTCGTTGCTTTGTCAGCTACCGGTTGCTGAATTTCGCGCAGCCCGAGAGAGGATGATGCTGGCGAGGCCGCGACTCAATGAACCGGTGGCAAAGGTCGAAAATCGAACGATTCCGGGTCCGGTCGGGGAGATTCCCATTCGAATCTATACCCCTCAAGGTCAAGGGCCCTTCCCGGTTGTAATTTTTGCCCATGGAGGGGGTTGGGTCGTCGGCAATCTGGAAACCCATGATGATATCTGTCGTTCCTTCTGTTATCGATCCGGAAGTATGATCCTTGCAGTAGATTACCGAAGGGCTCCTGAGGCCAGGTTCCCTATTGCCCTGGAAGAAACTTACGCCGCACTGCGATGGGTAGCCGAACATGCCGGTGAAATAGGTGGGGATGCTACACGACTCGCCGTTGCCGGGGATAGTGCCGGTGGTAATCTGGCTGCTGCAGTAGCTTTGTACTCACGGGATCAGGGTGGACCCAGACTCTCTCTACAAGTTTTAATCTACCCGGTGGTCAATTATGGATTTGATACGGCATCCTATTATCAAAACGCCGAAGGTTATGGCCTCACACGGGATGTGATGATCTACTTTTGGAACAGCTATCTGTCGAGTCCTGCAGATGCCGATAATCCCTATGCTTCGCCGCTCCAAGCCAAGGATCTGGGTGGATTACCCCCTGCCCTGATTCTCACAGCCCAGTACGATGTACTCAGAGACGAGGGCGAGGCCTATGCCGCCCGTCTCAGACAAGCCGGCGTGCCTGTCCGTCTCACCCGCTATCTTGAAATGAACCATGGTTTTATCGGACTCGGTGCCGTCTTTGAGCAGTCCCGGCGAGGACTTCAAGAGATCGGTGAAGCCCTGCAATCGGCCTTCCGTTGAGAGGAACTGTGGGGTAAAGAAGGACCCTGTTTGGGACGCGGGGACACGGGGACGCGGGGACGCAGGGAGAGAAGGATGGAGAGATGCGGGGAAATGTCTCCGTGTCTCCCTGTCCCCGCGTCCCAAACAGGGTCTTCCATGGCTGAATATTTAACTGCAAAAGCAAGGTCATCAGAAACCGGGTTTGATTCCCTTCCTGGGACTACTTGTTCCAGGAATACTCCCTGTTGAAGGAGGGATCGGGTTACCTAGAGAAAGGTCGCTTGTTGTGGCAAGACCACCAAGGGTGATATTTCCTGTGGTACCGGGGGTCGTACCGTGCGCCGGAAAACTGCTTGTAATATCGGTGGTGGTACCACCCGGAATACCCCGGTTAACCGTTGCAGTCCCCCCTAGCGTAATGGCACCGGTTGTTCCGATTGTCGTACCACCGGCCGGAAAACTACTGGTTATACCCGTCATGGTGCTATCGGTGGGAACCCCACCCGTTATCCCTGTGATATTCCCCCCCGGGCCAACACTGGGTATTCCGGTAGTTGTATTCCCCGGCGTACCTTTGTGGGTGATATCTAGTGTGGTACTTGCCGGATCGGTGCTTCTGGGTGTTCGAGTTGTGATGTCCAGGATAAGGTCCGTCTTTAGACTTCTAGTCATACTCTGTACAGTTGTGTTGCCGGTTGTACCACCGGGGCTACTATCCATTGCGTTGGGAGGACTACCTTGCGTAATAACTCCGATATCTCGAGTATCCTTTGCAGTCCCATGTGCACAGGCCGTAAGAATTATCAAAGCCAGTATGACAATCCACCATTTCTTCATAAGAAAGCGATTATCCCTTTTTAAGCTTATAGATAAAGATTTATTCTTTAAGATACTCTATCTTATTTCAGAATAGCTCCTTATTCAAAAAGGAGCTACTTTTTGTATCCGTATCAATTTCTTACGAAAATCGTCTTACGATTTTCATGCTTCGTGGCGACCCAACGGGTCATGACTGTTTAGTAGGTGGAAAAAGAAACACCCCCCCAACCCCCCCTCCAGGGGGGACTTCAGCAGCAACCCCACGTCAGTCCCCCCCTGGAGGGGAACACCCCCTAGTCCCCCCTGGAGGGGGGGTTGGGGGGTGTTCAGACAGAAAAAGTGACACCTACTCAATTGTTACAGTTACCTACTTTTTCTTCGGCCAGGGGTTTTCGGTTAAGATTGATTCCAAGGCCCACTTGATTAAATCTTCTGGCAGAGAGATTCGGCTGACTCTTTAGTTTACCCTGCAAGGCTTTAAATTGGCCCTTACATAGAATTTTTGAATTCCGGAATAAATTTTGAATCGGGTCTGAGAAAATAAAAGGACCTTCCTCCTAAAAACAGGAATATAAAAGTCACTATACCACCGTAAAAGTCATCTCTTATCTTTTGGTTTGAAAATATTCCGTATGGGAATCATCTTTATCGATAAGGAGGAAGAATTATGACCATGAATCATTCAGTTACACAAGTATTTACTGCAGAAGACTTGCTCATGATGCCGGATGATGGGTTTCGGTATGAGCTAGTCAGAGGAGAACTCATAAAAATGGTACCGCCGGGAGGCGAACACGGAAGCGTTGCCATGAATATTGGGAGCGCTTTACATCAATTTGTGAAAACGAATAACCTGGGGATAGTTTATGCGGCAGAAACAGGCTTTCAGTTAGAGCGTAATCCTGATACCGTTCGAGCACCAGATGCCGCTTTTATTTGTCGAGAACGTGCGGAAAAGATAGGAAGGGTTACGGGATATATACCAGGAGCTCCTGATCTAGCTATAGAAGTCATTTCTCCCACTGACACTTATACGGAAGTCGAAGATAAAGTCTTTAAGTGGCTGGATAGTGGCACACGGATGGTTATTGTAGTCAATCCTCGCAAGCGAACAGTCACGATCTATCGCTCACGAACTGATATTCGTGTGCTAACTGAAAATGACATCCTTGACGGCGGTGATGTAGTACCAGGATGGACGATACCGGTAAGGGAAATATTTGCATAACAACCTGCTTATGAAAATAACTCCTCACTTGAGCCGACTGGAGGCCTCGTTGCATTATTTTGAAATGTTTTTAAAATAACTCTTGAAGTTAGCTATGAGAAAGATAAAAACTTTTATCTTTAAGCAACTATGTAACGGAGAAATAAGCTGTAATCCGGAGGTTTTAGAAGCCGTTCTGGAAATTGCCGTAGAGATAGCGCGGGAAGGAAGGGAAGGTAGAAGAATTGGGACCATCTTTACCGTAGGGGATGAAAAAGAAGTCCTGGCCCGATCCAGGACTTTGATTCTGGATCCCCTTTTGGGGCATCCCGATGAAGTCAAAAGAGTAGATAATCCGGACATGCGTGAAACGATTAAAGAGCTGGCGCAACTGGATGGAGGATTTGTCATATCGGGGGATGGAGTGGTTTTATCGGCAACCCGATATTTTAATGCAACTTCTACAGGACTGGATCTTCCTCTAGGTTTGGGAGGTCGGCATGTCGCAGCAGCTTCGATCTCTAAAGAAACCAAAGCTATTGCCATTGTGGTTTCAGAAAGTTCTGTGGTTCGAATCTTTAAAAATGGAAGCCTTGTTGCGGAAATCCTTCCTGAACTCTGGTTACTCAGTAAGTATGATATTCACTTAAAACCTCCCTATACGGAAAAAACCGTCCAGGGTATGGCCATTATCACAAAAGAAGAGGCCTGATTTTTCCTGTTCTCCTCTATTTTATTGAAAAGGGTAAGAGCAGCTATCCGGGCTGCCCTTACGGTTTATGCAGGGTTTCAATCATTCTAAAGATAGTCTAAGGTCGTACTGTTGGCCCATCACCGGCAATGGTCGTTCGGTGCATGATTCTTCGATATTTTCGCCCATCCCAGGGTCGACCCCGGTGCAGGCAACAACGGTTATCCCACATGACGAGATCTTTGGGTCGCCAGGTATGGGTGTAAACAAACTGGGGTTGGGTGGACCATTCCAGGAGTTCTTTCAACAGAGCCCGCCCCTTCTCTATCGGCCAACCCACAATATGTGAAGCATGGGAACCGATGAAAAGGGCTTTTTTACCCGTCTCCGGAAGCGTACGCACCAGGATCTGGGGAACCGGAGGGAGTTCGTCTCTGAGAGCCTGGGTTATTAAATGGGGGGCAACCTGACCCCGTGAATAGCTATAATCGTGTGTGGCTATGAGATCCTCCAACATGGCCTTTTTCTCATCGGGTAAGGCTTCGTAGGCTGCCCGTGTGCTGGCGTACTCCGTTTCACCTCCCTCAGGTGGAACTTCCCGACCCGAGAGTATGGAAGCCTTCGCGGGTATTCTCTTGAACGAACTATCTGAATGCCAGAGCATATTACCGGAGAGATAAATCATCTGATCAGAATTCGGTGGTATGATTTCACCCTTCTCATTTACGTTGGAGAGGACGATGACCTGACCCCCTCCCCCGCTATAAGGATTACTTTTTACACTGGACTCGAGGGGTCCGAATCGTCGACTGAAAGCAATCTGTTGCTCATCGTTAAGGTCTTGATCTCGAAAGACCAGTACAGAGTATTCATAAAAGGCATCTTGTATTTGTTTAAAAGTGTCCTCCTCCAAGGGCTTTCGGAGATCGATTCCGAGAACCTCTGCAGCAAAACAACTGCCCAGTTTGTTAATGATGATACCCATGATAGCTTCCTCCTCAGGTTAATACCGTAAGGGAAAAACTCTCTACAAAGCAAAATAACTTTAACGTCGAAGTAAGAGGCAGGTGGTAGTGCCGTGTGCATAGAGTTTACCGCTGGAATCCGTCAGGCGCCCTTCGGCGGTGGCCGTTGTTGTACCTAGATGAATCACCGTTCCTTCACAGCGGATGAGTCCAGTGGTTGCAGTCAGTGGACGCACATAGTTAATCTTAATTTCTAACGTAGTCGATCCCACCCCAACCGGTAACCGGGAATATACCGCAGATGCCATGGCGGAATCCAGCAAGGTGGCTGCAAATCCCCCATGCACATTACCAACGGGATTATAGTGGTACTCAGCAGGTTCGGCTTCAAAAACTACCCTTCCTTCGCTTACTTCCACCAGCCGTCCATTCATTAAAGAGAGGATAGGAGCCGCCGGTAGTTCACCGTCTCTTATCCTTTTTAAATGTTCAAGACCTCCCAGGCTACCTCCAATCTCTGCAGTCACGAGCGGATCTTGCCAGGTAAAGGTTTGTTGTCGCGTAGGATAATTCATAAGTCTTTCTTGGCTCATCACGTATCCATTCCCAATCTTCTCTACTTTTTCCCATCCAAAGTCAGAAAAATCCTCTGTTCCTTCTTTGAAGAGGGTTTCTTTATCAGAAACCCTCTAGAAACTTCTAATGCGTCGGATCATTGGGGAGAAATTGAGGGGATTTGCGATACTTGGTTGCCTGCTCAAAGGCGTATGCGATTTTAATGAGGGTAGGTTCACTCCAGGCCCCACCCATGAAGGAAATACCTACCGGAACGCCAAAAATATAGCCGGCAGGTACTGAAATATGGGGATATCCTGCCACGGCTGCCACGGAGGGAGCCCAATGTGGCGTTGCCCAGGGGGGTATCAGATGATCTCCCAGAACCAGGTCAATGGGCATAATGGGTCCCAGGGTAGGTGCTACAATCACATCCACATTGTATTTTTTCAAGGTGGCATCCAATCCTTCATCGGCGGCCAGTTGACGACATTCTTTAACAGCTTCCTGATAGGCTGGATCTGTTAAGGGCCCCCCTTTCTCCTCGGCGAGTTTAAAAAATTCCTGTTCAAAATAAGGCATCTCCTTGTCTTTGTTTCTTTCATTGAAATCAATGAGATCCTTCAGCGTCTGAGGACCCGTGGACGAACGTTCCTGGAGATATTTTGCCAGATCGGCCTTTAATTCATATAAAAATATGGTCACTTCACATTTACCGAACTTTCCTGCCGTTTCAATGTTAGCCGGATCTACAATAATGGCCCCCTGTTTTTTCATCACTTCAAGGCTTTGGTTGATAAGAGCATCGACCTTTTCATGGTAGCCAAAATAGTTTCGAGCGACTCCAATTCGAGCTCCCTTCAAGCCGTTGGGATCCAGAAATTGGGTATAGTCTGTATAGGATTTTCCCTTAGAGGCTTCGGTTGCAGGATCCCGGGGATCCACGCCGGTCAGTGCCCCAAGAACAATTGCTGCGTCGGCTACGGTTCGCGTCATAGGCCCGACGACATCCTGACTATGGGCACCGGGGATAACCCCAGATCGGCCGACCAAGCCCATGGTCGGTTTGATTCCCACAATGGAGTTTGCAGAGGCCGGACATACAATCGATCCATCCGTTTCAGTTCCAATGGCTGCTGCGACCAGATTCGCTGCTACAGCCGCTCCGGACCCTGAACTGGAGCCACAAGGATTTCGGGTCAAAATATAGGGATTCTTGGTTTGACCCCCCCGGGCACTCCAGCCACTTGAAGCCCGGGTTGATCGAAAATAGGCCCACTCACTCATGTTGGCTTTTCCTAATATAATGGCCCCCGCTTCACGGAGTTTTTGAGCAACGTAGGAGTCCTGCTTTACAGGAATGTCGACCAGTGCATAGGAACCCGCTGTAGTATGCAATTTGTCGGCCGTTTCGATGTTGTCTTTGAGAAGTATGGGAATTCCATGTAACGGACCACGAACTTTACCCTCACGACGCTCCTGGTCCAGTTGATCCGCTATGGCCAAAGCATCGGGATTAACCTCTATAACTGAACGGAGGCGGGGTCCATTTTGATCGATCTCCTCAATACGCTTCAAATACATTTCAACGATGGAACGGGCAGTATATTTACCCGTCTTCATTCCCTCCTGTAACTGAGCAATGGTCGCTTCTTCCAGCTCAAAGGCTTGAATGGTCGGGGAGAAGAAAATGACAAAAACGAGTCCCATTACAATTCCTGAGAGAGGGTAGAAGAGTAAATCCCTAGGCTTTATTCTAAGGTAATAAGACCGCTTTTTAGTATTAGGATTCATACTTTCCCTCCTTCTGTCTGAAAAGTTTTCTAAAATAAGCATCCCCCCCTTTCCTCTTTGTTCCAGGCTATTTGGGGAGAAGTCCAGAAAACTTAGCCCGTTTGCAGTACTTACTAAGCCGGTCAAGGAGGCTGTGAACGGGGAGGTAGAGCGAAAATGCCATTTTGTGGATTGTTTACCTATACGAGATAGTATTTCACTTTACGCCCGTTGAGTCTGCTCCCTTACGATTGTAGCTCCGGTCCGGGCCTCAATGTAAGTTAATTACTAACTGTAAGTCTCTTTTTTACTCTACCCATCCTCCCTTGTCAAGGGAAAAGGTTTTTGTACAGCGGCGACGAATAACGAATAAATAAAAAGTAACCCGGCCTGCGCTGGGCGAAGGTATCCAGGGTTGCATAATTCATTTTTCCTTTTTTGAATTATAAAACTTAAAAGGTCATCATGGGATATAGGTATCTCCGAAGTCCTAAAGTTTCAGTCCCTGCTTCTAATCATCGCTTTTCAGTTTCTCAGTGATTCTATCCACAATCCAATCCAGCCATTCTGGGGAATCCATTGGCAAAAGTGGCAAAAGCTGAGTCGTAAGGTTGAATGCTTTCTTATAAGCTTCTTCTCCCTGTGGGTTGTGACCGAGTTTGTAATATACCACGCTTAGAAGGAAGAGGGCATCGGGGTTATCTGGTTTAAGCCTGGTCGCCTGCTCTAGAATCGCTCTGGCTTCCTCCCAAAGACCAAGTTTGAAGTATGCTTTTCCAAGCCGATAGCAGGCATCTGGATGATTCGGATTAAGTTGAACCGCTCGCTTATAAGCCTCTATAGCTTCCTCAGGAGGGTAGAGTTTGTCATAGGCTCTGCCCAAATGGAAGTAATTCCGAGCATCACTCTGATCAAGCTGAGCCGCACGCTCCAAGACCTTTACTGCCTCCTCAAAGCGGCCAAGCATATAATATGACACGCCCAGGTTGCAGTACGCCTGGGCATTGTATGGATAGAGCCGAGTCGCCCGCTCCAGAGTTTCAACGGCTTCTTCGTCCCGGCCAAGTTTGCAGTAAAAAGACCCGAGAAAGAACTGCGCTTGACCATGAGACGGTTCGAGTTCAACCGCCTTTCTTAAAGCCTCAATAGCTTCCTCATCTCGACCAAGCATGCCGTAAACCTGCCCAAGTACTATATACGCCTGAACATAATGGGGTTCAATCTGAACTGCCTGCTTTAAAGCATCTACAGATTCTTCATAACGATTAAGTCGAGTATATGCTAATCCCAGCCTGTAGTGTGCCTCTTCATCATTGGGGTACTTCCTGATCTTCTCCTTTAATACTTCTGCCTCCCTTTCCCAATCGATGTCATGGATATTCATTTTAATATCCTCCTTGCTAATGGCTTTACTTTCCAACCCCCGTGGTTCAAAGAATTAAATCCATACTGGATATAACCTGAACCTAAAACCGAGTTTCTTTGGGGCGTGCGGAGTCTTGGCCGAACTTTGTAGTCTATTTTATTTAGGGAACTAATCCCAGTTTTTTCTTGCAGCTGGTAATCATTTTCTCGACGTAAGGGTTGGTTTCTCTTGCCGTTGTGGTTGTGTGTGGCCCTCTTTGCATATTATAGACTTCCTCAAACTTCTTAAGCGCCTCATCATAATGACCGCCAGAGTACAGCTTAAGTCCTTCAACCCAAAGGTGTGTTAATGGCCCTGGATCGGGATAAATTCCGGCCCGCTTCAGGAACTCTTTGGCAACATTGATCGGCACGGCTAGAGTACGTCCAGCTACCCTTGGGTCAGCTGAGCCGACATTTAAACCGATCACGTTACCCTCCTTGTTAAGAACAGGACCTCCACTACTACCATAATGAATAAGAGCAGTCATCTCAAAAGCACTCCAGTTTCCTAACATGGGTTTTATCTGACCAATTTGACCATCTTGACTACCAACAAGAAATTCCGCTTCTGGAGGCATAAGCTGAGGATTAAATGCGGCGCCTGGAAAGCCCATTGCTTGAATACGGCTACCAGGCAACACATCGTCGGAGTCACCCAGCGGTAGGCAGATGAGTTTATCCTCCATGGATGTTAGTTTGCCTGATACTTTATCTATGAGCCTTTCCCTTGGTGTGATAGCCTCGCCTTCTTTCAGGCCGACCTTGAGAACTGCAACATCTTTACCCGGAATCGGCTCCCCTTTAGCCAGCACCCTGGCAAACACAGTCAGAGGCTCGCGCTGAAATGGTAGAATAAAATAACCCCGCGACCTGAGGTAGTTTGACTTTACAGGATCAGTATCGAATTTAAGGACTACTTCTGCCTGTTTAAATTTACCTTTTACCACACTGTACTTTGCAAACCATTGATCCAGGCTTAGTATGAGTTGTGGGAAAATAGCTTCGGTCGGTCTACCATTGAACTCGCTGCTGAGGTTATTAATCGTGTTTAGAATGAGCTGTTCATGAAGCTCTGGTGGAAGTATGCCTCCGGAAGGATCAGCCACTACATGGGCGTTGGTTAGGAGAATACCTTCACGACTAATGGCAAACCCAGTGCCGTAGCTATAGTACGTATTCTTGAATAGTTGAGTCTCCTTCTCATCGGCTTCCAAATACTTATCAGGATTTTCCGTTATCTTTTCCCAATAGTAATCCGCCCTGCTTTTTGTGTATGGAATAATACCATCTCTCAGGTCACGCTCATATTCGTTTTCTAGGAGGGTCTTAAAGTGCACGGCTCCTTTCTGAAGGTCTATGGCGATATCCCAGTTAATCTTGATAGAAACTTTTTTCGGGTAAGTAACTTCGATATCACCCTTGGCGAGCACCATAAAGACAGCAGGCTGGGAACGTACCACCACAAGGTCTTCAGGCAGTGAGGTGGTATCGGCACCAACCGTGTAAGATGTCAGAAGGAAACAGATAATCAAACTACCATATCTTGAAATTCGTTTTATATTTGATTCTACTTTTTTATTTCTCATAGATGTTACCCCTTGTTATTATAGGTTTATTTTAATGCTGTCGTCTGCATACCCTTGTTAGTCCGTCCATCCGTGGACATTCGCTCTCCCTCAAGCGCCCGACTCGGCTAACGCCAGTGGTGGCCATCATTCCGCTCGAAAGGATCGAGTTGGGGTAGTGTAGCTTCTCAAATGCATGGAGCGACGATATGAGCGCGCCGAATTTGTCGAGGTCAGGATCTGCGACATGAGCCTTGAAGCGTTCCCATATCCTCAGAAGATTGTGACTCAATTACTTGAGCTGGTCCAAAATCAATGTCTTCGAGAGATCTCCTGTCAGGTACATCTCGATAACATGATGAAACAGGTTGCCCGCGACCGAATTAAAACCAACAAAGACAGCATAACACCCCGATACCTAATACTGTGTTGCAGATGAGAAAAACAGCTCTAAAGCGTTAAAGCTTATTATCCCTCCTCCTCTCTCCCCCTCTCCCCTTGTGGGAGAGGGGATGGGGGGGGGTCGGGGGTGAGAGCAGAGAGTTATACAAACCTAACTTTACAAAATAGTAATATCAAGAAAAATTCTTTAAAACAACAGCGGGTGATAACTTACTTTCGCCCCAGGGTCTCTAAAACCTTTTACCGTTCCTGAAAGTATCGCCAAACAAAAAGACCACTGAATCCAAGAAGAACCAGAGTAATAAATACCTTTACCAGCCAAAGCCGGGTGGTATAGAGAATAGAGGCCAGAATCAAAATAGCTACAATTAATAAGAGAATCGAACTATAAAGTCTTTCAAATTGCTTGAGTTTTTTGCCTTCTTCTAATTTTTCCATAGGGTTTAATCGGTTAATCAATTAAATAATAACGTGGCTTTATTCCCCTAAACAAACGGTAAAACTGGGACGACCTACCAGAGAGCGACAAAAAGGAGGTAGCAAGCTACAAGGAGATAAAGAGTAACCCAAAGCCCTGGGCGTTGAAACCAGGGTAAACCTGTAGCCGGGAGTACAAAGGGGTACCTGGGCATGCGAGGAGCTTCTTGTAAGGTTTTCTGCAGCCAAGTTCCTTCCAGGGATTTTAATCGTTTTCCCATAAGTTCCCGTAAATTCTCTTTGGGTTCCTGCCGGGTATATATCAGACCTTCTAATTCCTCTTCTTTTACAGGTCCCCGTACATGGTTGATAATTTTTGAGGCAATAAACATGCTTAGGACAGGGAGTACAACATTCCACAGGTAAGTCCACCAGGTGTTGGTATACCAGATGGGGAGTGGCCATTTATAACGATCCCCCAGGATGGCTGAGATTCCATAGGCCAGTCCTACCAAAAGACCGATAATTCCGGTTTCCCGATGAACCCGGGTAAAGATACCCATGAGGATGACGGTCATGAGGGGGACTCCAATGGCGCCGGTTAATCGGAGATAAAAAGCCAGCATCCCACCGCTAAGAAAAGGAACATAAGCAAACCCCAGGGCAATGATAATGGGCACCGAGATACGACCTACCAGGGTATAGTGGGTATCCGGAGCATTTTTCACAATGAATCGAGCGTAAACATCTCGAACAAAAAGGCTTGAGATTCCGATTCCAATGGAATCAAAGGTCGAATAGCCTGCAGCTACCACTCCGGCCAAAACCAGACCCAGAAGACCGGGAGGAAGGTATTTTTTAACCATCAAGGGATAGGCCTGATCTACAATTTGTAAATCGGGAAAATCAGCCTTAGCTAAAGGTCCCATGCTGACATTAAACCAGAGGCAGACCGCTGTTACTATGCTGGCCACCAGGGAAGCCATCTTAAAATCCCATTCAGACCTGGCTCCCAAGAAGCGAATAGCCTCATATTGGTTGATAACCGCATACGTGGTTAATACCACCACAAATCCAAAAGCAACCAGCAAGGGAGAAACCCCCCCAGGGGAATAGCCTCCTACATGGAGTAAAGTTTGGGGAAGTTTAGGATCTAGGGCGGTAAGTTTCCGGGTTAATCCTTCCCAACCGCCTATACCCACCCATACCACCCCCCAGAGAACAACGGAAGCCACTACCATGGCAATACTCTGGAGAACATCTGTAATTACATCGGATTTTAATCCTCCGGTTATAATGTAGAGTACGGCCGTAACCGCTACTCCCACTACGATGATCCAGCTCCAGGTAGCACTGATATCTGCAATTATATTAAGAACCAGGAACATAGAGAAGTAAATATTCCCAAGGACATTGGTTCGGGATTGAAGATTGATAAAAACGGCCAGTAACCGGGTAGCCGGGCCGAACCGAAACTCCAACCATTCTGCATTGGTAAACACTCCGGATCGATACATGGGAACGATAACAAAAAAACTCAAAACAAACCAACCGACCGCAATACCCAGCCACCACTGAGTAAGCTGAGATAATCCGAACCGGTAAGAACCCCCCGCTATGGCCACATAATCCCCGCTATCCACTGCAGTCCCAAAAGCCGATAATCCTATAGCCCACCACGGCAAGGATTTAGCAGCTAAATACCAGTCAAAACTTGCCTTAATCTCTCTGAAGATAATAACGCCATACAAAACAATTCCTAAATTAATTACAAGGACCAAAAGCCAATCGATTAGGGTCATA
This sequence comes from bacterium, assembly GCA_030550175.1. Lineage (GTDB taxonomy): Bacteria > Moduliflexota > Moduliflexia > Moduliflexales > JAUQPW01 > JAUQPW01. The sequence goes on from JAUQPW010000023.1 coordinate 52,710, forward strand.
GTAACACCACCTTTTTCTAAACAAGGTTTATGGTTTTATTTCTTTCTGGCTTTGGAAACTACAGATTATGACCGATGAGAAAGGCCCTGGTAAGAAAGTTTGTTATTCTATTTCTTTCTGGAGGTCTTCTTTATAAGTTATTTCTATTTCATCTCTATCTCCCATGGCATCTTCCAGCAATTTAGCTACCTGTGAACTCAGGCCTCTCTCTTTTAAAAATTCCAGAGTTGCTCTGTTCAAGTAGTAGTCTTTATCGGTCAAGTTTTCTTCTTCGAGATGATCGATCAAAAATTGTAGTTCTTCATGGGATATGGTACCTATGTAGGTATGGGTTTCTTTATCGTATAGCTCTACCATAACCGTATTTCCTTTCTCTACTCCATTTCTTGAACCTACCCAAAAGCAGGACGAAATGGTATTTTGCTCTACAACAGGGATAAGGAACCCGGGTTTCCTGCTTCTGTTTGGGTCTTTGAGATAATTTCTAAGTTACCCATAATTCCCTATCCAGACTTCGATATTGGATGGCTTCCGAGATATGTTCTGCTCTTATCTCCTCACAACCCTCCAGGTCTGCAATCGTTCGGGATACTTTTAAAATCCGGCTATAAGCTCGGGCGCTTAATCCCAGTTTTGTAATCGCACTTTCCAACAACCGATTGGGGGCATCCCCAATCTGGCAGTACTTTTTAAGGTGTTGGGTGGTCATATAGGCATTGCAGTAGATTTTGTCTTTCTTGTAACGGGCCTGTTGAATCTGTCGGGCCCTTTTAACGCGTTCTTTGATTACCTCGGAGGTTTCCCCGGAGCTCTGGGAAGCCAGTTCTTTATATTTGACAGCGGGGACTTCAATATGAATATCGATTCGATCCAATAGAGGGCCTGAGATCTTAGACATGTAGCGTTGGATCAGGGTTGGGGTACAGGAACATTCCCTGGTAGGGTCCGTATAAAATCCACAGGGGCAGGGGTTCATGGAGGCCGCCAGCATGAAGCGGGAGGGATAGGTAATGGAGATGGCAGCTCGAGAAATAGTCACCAGGCCGTCTTCAAGGGGTTGTCGGAGTACTTCCAAAACATTTCGTTTAAATTCCGGAAGCTCATCCAGAAAGAGAACTCCATTGTGGGCCAGGGAGATCTCGCCGGGACGGGGAGGAACGCTCCCTCCAACCAGAGCTACATCGGAAATGGAGTGGTGAGGACTCCGGAAAGGCCGGGTCGCAATAAGGGCCTTTTTATCCGGCAATAGACCGGCCACACTATGAATCTTGGTGGTTTCCAGGGCCTCTTCGAAATTCAACGGGGGTAGAATCGTGGGAATTCTCTTGGCCAGCATCGTTTTCCCTGAGCCCGGAGGACCTATCATCAAAATATTATGCCCCCCTGCAGCAGCCACTTCTAAGGCTCGCTTGGCATGTTCCTGACCTTTAACCTCGGAAAAATCCAATTCATAGCGGGAAGATTCCTGAAATACTTTATCCAGATCTACCTTGAGCGGCTCTATAGGAAGTTGACCGTTGATAAACTGGAGGGTCTGGGCTAAAGTTTTTACCGGATAGACCTGAATACCCTCAACAACAGCGGCTTCACTTGCGTTTGCTTCGGATAAAAGAATACCACTCAGTCTTTTGTCCCTTGCAGCTAAAGTCATGGGAAGGATTCCCGGAACAGGTCTCAAACTCCCATCCAGGGAAAGTTCTCCTACCAGGAGAAGATCTTTTAACTTGTTAGGATTAACAAAGCCCATACAGCTTAACAATCCTATGGCAATGGGTAAGTCAAAGGCAGACCCCTCTTTCCGAATATCCGCCGGAGCCAGATTGACAATGATCCGATTGACCGGAAAAGCAAATCCACAGTTCGTGATGGCTGCTTTAACCCGTTCCCGACTTTCCCGAACAGCTCCGTCAGGTAATCCAACAATGGTAAAGCTTGCCAATCCCAAGCTTAAATCGACTTCTACTTCCACCAGATATCCATCGATTCCCATAACGGCACTGCTCAAAACCTTAGACAGCATAAATCTCCCCTCCAAAAGGATTTATTTAAAAGCCGGTTATTATCGGCAGGTTATCCGGTATAACCAGGAAACTTTCCCTACAAGCTCGTCCTGAGCCTTGAGCCTATAGAATCGTTTCACAGAAAATTAATCCTCGGTTTTACCATCTTCTAAAAATTTGGGTTACAGGTCAAGTTCTTTTATACAAAAGTATCCATATCAATTTAGTAGGTGGAAAAAGAAACACCCCCCTGGCCCCCCTCTAATCCCCCCGTATACGGGGGGATTAGAGGGGGGCCAGGGGGTTCAGACAGAAAAAGTAATACCTACTAAATGGTTACAGGTACTATACAAAAAGGCTCTATCCTTTCTCCCTGTTGGGAAATGATCCCATGTTGAAATATCGCCTAAACCCTGAAGGTGATGTCATAGAGTTTCTTACCCGATATGAAATTTTTCCCGGTGAAGGG
>JAUQPW010000024.1 GCA_030550175.1 bacterium
CAGCTTAACCTTGATTTCATCGGAATCTTTAACCACTTGGTGGTTGGATACGTTGTAGCCCTGCTTGTCGATAATAAAACCGGAGCCTAAACTTCTCTGTTTGAACTGCTTGGGGGGGTTACCTCCGAAAAACCGGTTAAAGAAATCCTCACCGAAGAAATCTTTAAATTCTTCTGAGCCCCGGAATCCTCGGAATTCTTTTCGTTTCATGGTATGGCTGGTGCTGATATTAACCACGGTAGGCTTAACTTTATTGGCAATCCCTACAAAGTCATGGGGAACCAGGACCCCGGCCATAGATTTTGTTCCTGTATCTGCGGTAGGTTTATCTGCAGCCGGCGGTGTAGCTGGATTGCCGGATTTTGATTCCTGAGCGATACTTAGCAAGGGGATACTATTAACGGTCAGAATAGCTGTTGTTACACTGACCACGAAGCATAAAAGACCGATTAACCAAATTTGTTTTAAATTTTCCTTGTTCATAACTTTGTTGTCTATTATCTGTTGTCCGTTGTCCCTCTTATGAACTTATACCCCATGAACAACGGACGACGGGTAGTAGACAGCTTTTAAGGCAAAATCGATCGAGCTACTTTTAATAACTCATCTTCTGAGATTTCTCCTATTAGAGTAACATAAATGTCCTGTAATTTCCAATTTAAGATCTTTAGTAATCCTTGATCATATAATACTCCTTTTTTGTCATTGATGTCTACTTCTCGGGTAGGGAGAGGCGTACCGGAAAGAGATAGTACGGATCTATCCTGGAAAATGGACAGAGAGCTCAATCCATCCGAATAAAGTAAATGGACCCGTTCCCCTTTATCCACCTTAATATGGGTAATCCCGGTGAGGGTAAAACCTTCAGGAATATAACCTAACGGATGCAACTTAAAATTGATATGTTTTTCTGCTTCGGCCAGATTGTCATATCTGGCTTCTACAAAGGTCTTAACAGGAATACCCTCGGGAATTTTGAGAGAGAAAATATCATTTCCAAGAACAGAGCCAAATTTAATTTCCGAGAAAGTTGATAACAGAATTAGATTTCCACTCAGGTCGTAAATCTCAGTCCTTAAGGGAATTCCATATTCTCTATCCACCCATATCTTCCGAGCAGGTCGATTAGCATCCTTGGGTTCGAAGAAAATACCGATACTATTTCTGTTAATGATTTGCCCTTGCTTCTCTATGTAGATCTTGTAGTTCTGTTCGATGAGCTGCTCCTTTTCCTTGAGATCTTTTACCACATCCTCAAACACATAGGAATTTTTACGAATGACGAAAGCTTCCGATGGAATATAGTGCCAGATATGTTGTCCATCATCCAGAATGACTTGAGTTTTCTTTTCCTTCAAGGAGAAGATTTCTCTCTTTTCCTTGTTAGCAGGTCCATGAATGATCTGAATACTTTTGACATCTGGTTGACAGGATGAATAGTTAACCACAATCTTGATCCCCATATAGCTGATATCTCTATTTCTGGACTCTCTCAGGGTTTGAATAATACTATTCAACTCTTCCCTTTCCTCAGCCCACACCTTATCGGCAATGAGGGTGATCGTTAACCAGCTGATCAAAAAAAATAAGGTGTTTAAAATCATTAGATTCCGTTTCCGCTTCATGGACTCACCCTGTTTACCGTATATAAAAATACCTGGTAACCTATCAAGCATCTGGTTCATCGGTTCATATAACCCACGAATACGGTGTTATCCGTTAGAGGAGTTCGTAACCCCTCCATGGCATGCTGATAAAGATAATCATCGATATTGTTGAAATCCGTATTTCCCGATTCGTGGACAGGCGGGGGATCCAGTTTAGCCTCGATATAATACGTATCCTTCTGGGTCTTTGGCTTCATCTCAACATAATAGGTGTTCGTTGAAGGTCCCTGAGTTCCCATTTGCTGGAAGTAAAAGATTCCGGCAAGGAGAATCAGCAACAGGACTGCTGCCGTGGCCCAGACAGGAAGAGGATATTTAGAAGTCCATGACAAACTTTTCTTTCGAGAGCCCGGAATTTCCTTGTGTACACTTTGCATGATTTTTTGGGAAAATCCTAAAGAAGGGGCCAGTGCTTTCGTTGCTGCATATTGTTTTAAAAGATTTTTTAATGCATTGACTTCCTTAAGATGTTGATGGCACTTTGCACAGGCATTCAAATGCTGGGTAAGCAAGACCACCTCGGCGTCTCGTAACTCCCCATCCACATATCCGGTTATAAGCTCAAAATATTCCTCACAGTTCATACTTCTACTCCGTAAAATAATCCTTGAGCCTTTCTCTTAAAGCTGCCCTGGCTCTGGCTAATCGAGATCGCACAGTCCCTATGGGGCAATGCAGAACCTCTGCAATCTCTTGATAAGATAAGCCTTCCAGATCATACAGAACCAGAGCTTCTCTTTGATCGTCTGGAAGATTTCCTAAAGCTTCATCCACCTGTTCCAGTAACTCTCCTGTTAACAAAGCAGTTTGCGGATTCACTCGCTGATCCGCTATCTCCAACAAAGAAGGCTCGGCCTCTGACCTCCTATCCCCTATAGGTATAAGAGACCCCCGAGAAGAGGCTAAATAGTTCTTACACTTATTAATGGCAATCCGATATAGCCAAGTAAAAAAAGACGAATTTCCCTTAAATTCTCCTATTGCTTTAAAAGCCGAGATAAAAACCTCTTGAGCCAAATCCTCAACAATCTCAGGATTATTGGTCATACGATGAATCAGACTAAAAATCTGCCTCTGATATCGAATGACTAAGGTCTCAAAAGCCAGCGAATCTCCTGCTTGACATCTCTTTACCAGGCTCTCATCGGTTACCGGCTTTGTGGGTTTCCTCGAATTCAACACGTACGCGATCCTTTTTTCTAGTACTAGCTACTTTGAATTCATTAAATTAGACCTGGAAACCAGGCTAAAGTTCCTGTAGCCAAGAAACTTTTAAAGATTTGTAAAGATTACTTCAATCAACCTGCCTGACCGAATCAGGGTCCTCATCCTAATAGGATACAATACCCCGGCCTACTTATCAACGATAACAGCTTTGACGCGGTAATCGACCCTAAACCTTTACTCCCGGAAAACGACCGTAAAATCTCTTATTTATGATCGGTTGACTTAACTCATTGGGATGACTCTTTCTTTCCATAATAGGTTGTCAAATATTCTATAATCTGAGGAACATCGTCTTTGTTGATGGGTGCTCCCATGACCTGGATCATTTTATTAACCGAAGCTTCCCATCCTTTTTTATCCAGGAAAGGGGAATTGATAAGGATATAATCCAGGCTATGGCAGATAGTACAATTGGCCTCAACAAGCTTTTTTCCGGGCCCTTCTTTAAGTTTTATTTTTTCCTCTTGCGCCAAAACGGGGGAAGAGAGAACTATCGATAGGATCATAAGAAAAATAAGACTTTTCACAGGACCCTCCTTTCCGGAAGCTCGTTTTCCGGTGGAAAACGAGGTTTTTATTCTGAACAAAAACCGCTTCCCAGGGATTTTCAAATGACTTCTATGTTTATACGCTGAATAACGTTATGGTGATAACCAGCCGGATTCAGGATGAGCTCAAAGGTTTGCGTCTGTCCCAGACGGTTACTGGCCTTGGCCATAACGGTATATTTGCCTTTTTCAGTTGGTGCAAACCGATAACTCCAGGGTCTCCAGGAAAACCTTCCGGCGTCGGTCCCCAATTCAGCCTCTCGCCAGGTCTTTCCTCCATCGGTGGAGACCTCTACCAGTTGAATACCATAGCCCCCGTCCCAGGCTATTCCTTTAACTTCGATGGGTTGTCCTGATTTAAACTGCCGGCCTTCTTCCAGATTTGTTATCAGGGAACTGACGACCATCTCGGTGATGGGAGTATTAACCTCCGTTTCTTGAGAGATAAATCGATCCACAATCGGAAATTTACCTTTGGGAATTCTATAGGCTGCCTTCATCCAAAAACCCTCAAAGGGTCGGGTTATAACCTGAATCTCTGTGAGCTGCTTAACCCAATAGGTACCGGTCCAGCCGGGAACTATTAATCGGGCAGGGAATCCATTCCAATCGGGAAGCGGTTCTCCGTTCATCTCCCAAGCGATGAGGGTATTTTCATCCAGGGCTTTCCAGACCGGGAGGCTCTTCTTAAAATCCGGAGTTTTTTCCAAAACAGCCCCATCTGCGCCATTGAACGTAACTTCCAGGGCTTCTTTTTTAATACCGGCTTTGACCAAAATTTCTTTAAGCCGGACACCCTTCCACCTGGCGTTTCCCATTGCGCCATAACCCCATTGAACTCCCGGCACGTGGGGCTTGAACAATCCCCTTCGATTACCCGAACACAGACATAAAGCCGCCATCTCCACCTGCTCAAAATCTCGCCGAAGGTCTTCCAGGGTTAATTCCATGGGTTTTTCTATGGCTTCCCCTCCGATGCTGAGTTTCCATTGTTGGATATCCACTTGAGGGATATCGGCCAGGTGGTATCTTACGAAAAAGACCTCATTGGGGGTAAACAGTTCATTAAAATACTGAACGGGGGTTTCATAGTTAGGGGGGCGGTAGGTCCTCTTAATCAGAGGTTTTTTCCCAGGTAAAGCCTGGAGTACAGCCTCCTCCAAAGCCCCTTGTGGAAGCTCCGGCGGCCCCATCTGAGAACTCTGGGCCAGAAGGTTTTTTGGCAGGAGGATACCGCTGTTAGCAAGAACTAAACTTCCCGCAACACTCTTCAGGAACTTTCTTCGGTTGATCATAGAACAGTTCTTAACCGCCAGGATACCAGATTCATCAGCACCCAGAGTTCCCACGATAAACCTGGTGTCCAGGTGGTACATCCTAATTAACTACGAGGGATCTTTCCCATCTGCCGGGTTAGCTCGATGGCTTCCAAAAAATGAGCCTGGGTAATACGCAAATCTGGATGTTGAACAAAGGTTACCTCTGAATCCTCAAAAAACTGCTCCAGAGCGATCAATCGCGCTTTTTTACAAACAGCCTCGATATCCGACCCCACGAAACCTTCGGTCTGCTCGGCCAGTTGACGCAAATCCACCTCTTTCAGATGAAGTTGAGCTAGGTAGATTTTAAAAATTTCCTCCCGCTCTTCCAGGGTCGGAATGGGAAACTCCAGAATATAGTCAAACCGGCCTGCCCGTAAAAGAGCAGGGTCTACCAGGTCAATTCGATTGGTAGCTGCCAGGAAAATAACTTCATTAAAATCCTTGAGGGTATCCAATTCCCGGAGGAGTTGGTTAACCATCCGTTGCGTAACCCCACTTTCGTCTCCTCCGTATATACACCGAATCGGAGCAATGCTATCAATTTCATCGAAGAATAGAATACACGGAGAAGTATGCCTGGCCATCTTGAAGACCTCTCGAAGTCCTTTTTCAGATTCTCCCAGCCATTTAGAGAAAAGCCTGGGTCCGTCTACCGTAATCAAGGTAAATCCACTTTCACCGGCTAAGGCCCTGGCCAGGAGAGTTTTTCCCGTACCTGAAGGGCCTGTAAAAAGTAGACTTTTGGGAAAAGCTATTCCGCTGGTTTCATAGAGACGATGATAGCAAGAGGAAAGTCGGATGATGGCCTTGAGTGTCTTCTTTACGTAGGTTAATCCTCCCACATCCTTGAACTGAAGTACGGGTCTTTCGGCCAGAAACTCCCGTGTGGCTCCAGGTTCAATCTCCTTGAAAGCTTCGATGAAGTCTTCCATGGTAACCTGAAAATCCAGAGCGGGACCCTCCAGCCTGGAAGGGGCCTGGCTATTAAGCTCCGGTAAAATCCGGCGAAGGGCAATCATACCGGCTTCCTTGGTGATAGCTTCCAGATCAGCTCCTACGTATCCGTGGGTAATCTCGGCCAGTTTATCCAGATTGACATTGGGAGCCAGAGGCATGGATCGGGTATGAATCTCCAGGATCTGGCGCCGCCCGATTCGATTGGGAACCCCGATGACCACCTCCCGATCAAATCGCCCCGGGCGTCGCAGGGCAGGATCCAACACCTCCGGGATATTGGTTGCGCCGATCACCACCACCTGACCCCGGGTTACCAATCCATCCATTAAAGCCAGAAGCTGAGCCACGACCCGCTTTTCTACATCTCCCGCAACATTAATCCGTTTGGGGGCAATGGCATCGATTTCATCGATAAAAATTACACTGGGCGCATTACGGCGGGCCTCTTCAAACTTCTCCCGGAGTCTGGCCTCGCTTTCTCCATAATACTTGTTAATAACCTCAGGACCGTTGATGTGAATGAAATGGGCTCCTATCTCATTGGCAATAGCTCGAGCAATGAGGGTCTTTCCGGTCCCCGGCGGGCCATGAAGCAGAACCCCTTTGGGCGGTTCAATCCCCAATCGGGCAAAAACTTCGGGATATTTCATGGGAAACTCGATAATCTCCCGAACCCGCTGAAGCTCTTTTTCCAATCCACCAATATCTTTAAAAGATGCCATAACCTCTATGTAATATGCCGGGTTTACACAGAACAGGCAAGAAAAATCGTTCGTGAATTGATTATTTCCTTGAAGACCCTTAAAGAATCTGTAAAAATATTCGATACCCGTTTTTTAACCCTTACTCCCGGTAATATTAATTGACAGGATGAAAGCGCTTTGTTAAATAAAGCTTAAGTGGAAATCTCAGGTCATTGTTATCATTTCATAACCCTTAAGGTAATTAGAAGGAGAAGGAATCATGGCACTTAGATCTGCTGAACAATATATAGAAAGTTTACGGGATGGTCGTACGGTTTATTACCGGGGGGAACAGGTTAAAGATGTAACGACCCATCCCGATATAAGAGTGGCTATTGAGCATGCTGCCGGGGATTATCAGCTGGCAGAAGATCCCCGATACAAAGATCTGATGACCTATCAGGATCCGGAAACGGGAGAAATCAGCAGCCGATATTTTAAAATCCCCAGGAATGCCGAGGATCTTCTGAAACGGCATGAAATGATTTTAACGGGAACCCGAGCCGGTCATGGAGTGGTTCCCATCATCAAGGAAATTGGAACCGATGCCATTTTTGCCCTTTATATCATTGCTAAAAAGATGGACGATCAGCTTGGGAGTCACTATTTTGAGCGGGTTCAAAAATATCATCAATACTGTCGGCAAAATGATCTAAGCATGGCCACGGCGCAGACAGACGTAAAAGGAGATCGAGGTCTGCGGCCTTCAGAGCAGGAACACCCGGATTATTATGTTCGAATTGTCGATGAAACCAAAGACGGTATTATTGTGCGAGGAGCAAAGGTTCATACCACCTCGGCGGTTGCCGTAAATGAGATCCTTGTAATCCCTACCCGGGCTTTGGGGGAAGGGGATAAAAATTATGCCGTGGCCTTTGCTATTCCGGCCAATACCAAAGGGCTTAAGATGATTGTGAGTCCCTTTGGAAGTGTACCTCCCAGTGACTTCCATCATCCGGTAAGCACCCATCATCGGTTGATGGAATCCCTGACCATTTTCGATGACGTCTTCGTTCCCTGGGAACGAGTCTTTATGAAAGGAGAATGGCAGTTTGCAGGACCTTTAGCCACAACTTTCGTCCAATTCCATCGTTTTACGGCTATTTCCTATAAACCACCTCTCTGTGAACTGTTCGTTGGTGCAGCCGAGCTTATGGCCGAAGCCAATGGGGTTAAAAAGGCTTCTCATATTCGAGAAAAAATCACCCAGCTCATCAGTTATACAGAAACGGTTCGGGCCCTTACCCGGGCTTCTGCCTACGAATGCCGTGTGGTAGATCCGGGAATTGCGGTTCCGGATACCATCATTACCAACATCGCGAAGTATTACTTCGCCAGTCATTACCACCAGGCGGTCAGCTGGCTTCAGGACATTGCCGGGGGTCTTCTGGTAACCGGACCTTCCGAAGAGGACTGGCTCAACCCGGAAACCCGTCCCTATATCCAGAAATACCTGGGTGGGGCTAAAGAAATATCTACCGAGAACCGATTAAAACTATTTAATCTGATCCGAGACCTCACCGCCTCTGATTTTGGGGGGTATCATGAAGTCCTGGCCATCCATGCAGAAGGTTCTTTGGAAGCCCAGAAAATAACTATTTATCGGGAATACGATACAAAACCCTGTATCGAATTTGTTAAAAGGGTCGCCCAGATTCGAGACTAATATCCGCTCAAAGTCCAAAGTCCAGAGTCAAATTCATCTAGGATTTTAGACTTTGGGCTTTTATAATGAAAAAATCCACCAAAGGATTTAAGGACCTGGTTAAAGCCTATGAAGAGCTCAGCAAGGAGTATCTAGAAATCAAGAAGTCTGTGGAGAAGTATCGGATTTTGGCTGAGCAATTGGAACGAGAAGTTAAAGAGGAAAGCAAACGACTCAAGGAATTTGAAGCCAAGTATAAAACCCTGGTAGAAAGTGCAGGAGATGCCATTTTTACCGTAGACCCGAAAGGAAATTGTATCTCCATGAACCGTATAGCGGCCCGTATTATTGGAGGAAATCCCACCGATTTTGTAGGAAAAAATATCTATGAACTCTTCTCCAAAAAAGAAGCAGATTTATACATGGCCCATATTCAAAAAGTCTTTAGAACCGGAGAAGGCACTATTCACGAGCATACCTATAAGATTCCGGGTAAAGAGTTCTGGTTTAGTACCAGCCTGGATCCAATCCGGGACGAGACAGGCCAGGTTATTTATGTTCTGGGGATTTCCAGGGATATTACAGAACGCAAGCGAATTGATAAGGAAAAAGAGGTTATCAGTAATGTAAATAAAATCATCGCTTCAAGCCTGGATATTAAAGATGTTTATGAAGCCATCGGGGCCGAATTAAAAAAAGTTTTCGATTTCGATCGAATGACCGTGAGTCTTTTAGACGAACAAAAAACAGGTTTTCAAATTTATGCTCTGGTCAAGTATTATGAAAGTTTAGAATCCGGTGACTTGCAAGAGGGCACTTTCATTCCTAAAGCCGAGACTCACCTGGGGGAAGTGGTCGATACTGGTAGACCTGTTTTGATCAAAGATGTGGCGGAGAGTCCCTACTGGGGGATGACTAAATTATTGAAAGAAGGGATTCGCTCCAGTGTTACGTACCCCCTCTTTTGTCGGGGAGAAGTCATCGGTACCATCAGTTTTGCCAGCCGAAAGGTAGATAACTTCTCAGAGGACCAATTTGACCTGGTCAAACAGGTAACTCCCCAACTGGCCATTGCTATCGAAAATACACGCCTGTTCAATAGAATTAAAGAATCCGAGGAGAAATATCGATCCCTCATTGAGAGTACGAAGGATTTTATTATTTATATTGTTTCTCCCGACGGACGCATTACCTATCTCAACCCTGTTGTAGAGAAGATATTGGGATACCGGCCGGAAGATTACTATCAGAACAAGAATTTATGGGTTAGCCAGATCCACCCCGAGGATCGAGATCGTGTTTTTGATGCCCAGAGAAAGGTCTTTGAGGGAAAAGGGAGAAGCCTTGAATTTCGAATGATTCATCAAAACAAACGAGATGTTCGATGGTTATATTCTTCGGCCACCGTTCTTAAAAACGACCGGGGTGAGAAGGCTTCCCTGGTGGGATTTGCCATGGATATCACCGAACAGAAAAAATTACAGGAACAGGTCCGAAGATCAGAATGGCTTGCGTCCATTGGGGGGCTGGCTGCCGGTCTTGCCCATGAGATCCGAAATCCTCTGGTAGCCATCTCGAATTCGGCCAAACTTCTTAAACGCGACGTAAATTTAAATGAGGAAGATCTGGAATTAATGGGAGTGATCGTGGAAGAAACCGATCGTCTTAACAAGATTGTCACCAATTTCTTGCAGTTTGCCCGTCCTCGAGAACCTGTATTTTTGGAAAGTGATATTCGGGAGGTTATTGAAGAGGTTCTTCGACTCCTCAAAAAGGATACCCGATGGAATGATCGTATAAAAATCCACCTGCGTTGTGAACCCGAGTTACCCAAGGTTCGTTTAGACGCCGATCAGATGCATGAAGTTTTCTGGAATCTGCTGATTAATGCCCTGGAAGCAATGCCGGATGAGGGAATTATCAAAATCGAAGTAATGACCGTTTCCATGCGAGATCTCCCGGGGCTTCAGGTGAGAATCTCCGACACCGGTATCGGAATTGCTCCGGAGGATGTTGCCAATATTTTTGAACCTTTTCATACCAGTAAACCCCAAGGTATCGGTCTCGGTCTATCCATCGCCCATCGGATTGTAGAAGCCCATAAGGGAATATTGGAGGTAGAAAGTGAAATAGGAAAAGGGACGACCTTCATCGTAACCCTTCCTCTATAAGACCCGGGGCGAAAGGTAAAAGATAAAATAAAAACCTTTGTTTTTTGTCTTCCACCTTTCGCCTCTCGTCTTCTTAAAGCGTGGCAGAGATTTTACTGGTTGATGATCAAAAGAGCATCCGAACGACTTTGAAAATTACCTTAAAACGAGTAGGCTATCAAGTCGAAGAGGCTTCTTGCGGAGAAGAGGCCCTCCGTCTTCTGGAAAGGAAAACCTATGATCTGGTTATTACAGACTTGAAAATGGAAAAGGTCGATGGGATTAAGGTTCTCCAAAAGGTCAAAGAGATATCCCAGCAAACGGAAGTCATTGTAATAACCGCTTATGGTACGGTGGATTCTGCCGTGCAGGCCATGAAAATAGGGGCCTATGACTATATTGCAAAACCCTTCGAGCCTGAAGAAATCGTACTGGTTGTTGATAAGGCCTTGGAACGCAAGACCTTGACCGAGCGGGTCAAACTCCTGGAAGAGCAGGTCCGGGAGCGATATAAATTTGAAAATATTGTGGGGAATTCCCCTAAAATGCTGGATATCTTGAAGCTGGTCACCCAGGTTTGTCAAACCGATAGTACCGTTTTGATCCTGGGAGAAAGCGGTACAGGTAAAGAGCTTATTGCTCAAACCATTCATAATAATAGTCCCAGGAAAGATAAGCCTTTTGTGATCGTCAATTGCAGTGCTTTACCCGAAGGGCTTCAGGATAGTGAATTTTTCGGTCATATCAAAGGGGCCTTCACTGGAGCTATTAAAAATCGAAAAGGTCTTTTCGAAGAAGCACACCAGGGGACCATTTTTTTGGATGAGATCGGAGAAATTTCTCCGGCCATCCAGGTGAAACTACTTCGATTTCTTCAAAGTGGTGAGATCCGTCGAATTGGAGATAATAAATCTTTCCATGTAGACGTTCGGCTTATTGCAGCCACCAATAAAGATTTACAACAGGCCATTCAAGAAAAAACCTTCCGAGAAGATCTCTTCTACCGACTTAACGTCATTCCCATCAAACTTCCCGCTCTACGAGAGCGTAAAGATGATATCCCGCTCCTGGTAAATCACTTTCTGGAGAAATATCGTAATAAAATGCACAAACCGATTCGGTCTATCTCCCGGGAAGCAGTGGATTTATTAGTTAAATATGACTGGCCGGGCAATGTTCGGGAGCTGGAAAATGTGGTAGAACGAGCTGTGGCTCTGGCTACCGGAGAAATCATTCTACCTGAAGATCTTCCCAGGCATATTCAAGGCCTGGAACAGACCTTCCCCTCAACACCTTCTAAGCCCTCGGGTAAACTGATATCCCTTGCGGAGAATGAGAAAAACTACATCATGGAAGTTCTTCAACAGTGTGGTGGAAACAAGAAAAAAACGGCCCACATCTTACAAATTTCAAAAAGTACGTTATGGCGGAAGTTGAAGGAGTATGGGTTGCAGGAACGGTAAAAATCTAGGAGCCCCTATCGCCTTTGAGAGGAAAGGCTCCCAGGAATCATTTATCTCGAAGATCCATTTTCATTAAAAATAAGGTTTCATCTTCTTCCTCTAGAATTTCTGATTTAGATTTTTCGAGGGGTCCCGATAGCACGCCGGGGGGATTTTTCCCGACCCCCTCAAAGGGCGGTTTGGGCCTGGACGGATATCTGGATTTTGATTTGAGGGTCATAACAATTGCCACAAAAGCCAGACAAAACGCAACGGAAGCCAGAGCCAGAAGGGCATAGGGAATGGTGATAGAAATCTCAGGCCATTTTATGTTGGGTCTGGACTCTCGAACGGTTTGTGCCGTTGGGATTGGGAGCGGCGTAGAAGTTGGAAGGGGTGTTGGCGTTAGAGCGGCTACAACGGGAGTTTCAACTAAAACGACCTCTTCCGTAAGTTCATACATGGGCTTATAAAGGGCCCGGTCTCCCTTACCCCTGGCATGAACCCTGAGATAGTAAAGACCAGGAGGTATAAAAGTCTCGGGGGTAAACCGAATCATTTCCGGATGATTGGAGTCTCGGGTCCCTATACCCAGAAGTTTTATGCTGCTATCCGGGCCATAAATACCCACTTCTATATTGGCTTTCAGGTTATCGAGGAGTTGAATCCCAAAGGTCCACTTCCCCTCCCTTGGAATTGTTACACTAAACCAATCCGTACAATCCCCTTTGTCGTAATCCACCTCCGCAGCCTGATCTGATTTCATAAAAGTCTCTAAATTAACGGCCTTGGCGGGATTTCGATCTGCTGAGGAATCATAATCGCAATCATATTCGCCCAGTGGGTAAACGTACTTATTCGATTGATTGGGTTGAACGGTTACCCGGGTTCGATATCCGGGATACCCTCGTTTTATAATCTCTACCTCGTAGAGGCCTTCTTTTACAATGAGGTTTAACGGGGTTTCTCCCCTTTTTTGGCTGTTTAAGAGAACCGTTCCTTCAGAAGGAATACTATCGATAAATAAGGTTCCTGTCAGTACCATGGGCGTAGGAGTTGGAATGACGATCTCCGGAATCCGGGGTGTGGGAAGGGGTGGAACCATAGGAACAGGTTTTTGAACCTGGACCGAATCCACTTCCAGAGGGGTGGGCGTGGGAACCAGGGTCGGAACCGGGGTGGGCGTGGGAACCTTAATGGGTATCGGTGTTGGGGTCTCCAGGGGGGGTAGCCCACGCTCTCCGCTACTTTTTTCTTCCTTTAAGTCCGTATATCGTCTCTCCAGGGAGCGCTTCCTTATCTCATCTACTTCGGCTAAATACCGATAAACTTCCACCCTGGGCTCTACTTCAAAGGCTAAGGCTTTATTCAAGTATTTTTCAGCTATTTCCGGCTGCCCAAGACGAAGGTAGGCAATCCCCAGTTGAAGGTAAGGATAATAATCGGTCAGAATCCAATTTCCCGGCGTTACGACCCGCTTTCTCGGCTGCGGGTTTTCGGCAATGGCTTTCTCAAAATTTTCTATAGCCTCCCGCCATCTTTGATTTTTCATGGCCTGAAGCCCATCCTGGTAATAGTCATACCACTCCTTGGCGGCCTTTGCAACTTGCCCCCAGGCTATTAAAAAAAGGATAATCAGACAAACTAATCTACGCATCATTGTTATCCGTTGCAGCTATAAACACGATTGAAGTCATAACAGACCATGGACCGGAGGTCCTTAAAACCGATAAAACGCTGTAATAACCCCTTCAGAAATAGAATTCGCCAGGTTAACAGCCCCATCAATACGGAGTCTCCCCAGGGAAATTCCCCCGCCAAAAGTAACATGGGTTTGATCCTCCCGCTCTGGAAAAAGAACCAGAAAACGAAGATCATTTCCCTGGAAGGTAATACTGTGATCCGGATCGGTAAAGAACCCTCCCCTCAAAGAAATAAGGGTTGTTCCGGAAAAAAAGCTATACTCTACCCCTCCGTGGATTTGCGTCGCATCCTGAACGGTAAATTCCTCAGGACTGGCACCGGCCAGCGTAATTTGGAAATTTTCCAACAAATCCGAGTATTGAATGTGGAGAATATCCAGGGAGAAAGTGATGGTATCATCTGAAGTTAACAACCCTCCTTGACGATAAGAAGCTCCTGCCCCATAGACATCCGGCACCTTGACCGTATAATCTACCGTCGTACCCGTTTGCCCTGAAACGATACTAAAATTGATGGATTCGGTTAGATCGAGTCGCGGTCCACTTCGAAACACCCCTCCTACCGAAAATTCTTTGAGAGGTGCCTGGGTTTGGTAAAGCTTCCATAAGCCACCCAGGATAAGACTTGGTGCCGTAGCGGATTCATCGACCGTTGAATTAAAAACCTGATTGGTCCGGGTGGGGTCAAATCGCGTTAGTTCGGAATCTATATTGAGCGTCGATGCCTGGATCGTTACCCCAACGGAAAAACCACGGGCCAGTTCGACTCCAATCGAACCCCCCAGGTTGGTTATTTTGAAATCCAGGTGGCTGCTGACCGGAAATATCTCAACATCGCTGGCTCCCGTGATGGGAATCACGATGCGACCTATTTCAAAATCCTGGGTAAAATTTGCCAGCTCTTGCCGAAATACAGCCAGAGAAAAGCGTTGGGTTGAAACCGGATAAGCAAAGCTTAAAAAGGAAGGAGAAGTAATCGTTCCACTGATGAAATCTTCTGTAGAAATCTGGATCGTTGGTTGACCGTTGGGATTTAAGGTTAGAGTCCCTTCCACAGGAACATCTAGGGTTGTAAAACGGGTAAATCGAATTTCGGTTAAAAATTCAGGTCGTCGGGGTATAATAAGCCCGGCCGGATTCGCTGCCGAAGCCGTGGCATCATCTGCCATAGAAAGAAAGGCCCCCCCCTGTCCCAAAGCCCTGGCTCCGGGAAGATTAAAGTTAAATTGAAGTTGTGAAGAGGTCTCTTCATTAGTTAAAGCGAAAGCCTGAATGATAAAACCGGCTATAACTATCCCAGAAACAATAATACCAGCCCAAAAGTTTTTTATATATTCCATAATGTTTCCTTTCTCCCTATCCTATTCTTAAAATGGGATCAATTTACCTCAAAGGCAAATTTCTTTTTACAATACTTTTGCAGATTGGTATGACCCCTACCAGGACTGGGAGGTTTTTAGATTCCGTGATTACTACCGACAGGCCACCCCTTCTGGGGATTGAAGGGATCTCCGGCTTTTGCTGAAGGCTATCCATAGGCCACTCCTCTGAAGCTTTGGTGAACCCTGCCACGGTTAAAGGTTGATTTTTTACAAGGGGGAAGCCGGAGTATCTGGAACAGATCCTGGCTAATTAGAGTTAAGTAAACGGTAGACTACTTATTGCCGCGATCGGGATCGTCATCTTCTTCCTCTTCATCGTCTTCATCATTTTTGGGTGGTTTAGGGGTTTTGCCGGGTTTCGGAGTCTTACCCGGTTTGGGGGTTTTGGTGGGATCTGGAAGGATTACAGGGGTTGCCGACGGAACCGGAACCGGTACTATCGTTGGCAGACGGAAAGGGTATCCAGAGCAACCGTCAAAACCGACGTACCTCCAACTTCCACCACGCCGGGATCCGCCGTTAAACGACCGGAGGAGATAAAGGTACCGGTCGGTGAAGATACCACGAAGCCATCTTCATTACTTCCACATCCCTGTAAAAGTAGGGGATAAACCAATCCCGACAACATGATCAGGTAAATATAAGGAGACCGTATCATCTTAACCCTCCCGGAAGTGTCGGGGTTTTATTCTTATATTTTCAGAATTGAACCTTCTCGTTCAGGTTAGAACCCGGCAACGAGGCGGGAAGGGAAGTTTATATAAAACTGAAAAAATTTAGTTATTTTAGGATAAAAATGCTATAAAATGTACTCAGCAAGTTGTGTGCCATAAATACAACTTTTATCAAGTTGTTTTGCCCTCACCCCCGGCCCCTCTCCCACGCTGCGGGAGAGGGGAGTCGATGGATTACCTGGCCGATTTCCCAACTACCCTCTCCCGAAGCTTCAGGAGAGGGGTTGGGGGTGAGGGGGAGAATTGACTCGAGTATCCAGGCGGGGTTTTCTAAAACCTTATCGATCCCATTGGGAAGTTTGAGAGGGTTGTGGGGAGGTCAGTAAAGTGGGTGTGGGTAGATAAAAACCCCCGGGGGTTGGAGGGATCGTTGGGTTTGGAAAAGTTCCTGAAGCCAGCCTGGGAGCTTTATTCAGGGGTTTTCTCTCTCCTTCCTCCTGGAAGTCTGGGGTGGGGGTCATTTCAGGAGAAGGGGTAAGCGAAGGGGTTGGGGATCCGGTTGGTGTCGGCGTAGGCCTGGGTATGATCATCAGGACAATATTTCCCGTTGCAATAACCCGAGTTCCTACCGGTGAACTCGCATCGATAACCTGGACCGATACCGTATCCTCTCCCGGGGTAGCCGGGGCCTGATAAAGGACCGTGCTTTCGTTTCCTGTAATCGTTCCCCGTTGAGCAGACCAATTAAAAATCAGATTTTGAGGAGGTATCGAAATAGACTCTAAAGAAACGCTGATCACAGAAGTCCCTTCGGTTTCTACAGTTCCTGGATTTGCCGTTAGAATACCGGAGGATATGGGAGAACCGGGGGGTATGGGTATGGTAAAACTATTTTTATCCTCTCCACAACCGTTCAAAAAAAGAAGAGGAAAAATCAGGCCGGATAAAATAGCTAAAGAGAAAATGCGCATCATTTGAAATTTTATTCGATTTTAATAGCGACAATGGTCACATCATCTTCCCGCCCCATCTTATCCGCAGCTCTTACAAGCCTTTCACAGGCTTCCTTTGGACTCATAGAAATCAACACATTGGCTTGTAAGTTTGAAGAAACCCTTCTTTCCTCCTCCTTGAGGATCTGGCCCCTAAATAATTCTTCCATTGTCCATTCATCCAGCACATCAGTAAGCCCATCGGAGCAAAGCAAAATCCACTCCGGAGGGGAAAGCCTTTGCTGACCGACTTGAACTTCCAGTTGGGGGCTCACAGCAATAGCCTGGTAAAGTTCTCCTTTATGATTTTTTGTAATATCTTCCTGATTTAAAAAACCTTCCCGGATCCCACGGGCTATTAAAGTATGGTCCTCGGTAAGCTGTTGGATTCCCTGGGAATCATTAATTCTATAGAGGCGGCTGTCTCCAATATGAGCCCAGTAAAGGGTTTCCTCCTTTAAGATGGCAGCGGTAAGGGTCGTACCCATTCCCCGGTATTCAAATTTAGAACGGGAAAGAATCCGGATCTCTTCATGGGCCTGGCGAAAGATTTCCCTGAGCCGATCCAGGATATCCGGAGAGGGATCCGGGTGACCGGAATAATACCGCTTCCAAAGAAGCCGAATGGCCTGGTTACTGGCTACTTCTCCCGCATTATGGCCACCAAGCCCATCGGCAATGGCAAAAAGATATCCATACCGGATATACTCCTGGGTTCGAAGACTAAAAAAGCCATCTTCCCATAAAAGAATTTTATCTGAGATCTCTTTAAAACACAAAAATCGATCTTGATTGATTACCGAGTCCTTACCAGGACAGGATATGGCAAAACAAGAAATCTTCATGAATCCATTCCTCATGGTCCGTTGTTTTGTAGAAGTCCTCCTTTCCTAACTCTAACCCCCGGCTCTAAGCCTTGCAAACAAACCCGGAGGATCTTCACTATAAACTTATAACGGACCACTTACCTAAATCTCATCTCCCAGTGGCATAGAAGTCATTTTTCTCTCCATTCGCATCTGCTTAAAGCACTGTTCGGCTTCATCGGTTTTTCCAATTTGTTGATAAAGCATACCCAGATTATTGAAAAAAATAGGCTGTAGAGAAGGATGTAAAGGTCTTCCCACCTGGCATAAGATTTCTATGGCTTCCTGATGTCTCTTCAACTCAGATAAATAAAAGGCATAATTGATGGCTGCTTTTGCCCCTATATCTTTCTTCTGAGAAATCGGAAGGGTATGGTCAAACAGGTTAAAGGTAAACCAGGCTTTTTTGAAATGGGTTTCCCAGGAGGGATCCTTTAAGAGATAATGGCTCTTTCCAATTCCCAGCAAAGCCTCTATATAAACCTTCAAGTTACGTTGAATATGGTTTAGCATGGGGTTATCCCGAAGAGATATAAAGTCATTACTTTTTGCCTCTTGCTCTACTTCTCGAAAGTGACGGGTAATCCGTTCAAGCCAATAAAGGCACTTGGTATATCCGGCAGGTTCTCCCATTCGGAAGAGACTTTTTCCTTGTTTGAGAAAGTAATTACAGAAAATGGTTAAAAGGGTTTCGATATCCGGGCGATGGGGAGGTAAGAGGTGGAGGCTATCGGCAATGCGGGTGTCCAGACCTACCTCCTGGAGTAAATCTTTAAACTTTTCTCTTTTTTCTTCATGCTTAGGGATGAGGCCCCGCTTATCGTACTTCTCGAAGCAAGCCCGCCAGTTCTGTGAAAGATCTGCGTCGCTTGTTTCGTTATACGTTTCATAAAATAAAATAAAGAGTTCGAAGGACTCTGCAATATCTTTAAAAAAAGTGAAAGGTCCGCCGCGGCCATCTGGATGTTGCGCCAGTTGAAGCATCTCATAGAAAAGGGCCCCCAAGGAAAAAATATCGCTCCGGTCGAAGTATCGAATCCGTTCATTACGGATGGAGGTAAATTTCTCGAAACCATTATAAATGGTTTCAGGAGGATGGTACATACCGATATTGGAGAGGGCACTGTGGGACTTCCGTTTGTAAGCCCGGACATGACCTAAGTCCAACACCACCAGATGATCTTTTTTCCCCGAAGGACCTAAACTAACCCGAAGGTTATCGGGAAACAGGTCTTGATGGTATTGACCTCGAAGATGGATGCTATGCAGGGCCGAACAGAGCTGGAATATAAGATGAATAGCCAGCTCGGTATTGTCTATTCGGAAGTTATCAATGGCACTTTTTTCATAGCCTAAATCTTCTCCTTCCACAAATTCCATGGCCAGGAAAAGGTAAGGATCTCCTTGAGAAAACTGAAAAGTTTCATCTTCATAAAGGGGTGCATATAAATGGGCGATATTGGATTTAAACCGGTAGGCTTCTAGATTTTGAATTTCCTGTTCGTAGAATTTCAGGCGCTGTTCATCTTTTCCCAATCGGTTAAACAGATCATTACTTAGAACCTTTACGCAGACCGGTTGCTGGGTGGCTGTATCCTCGAATTGATAGACGGTTCCAAAACCACCTCGACCTACTTCCTTTACGAATTTGAGTCGGTTATGGGATTTACGTCGGATAAATTCTTCCGCGGTAATACCGGTCATTAAAACCAGCCTGGAAGTATAGAAGTACGGGAGTTTTTTCTATCTGTTCCCACTCCCTCACTCCTATGCTCCCCTTTAGTTCTCCCATGGATCTTTCAACTTCACTTCTGCTTCATCGTAACCCAAGAGTGAAGAGGGACCCGGTCCATTATACTCGAACTCATAGGGTCCGATAACAATTCGTTGATTTTTGCGTAGTTCCAGGGACTCCCCGGGTAAAATGACATTTCCATGGACATCAGGTTTTGCCCATAGAAGTTCTTTTAAAAAGATACCGCCTGGAGACAGGATCCAGATAGGTCGGGAAGTACTTAAATTTGTTATCTCGACCAGTTTCCGGCTTTTAGCTTTGAACTGGGCATGTTGTTCCGATATCACATCCATATCATCTTCTAGCCAGAAGCTATTACGGGTCAGGGAAGGCCCATCTCCCAGAATACACTTATTTTCTTCATAGCTTTCCTGAAGGATATTGGCCAGCGGATAAATCCTTCGCTGATCCCGGTTAATCAAGGTAAATCGGGCTTTCCATCGGGGATGGAGGGACGTCCGCATAATTCGCAGGATCGACTGGCCCAGTTGAATTTCCTGTCCGAAGGACAACTTTTCCGGTTTTCTTTGACCGATCTCGATCCAGAAATAGGGTTCCTGATAGTAAATTTGTGCGGCTACGTCCGGGAGTTTAGGATCCTGGAGAGAAATAAACCCAGGGCCGCTCTGACTTCCGGAAAGGGTAATAGGACGTAACTTCGTAACCTGTTTGGTTAACCGATAAGGAGGATGCTCAACCAGGGGGGAGAGGATTTCCAGGCGTACGACCCCCTCGCTTTGAAACTCTTCAAAAAGTAGTTCTGTGGTTCCAATTTGGAGAACATCCCCGTGGGTTAAATGTTTTCCCACAAAGATTTCCTCTTGTCCTATCTTAACGGGAACTTTTTCCGATAAGGTTTTAAGATAAAACCTTCTCTTGGTCGGCTCATAAAAAATGACCACAGGGGAGTTTTCATTTTCAAACTCCGGGAGAAACCATCGGAGAAAGGGACCTGCCTGATACGAGCCGGAAGGAATTTCCCCAAAAAATACGCGGGGATATTCATAGGTATCTTGGGTGACAATGTAAAAAGCCCGCTCTTCAAGGTAGGCAACTCTCCGCTCCCGGTATGAGGGAACCTCCAGATCGGTAAATTCAAACACATAGGTTGTTCCCCCATAATAGGCCAGGATTCGATCTCCATGGACCAATCGATCCCCCTTTGAAGAAAGGGAAATAATTCTCCCTTCCCGCTGAATCTCGGTTTTCCCCTCAGACCCGGTGTGAAAAACCTGGAAGTTCTTTCCTATTCGGTTGATGGAAAAATGATCCCTGGCCAGGGTCTCAATTTGAAAATTGTTTTCCCCCACGTCGGCTCCTACAAAGAGATTTCCCTGGGATTTCAAAATAGGATACTCATAGGTTTCCAACAGAACATCTTTAGGTTCTATAAGCCGCAATTTTGCCGTAACCTCCTCATCGGAAGGAGACCTTCGAACGGCCGCCGTAAAGCCTGTATCGGGGAGGTAGAGGTTAAGTTGCCAGTGAACCTGAATCCCCTCTCGATGATCCTCTTCGCGGTACTGGGCATGACCTTTGACAAAGGCCTGATATCTTTCTTGAATGGCCCTTTCGGCATCCTCTTCAAGTAAATTAAGGTGCTTACGGATTTCTTTACCTACCGAAATGGTTACACTATCCGGGAGTTGATAATAAACCCTGGGGAGATTCTGATCCCGCTCACGCTCGATTTTGGTCTCTCGTTGATTGGCCCGTAAGAACTGTTCTAACCCTCGCTTCCAGATTTCTAATCCGATATAATAACCCCCCTTTTGAAGATGCCGGGGCCGAATTTTACCCAGGGGTTTGATCTTCTTAATCTTTACTTTTTTCTGATCGGGCTCTCGGATCAGACTTTTTAGAAATCTCGTAAAGAATCCCATGATATGTTGAATTTAATCACAGCAAGCTAAGGATGTCAAATGATTTAACAGGGGGATTTGAAGAGAAAGAGAGGGTTTCATTTTGAAACCTATCAGGTTTTATTTTGAACTAAAAGTTGAAAAATAATGGATTTAAAACCAGACCGATTCGTTAACTCAATTTTCGAAACTAACCTAATTCCGGCACTTTTATACCTCTTTTTATATTTTAATCTACATTTGGCATAGTATTTGAGAAGAAAAGGATGGGGGATTTTTTGTCTTGACAAGATAAGATAGATTACGACGATAATTACGACTATGATGAGGAGTCCTTTCCGAATCATCGCCGTAATCATAAGCGTAATTTTATTTGAATCGTCAAGTAAATATTTACCATTTCCGATTTGTGGCGTCTGGAAGTCGCAAATCGGTTGTGAATTTACCCCACGTCCCTATGTGGGAGTAAGCAACTATAAGGAGAAAAAAATATGATTGTTACCCATCAACGTAAGCATAAACCGGTGAAGTATGTAGAAAAGGGATTAACCTATGTGGCCAATGCAGCCTGGTTTGTGTTTGAGAGGCTTAATCGTATCAGACCAAACCCTTCCTTCATTCCCCGGTGGTCTGACAAGCCGCTCTTAAAGTCTTATCAAAAAACCAGACCGACCCTGGGATGGCCCCGAACCACAGATTCTTTGTGTCCGAAATGTGTTCCTGAAATCAGAGAGCAGATTCTGAACGGTAAACTTCCTCAAGAAATCCTGCGCACGGAAAGGGTTGGGGAGATTAAAGCTCAGATTATTGAGCGAGATGGTAAGATTTTGATGGTTAAAGATTGTCCAAAGCATGGACACTTTGAAGATGTCCTATCCATTGATCCCGCCTTTACCAGGCATCTGGAAGAGGTATTCCCCGGTCGAGATATTCGGGCCCATAATGATGAGGGGCTTCATAATCACGGGAGTAGTACCATCAAGAGTGGGCGCGGGGCCGTTTTAACCATCGACCTGACCAACCGCTGTAACATGATGTGTGATCCCTGCTTCATGGATGCGAACCAGGTGGGATTTGTTCATGAGTTAACCTGGGAAGAAATCAAAACGCTTCTGGACAATGCGATTTCTATTAAACCTCGTCGTCAGTTATCGGTCCAGTTCTCGGGTGGAGAGCCGACGTTATCTCCCCACTTTATCGAAGCCATCCGCTATGCCCGCAAGTTAGGGTATAACAGTGTACAGGCTGCCACCAATGGGATTGAGTTTGCCAAGAGCCCGGAATTCTGCAAGCAAGCTGCGGAAGCCGGTTTACGGTATGTTTATCTACAATTTGATGGAATCGGCAATGCAGCCAACTCACACCGGCGAGTAGGTAATCTTTTTGATGTAAAGTTGCGGGCGATTGAGAATCTGCATAATGCAGGGGTTGAGATTATCCTGGTGGTTACCATTGTGAATGGCATCAACAACGAACAGGTGGGAAGGATCATCCAATTTGCTTTGGACAATCCGAAAAAGATCGCATTTTGTGCCTTTCAACCGGTCTCTTTTACCGGTCGAGATGAAAATATTACCGATGAACGACGTATGGCCCAGCGGTATACCCTGTCTCATCTGGCACACGATGTGAAAAAGCAACTGGGTATCGGAGAACCCACCCGGGATTGGTTCCCCATTTCGTTTATAAGTACCTTTTCCGATTGGTCAGACCTGGTGCATGGGCCTCAAGCAGACTGGGGTCAGGTGAGTTGCGGGTGTCATCCAAACTGTGGGGTTGGGATGGCCATCATGGTAGATAAGGAAACCAAGGAGGCGGTCCCGGTCACAGCTTTCCTGAATGCAGATCGTTTGGCCAGAGACATAGCCAAGGTAAATGATGCAGCCCGAGGGAAATGGTTATCGATTTTGGGGATGGCTCTGTCCCTGATACGGAACTACGATCCCTTCCAGGCTCCTACCCATTTCAAGCTGACGGATCTGCTGGTGAAGTTCGATAAGTCCTTCGGAGCAACGGGGAGAAATTACGGTAAGGTAACGGCTGATCGGACCATGGAAGATATTCAGAAGCGACGGAGCGATCGTTGGAATTTCCTGTTTATAGCCGGGATGTGGTTCCAGGATTTGTTTAATTATGATTTTCGACGAACCGAGCAATGTATCATTCCCTATGCTACGCAAGAGGGGGAAATTTCGTTTTGTGCTTATAACACCGGGGTAGGCTGGCGGAAGATCGTCGAGAAAATGCATATGACGGCTACCTTGGCCAAATGGTACGAGGAGCATGGGCGGCATGAAATTTTTACCGGGGGGAGAAAGGTGAATCTGGATAGTACCGAGCACTCCCTGGTTCTAAATCCAGAGCATGTGGCGGCAGGGGCTCAGACCGACCTGGATGAGTTAGGTATTGCCAAGAATGCCCGGGAAGAAAAGCGGAAGGCCCGGGAAGAGAGACTGCGCCGGGAGAGAGAAAATGCGCGAATGGCCAAACTATACCACCAGCATATTCTGAAGGAACCCGTGGAACCAGAAGTTGGAGCCTCCTCGTTAATTCAGATTGAGCTTGACCAATAAAATAAGGGAGAAGTCAGCTCAGGGGGTTAAAGTTTACAGGGAACTAAAGGAGGAGGGTTTTTTGAAGGTTAGTTCACTTTAAGAACTTTAACCTGCCTTAGCCACTTTTTACGATGAAGGGTGAGTTATCGCCGTTTGTGAAAAAGCTGCGTCTGGTCTGGAGTTACTTGAAAGGAAACCCGGTTTGGTGTTCATGGCAGGTTACCTATTGGTGCAATTACAAATGCTCTTTTTGCTACTACTGGCAAGAACGCCCCAAAAACGAAGCAACCTTAGAGGATTTTCGAATAGGAGCTGAAAAGCTGGCGCAGTTTGGTTCTCTCATGATCAACATTGCAGGTGGAGAACCTTTTCTTCGGAAGGATCTACCTGAAATTATTTCCATTCTGGCGAAGTATCACTTTCCCTTTGTAACCACCAATGGATGGATGATTACCCGTGAATTGGCCCGAAGGGTTTATGAAGCCGGTTTATGGGGGGCCAGCGTCTCGATCGATTATTTGGATCCTAAAAAACATGATGCCATGCGGGGTCGAGAAGGCTCCCATGAACGGGCCTTGAGGGCTCTGAAGTTTTTCTCCGAGGAACGTATTCGGAAATATCAACGGGTTAATCTGATGACGGTCTTGTTCCATGATAATCTGGACGATATTGAAGGACTGATCCAATTAGCGGCTAAGTACAATGCCTATTTCATGGTTCAACCCTATAGCGCCATGAAAACCGGGGAACAGAAATATCGTTTCGGAAAGGAGGCCACGGAGCATCTGCTGAAATTGAAGAAGAAGTATAAAAACTTCCTCTCTAACCCGGTGTTCTTAGGTAACTTTGACCAATTCCTGACTAAAGGAGGCATCTCGGGATGCCACGCCGGAAGATCCTTCTTCAATATCGATAATTTTTCTCAAGTATCCAAATGTGTGGAGCATCGTCAGGCTTCTATAGGTAAAATTACGGAGTTACCCATTGAAAAAACCCTGGCTGCCTTGAAGCGAGAAAATGAAATGAATACCTGCGACGCTTGCTGGTATAACTGCCGCGGCGAGGTCGAAGTCCTTTACTCGATTAAGGGTTTGTGGAGCTCCCTTCCTACTTTGTTATTTACATGATCCAACAGGAAGTATGGGTGTATGGAGCGCAGGGGTATGGGAGAACGGAAGTATGGAAGTAGGGAGGTATGGACACCGGAATACCCGTACTTCCATGCTCCCACACTCCCACACTCCCGTACTTCCATACCCCCATACCTTCTCTTTTTAGAGGTGTAGAATGGCAGATTCTTCTCATATGAGCTTACCGGTTATAGAACAAAATGGAAATCACAATGGTCACCCCTACAAAAAAGACCCTACTCCAGGTCACTCTCTGGAAGATTTAATTCAACAACGGCTAAATGAAGAAAGAGCCCGGTTAGAGAGGGAAGCAGGTATTCAGAAAAAGACTGTTCAACACTTTACAAGACCCCAAGAAAACCCCTTTACCCGGGACCAACGAGGGCATACGACCATTCTTTTTGGTGGATTAACCTGGAAGCACGAACACCTGGTCCATGGAGCCCTGGAAGGACTGGGTTATAAACCCAATTATATCCCCACCCCAGATGTCAAATCCTTCCAGCTCGGGAAGGAATACGGCAACAACGGTCAATGCAATCCCACTTACTTTACCGTCGGAAACCTGGTAAAATATCTCCAGAATTTAGAAGCCCAGGGTCTGTCCAAAAAGGAAATTATCGATAACTATGTGTTCATTACCGCCGGGGCTTGTGGGCCTTGCCGGTTCGGAATGTATGAGGCCGAATACCGACTGGCGTTACAAAATGCGGGATTTGATGGGTTCCGGGTTTTGTTGTTCCAGCAATCCGGTGGATTAAATCAGAGTGAAGTAGAAGCCGGATTGGAAATGAACGTTAAGTTCTTTATGGGATTGCTAAACGCCTTCAATATTGGGGACTTAATCAATGAAGTCTCTTACCAAATTCGGCCTTTTGAGGTCAAACCGGGCGCAACCGATCTGGCTCTGCGGGAAATTATGGATTATATGCACGAAGTTATGAAAAAGAAGGAATACTGGGAAGTCAAGGGGATTTGGGGAAAAATCCTCAATAAGATGCCCAATTTGATGGATACCGCAGAGATGATCGGAAAGTTTTTAAATCAATTGCTCAGTGATTACTATACCGGTGCACTTAGAAACGTTCGTGATCGCTTCAACGAAATCGAAGTCGACCGTACCCGGGTGAAACCCATCGTGAAAATTACCGGCGAATTCTGGGCCCAAACCACGGAAGGTGATGGGAATTTTAATATGTTCCGATTCCTGGAACGGGAAGGTGCAGAGGTTCTGGTAGAGCCCATTGCTACCTGGATTAATTATATGATCCATCAGGCCAAGCAAGGGATTCGGGACCGAAAGGGCCTGGTAGAAGGAGAACCTACTCCGGAATGGTGGGAATATCATAAACGGTTCAAGGCCCTCAAGAATTGCTACAGCAAGCTGGCCCAATTGACCATCGCCGAGAAAATCTTTGCCAGGGAATACAACCGACTCCGGGAAGCTCTGGGTGGAACGGCCCACGGGTTGACCAATCAATACGAACTCCAACGAATTGCCCATCCCATGTATAATTCCCGTGCAGGGGGTGGAGAAGGTCATTTGGAAGTTGCTAAAAATATCTACTATCATAATAAAGACCTCTGTCACATGGTTCTTTCGCTGAAGCCTTTTGGATGTATGCCCAGTACCCAAAGTGATGGAGTTCAATCTGCTGTGATGGGTATGTACAAGGATATGATTTACCTTCCCATTGAAACCTCAGGTGAAGGTGAAATCAATGCCCATAGTCGGGTTCAAATGGCGTTGGGTGAAGCGAAAGTCAAAGCCAAAGAGGAATTCAAACGCGTTTTGGAGGCTACCGGCTATACTCTGGAAGAAATCAAAGCCTATGTAGAAGATCATCCCGAACTGAAACGGCCTATGTACAGGATCCCCCACTATAAAGGGATTATCGGTACGGCAGCTCGGTTCGTTCACCACGTTGCAGAATTGATGAGAAGTGGAGGTCGGAAGTAGATGTAGGAGTCTAGGGGTATGGGATCTAAGACTCATGCCCCCTATACTCTAACAGGTTAGAGGAGGAAAATAATGGGTGGTTGCTGTTCTCAGGAATCCAATGGAGCCAGCAAACTTCTACAAATCGAGGGTATAGAGTTTGTGCCCAAAATCCCGGCGATTCCCCCGGATAAGAAAGAAGATAGATCGGATCGCCATTTAATGATCGGTTTAGATGTCGGCTCTACAACAGTCAAAGCCGTGGTTGTGGATGTTGCCACGGATGAGATCGTCTGGAGTGACTATCAACGCCATGAAACCAAACAGCCGGAGAAAGTCCTGGAGTTCTTGAAACGAATTGAAGCAGAATTTCCTATTCCGACGGAGAATTTTCGTATTTTTGTTACCGGAAGCGGTGGGGCAAATGTAGGTCGTTTTATCGGTGCCAAGTTCGTTCAAGAAGTCAATGCCGTTTCCCTGGCCGTAGAAAAACTTTACCCAGAGGCCGGATCTGTTATCGAATTGGGAGGGCAGGATGCTAAGATTATCATTTTCAAGGAAGATCCGGAGACCGGAAAAAAGAAAAAAATCCCCAGCATGAACGATAAATGCGCCGGAGGTACCGGGGCGGTCATCGATAAAATTAACGCCAAGCTCAGAATTCCGCCGGAGAAAATGGCCGAACTGGAATACTTCGGACTAAGACTCCATCCGGTGGCCGGTAAATGCGGAGTCTTTGCAGAAACGGATATTAACGGACTCCAGAAATCAGGGGTCCCTCCCAATGAACTTATGGCCTCTCTCTTTGAAGCCATTGTTCAACAAAATCTGTCGGTCTTGACCCGTGGCAATACGCTCCGTCCCCACGTTCTACTGCTGGGGGGTCCTAATACTTATATCAAAGGGATGCAGGATTGCTGGAAAGCCAACATCCCCAAAATCTGGGAAGAACGAAAAGTTCCTCTTCCTCCCGGCGTGGATCCCATGGATCTGATCAAAGTTCCCAAGAACGCCCAGTATTTCGCCGCCATTGGAGCCGTTGAATTCGGAAAACAAGAAGATCCCCAGGTTGGGGTTTATAAGGGAACCAAAGGGCTGGAGTATTACATTAACTACGGGCGGAATGAGGAGAAGGCCAAAAAAGCCGGTGGGGGTGGACTTAGCAAGAGCCCGGAAGAATTGGCGGCCTTCAAGGAAAAGTACAAGAAGAAAAAGTTTGTACCCAAAACGTTCTCTGCCGGTGAAATCGTCGAAGGATTTCTGGGTATTGATGGAGGATCTACTTCTACCAAAGCCGTTCTTATCGATAAAAATAAAGAAGTTTTGGTCAAGGCCTATCAACTCTCCAAGGGAAATCCCATCCAGGATACCATCGAGATTATCGGGAAGATTCGGAACCAGGTAGAATCCCAGGGAGCTATCTTGAAGGTACTGGGAGTTGGAACCACCGGCTATGCCAAGGATATTCTGAAGGACGTTTTGGGTGCCGACGCTGCCATTGTAGAAACAGTTGCCCATACCGAATCGGGTCTCCACTTTTATAAGAATGTGGACGTGATCTGCGATGTAGGGGGACAGGATATTAAGCTCATGATCCTGAAGGATGGTCGTGTGAAGGACTTTAAGCTGAATACGCAATGCTCCGCCGGAAATGGATATTTCCTACAAAGCACTGCAGAAGGCTTTGGCTTTCCGGTTGAGGAATTCGCAGACCTGGCCTTCAGTGCCAAGGATTTTCCGGAGTTTGGATATGGGTGCGCTGTATTTATGCAATCGGATATCGTGGACTTCCAACGACAGGGATGGAAAGCTGAAGAAATCATGGCCGGACTTGCCAACGTCCTTCCCAAGAACATCTGGCTCTATGTTTCCCAGATTCCCAATTTGTCTTCCCTGGGAACCCGCTTCCTTCTCCAGGGTGGAACCCAACATAACCTGGCCGCCGTAAAAGCCCAGGTGGATTTTATCGAATCCCGATTCAAAGATAAAGGCGTCAAGCCGGAGGTCATCGTCCATGAACATACCGGAGAAAGCGGGGCCATCGGAGCCGCTTTGGAAGCCCATCGGCTCTGGACTAATGGCCGACAGACTACTTTTATCGGTCTGGATAAAGTTGCTCAAATTACCTACAAAACCACCCGAAATGAGGATACCCGATGCTATTTCTGCAAAAACAAGTGTCTCCGGACCTTCATCGATGTCAAGACAGGCCTTACAGAAAAGGATACCGAAACCCAGGGAGCCGCAGGTGAAGTGACCCCAAAAGTTGAAAATAAAAAACCTTCCAAGGTAAAATCCAAAGTTCCCCTGGAACCGGGTACCCAACGGCTCATTATCGCGACCTGTGAAAAAGGAACGGTAGAGGACTTGAATGAGATGAAGGAAATCAAGAAGGGCCTGGATGCCGTCAAGAAAGAAAATCCGAATCTATGCGAAATAGCCGCCGAAAAGGCCTGGGAATCTTTCAAACCCGAAATTGTAGCCGATCCGATTCCCATCTATGCTTTTACAGCGAAAACCCGGAAACGGATCCGGTTGATGGAGAACCGTCGAAACATTCGAATTGGAATTCCGAGGGTCCTCAACCAATACTCCCAGAATCCACTGTTCAGCGCTTATTTTGAAAGCCTGGGAATTCTACCGGGTAATCTGGTCTATTCCGATTATACCAGTGAGCAACTCTACAAGGAAGGGGCCAAGCGGGGTTCCATTGATCCCTGTTTCCCCAGCAAGGTGGCGATTCCCCACATCCATAACTTGCTCTATGTGCACCATAAGAAGAAAAAACTGGACTATATTTTCTTCCCCATGATCGATTCCCTCACCTCGGATTTGAAGTATACCCAATCTAGTCGGGCCTGTCCCACGGTTACCGCAACGCCTGAGGCTGTCAAAGCGGCCTTTACCAAAGAAGGAGATCTGTTCAAGGAGATGGGGGTTGTATATCTGGATACTTTCCTGAATATTCCGGAAAGAAAGCTCTTTACCAGGCAGATGTACGAGCAGTTTAAGGATATCCTGGGTCTCTCCGAAGAAGAGAATGAGCGTGCAGTGGAACAGGGATTTAAGGCTCTGGACTACTTCAATAATGTCATTCTCCGGGGAACAGCCCGAGAGGTCCTTAAGCGGCTGGAAGCAGAAGATAGACTCGGTATCGTGGTTCTCGGTCGTCCCTATCACAATGACCCCGGCATTAATCACGATATCCTGGAAGAGTTCCAAAAACTCGGTTATCCGATTCTGACCCAAGATTCCCTCCCCATCGATGAGGACATCCTGGAGCGACTCTTTGGTGAGGAAGTCCGCAAGGGGATTATCAAGCACCCGATGGATATCTCCGATGTATGGAAGAATTCCTATAGCGAGAACACGAGTCGTAAGATCTGGGCCGCCAAGTATGTAGCCCGTCATCCCAATCTGGTTGCTCTGGAACTTTCCAGCTTCAAGTGTGGTCATGATGCCCCTATCTATACCGTTATCGAGCGTATCGTGGAGAAATCCGGAACCCCTTACTTTTCCTTTAAGGATATCGATGAAAATAAGCCTACCGGCTCTATTAAAATTCGGGTAGAAACCATCGCCTACTTCTTAAAACGTTATCGGGAAGACATGATCAAAGAAAAGCAGAAGCGGATGCAGATCGAGGAACAGTTGAAAGCCTATGAAGCCAGACTACGGGCCGAACTAAGTGAGCAACTTGCCCCAGAAGAAACTCCGGTGGAGAGGGAAACGATGGTCATGGTGGGATAAATTAGACGACTTCTGTCCAGGGGGAGCTCCGGCTCCCCCTTATTTTATTTCCTTTTCCAAACTTAATTTGTAGTTTAATGTTTGAAAAGCAGAAGCAATCACCATGTACTCTGGCTTTATAGGTTTTCAGGAGGAGTTCTTATGTTTACACGTCGTACTTCCCTTTTCTCCTTAATTACAGCCTTTATCTTCCAAGTTCTCATGGGATTTTCCCTGGCTCAACCTTATCCGGAGCAAAGGGATCTTATCCTGGCCACCACCACCAGTACCCAAGACTCCGGACTTTTAGATGTCTTAATCCCCGTGTTTGAAAAAAAGACGGGATACAGGGTAAAAACCATTTCGGTTGGTTCAGGGCAGGCCATGGCTCTGGGAGAGCGGGGAGAAGCTGATGTATTGTTGGTTCATGCTCCCAAAGCCGAAAAGAAGTTTATGGAAAATGGATTTGAAGTGAACCGACGCCTGGTTATGTATAATGATTTTATCTTTGTAGGACCTCCTGAGGACCCTGCCCGACTCAAAGAAACTTCATCGGCTTTGGAAGGGTTGAAAAAAATAGCCGAAACCGGAGCCCTTTTTATCTCTCGAGGGGATAACTCCGGAACCCATCAGTTGGAGAAAAAACTCTGGAAAAGCAGCGGAATCACTCCGGAAGGTCATGCCTGGTATCAAGAATCCGGCCAGGGGATGGGTCAAACATTGGGAATTGCCTCAGAAAAAAGGGCCTATACTTTAACGGATCGAGGCACTTACCTGGCGCTAAAGAAAACACTCAATCTGGATATCCTTCTGCAAGGGGATAAATCCTTGCTGAACATTTATCACGTTATCGAAGTTAATCCGGTAAAGTGGCCTAAAGTAAATGCAGCAGGGGCTAAAGCCTTCAGTGATTTCATAGTTTCTCCTGAAGCTCAAGACCTGATCAGGACTTTTGGAGCGGAGAAGTTCGGTCAACCTCTTTTTTTCCCTGCCGCAGGAAAAAAAGAAGAAGAGCTGGGATAGATGCCTAACAGTCTTCTCCTAAGGGAGATTCTTTCATTTCCATGGCTTGAAACGTGCGAGACAAAAACGTGGCGAGTTGAACAGGGAATCTTATATAGAATTCTTTCATGGAGTTAAAACTTGACAAAGTTGGACAACTATAGTTAGTCCTGAAACGTAAAACTCAAGCCAGGAGGAAGTATTTGCTAAGGGCCAGGACGCCGTTGGGTGACCGACCGGCAAAAACTTCCCCCTACCTCTATATCATCCTCCGAAACCATCCCTTCCAGATTTTGAGATGGCTTCGCCGGCTATAACCGGTAATTCTTTTAATTGCAAAGCGGTCTCAGGGGATATACCTTACCTTATCCCCCCCTTTTTCAAACTTCAAGAAAAGATGATTTAAGACAAGAACGTCCCCTTGAAATCCCGGGTAGTGGCTGCGAATCGGTCTATTTCTTAGCTTATTTTAAAATTTCCCTCGCCAGAGGGATGGTTTTGTTTTAAAATATGGTAAAATATAAAAAATAGTAGCAACTGATACTTTATATTCCACTCCAAGGGGAAGGGTTTTTTAAAGTCAAGGGCGTGTTTTCAAGAGGGTCTTCAGATGATCAGGAAAAAAATAGATCGGTAAAAGCAAAAGCGATGGATAAAAGCTTTTTCCAGCAGTTGGGTCCAGGGCTTATTACCGGGGCCTCAGATGATGATCCTAGTGGAATTGTTACTTATTCTAAAGCGGGAGCCCAGTTCGGCTATGGGATGCTGTGGACAATGTTATTTTCCTATCCCTTGATGAGTGTAGTTCAGGAGATTAGTGCCCGGGTTGGTTGGGTTACCGGTCTATTGGCGGTACCGGTTCTGGCAGGTTCGGCGGCCTATGCGGTAGGAGAGGCCCTTAAATGGCCAGTGGGTCTTGAGCGAAAGCCTTTGGAGGCAAAGGGATTTTATGGGGTTCTCACGGTTGCGACCCTCCTGGGCCTGGCGATGAATTTCTTTCATATTGATCCCATCAAGGCTCTGGTCTGGGCCGTGGTCATCAGCGGGATCATTGCTATACCGATCAGGATAGTGATGATGTTTATGGCTTCAGATCCTAAAGTGATGGGCAAATTTACCCTCTCTTTACCTCTCAAAATCTTAGAATGGATGACAACCCTTATCATGCTCGCAGCTACCATCGGTCTGTTGGCAACCTGGGGGAAATAGTCAGGCTTAATCCCGGGAAGCCCGAAGCCAGGAGAACGCTTCACCCGCCTGTTTAAATTTAAAGTAATTCTTAGGAATCTCCCAATATAAGGCCCTGGGACTCGTCTTAAGCGAGTTGTACAGAAAGCAAATATGAGTACAATCACACCGGTCTTTTTTCATTTCAGACACTTCATCCTGTCGGATTTGAGATTCCCAAAGCCGACGGAAGTTACAATCATAATCCCGCAGATTGCCTATGGGCTCTCGCAGCTCACAAATCCTGAATTTTCCATCAAAATCCAGGACGGCAGAGGTTGTACCTGCCAAACACGGTATTTTCCAGCGCTCGTTATGATCGGCATTATTAAATTGGGTCTCATATGTGAAGAGATAAGTTCCCAGATAGTACATATTGAAAATAGATCGGGGTATCCAACCCGGCTTTTGTCGAGACCGGGATAAATAATAACGGTGGAGTTCCATGGCGTTTTGATAAATTGCCTTCAAACTCTCCATGGGTACATCCAGTAAATTGGTTTCCATAGCATTTCCTCGAATAATCTGGAAGTAGTGCCCATCCACCTCAAAATGATCTCGAATGAAATAACCCAGTTCAATGAGCTGATCGTGGTTTTCCTTGCAAATGACGGAATTCACAAAGAGATGGAAACCGGGATATTTATGGCGGAGGGGAGAAAGGGCCTGGATACTTTCCAAGGCTTTTTTGAAATTACCCGGAACCCCTCGAATCCGATCATGGGTTTCACCATATCCATCCAGGGCCATGTTGATATGCAGGCTAATCTCCGGATTTAAGGTAAAAATCCGCTCCACCACCTGTACCAGGCGATGGGACAGAAGCCCGTTGGTTGGAATTCGTACCGAACGGACCCGATTGTTTTTACAAAACAGGTCGGTAATTTCCACCAACTCTTCTCGCAAAGTCGGCTCACCACCGGAAAACCAGAGATCACTAAATTCGGGCATGGTTGCAGAAATTTTTTTTATCTCCTCAAAGGTCAGGTCACCCCTTTGGTTAAGGCTATCCCAGTAGAAACAGGTTCGGCATACTGAGTTACAACGAGACGTCACAAAGAAGATGAGCATATTGAAGATTTTTTTCGGAGTTATAGTTTGAGTGAACTGGGAAAGGATTTTGAGAGGTTTCATGGATTCATATTACCCCTCGCAAATGCGCAAAGCCTGCCTTGTACTTATGGAGGTGATATGGATCTTTTTTCTTTATTCCCTTCACGCCTCTGCGAGAAGCTTTTGTGAGCCGAGAGAGGCCTATAAACTGCTCAGGATAGTACTTTCACTTTGATCAGATTGGTTGTACCCGGAACCCCTACCGGTACTCCCGCCGTGATAACAACTTTCTCCCCAATTTGAACGAGTCGGGATTTCAGCACTGCCAGGAATACCTTTTCGATCATATCGTCGGTGTTTTTCATCTCTTCCGTCAAGATCGGTTTTACACCCCAGACCATGGATAATTGTCGATAGGTTTTTGCTACAGGAGTCAGGGCCAGAATCTGTTGTCGGGGTCGATGTTTGGCGACCAGGCGGGCGGTATTACCTGTCTGGGTAAAAGTAATAATAGCGCTGGCATTGATATCTTCTGCCAGCTGACAGGCGGCTCGGCTTACTGCTTCGGGTAGTGATCTGGTGCTCTCTTCTTCCCGGCAGTGTCGTAGTCTTACATCAGAGAGAAAATCTGATTCCACATCTTCGGCAATCTTTACTATCATCTCTACGGCTTCAACTGGATAATTCCCACTGGCTGTCTCTTCGGATAACATAACTGCATCGGTTCCATCTAAAATAGCATTGGCTACATCGGTTACCTCTGCACGGGTTGGACGGGGGCTATCGACCATGGAACGTAACATCTGGGTGGCCGTAATCACCGGTTTACCCAATCGATTTGATTTTTTAATCAACATTTTCTGTACCAGAGGTACCTTCTCCAAAGGGGTCTCAACACCTAAATCTCCCCGGGCCACCATAATCCCATCTACGACCTCCATAATCTCATCAATATGCTTTAGGGCTTCATGTTTTTCAATCTTGGCAATAATAGGAATCGTGGCACCGTGTTGTTGGATGAATCGTCGCGCTTCCAGCACATCTAAGGCACTGCGAACGAAAGAAAGTGCTACATAATCAACTCCCTGCTGAATTCCAAATATCAGATCTTCCTTATCTTTTTCGGTTAAACTTGGAGCCTGGATGGAACTGGTTGGAAAGTTAATCCCTTTGTGGGAACTGAGGGGTCCCCCTACAACGACCTGGCACTTGATATCCGTATGGGAAGTTTCCAGAACCTTTAACTCCAGAGACCCATCGTTGAGTAAGAGGGTATCTCCCGGTTTAACTTCGTGGGGTAAATCGGGATAAGTAATGGAAACCTCCCGGGCATCTCCGGGAACTTTTCGGCTTGTGAGGATGAACAGGTCCTGCGGTTTAAGTTGGACAACCCCATCTTTTAAAGGACCGATTCGGATTTTCGGCCCGGCCAGATCCTGGAGAATGGCAAGGGGTCGCTCCAACAACTCGGCAAGGTGTCGAAGATCCTGAATAACCTTTCCATGCTCGGCTTGGGTACCGTGGGAAAAATTCAGGCGTGCCACATTCATCCCTGCACGGAGCAATCGCTCTAATACCGCAGGGGAACTAGAGGCCGGACCGATGGTACAGACGATTTTTGTTCTGGGCATATCCTTCTCCTGAGCAAAACTATCTTGACATTTATGCGCTTCTTGATTACCTCTAATTAATAATACCTTTAACCTTATTTTGACAATAAGCTTTCCCCTTACAGATGACAAGTTAATGACTTTCTTTTCAAGGATTATTCATCTCAGATCAATAAAAGGAGTTGGATAGGCTTATGGAATCGGATAAAACTTTATTCGAAATTTACCGCGAGCGCAGTTATGATAAAAAATATCGGGTTGTTTATTTTACAGAACTCAACGAGCATAACAAAGAGCAGGAGATCAATCGGGCCCTGGCGGGAGATTCTTTTTACGAGGGTTTCCTTCGCAATTACCGGAAAGAAGAAGCCAAGGCAATTATTAATCAATTCTTACAAAGGCTCAACAATGGGGAGCAGGTAGACCCGGCGGAACTCGATACGGCTTTGGCCGAGTACATGCCTTAGGAAGACAGGTTCGTTTCCATAGAAAAAGAGATCCTTCCGGGCTTAAAAAATCAGAGGGAGAGAAGAAACACCGAAATAAGGGCCAGGATAATGCCGATCCCCTGGGTTAGAGAAATGGCCTCCTTGAAAAGGATCAGACCCAGAATAATGGAAATAACCGGATAAAGCGCTGTAAAAGGGACGATGATGGAGGCTTTTCCCCCCTGGGATAAAGAGAGGAGAAAAAAGAAAACTCCCAAACTCCCGGAAACCCCGGATAAAATACCGAATAAAGCCCCTGCCGAATGGATCTCTGTGTGGGAAGAGCGAAAAAAAAGAAACATGAGGAGGGTCGTTGCGGTAGCTCCTACGGTACTAAATAAATAGGCCCACACAGGATCTACCCATTTAAGCGAGGATTTTTGAAAAATGGGAAAAACACCCCATAGCAAGCAAGCCAGAATAGAATAAATGACCCATGCTTTGATCATATGGTAGTTCCTTAACTTTACCTGAGAAATTTTTCAAACTCTTAAACCATTTCCAGGTACAAGTCCTTATGAAGATAAGACTCTCTCCCGCCAGCCATCCATAATACTACTTTCCGTTGTATTTTTCAATAAAATAAACCCAACCGTAACTGTAACAATTCAGTAAGTGGAAAAAGAAACACCCCCCTGTCCCCCCCCCCTCTAATCCCCCCGTATACGGGGGGAGGAGGGGGAGGGGCGGGGAGGACTGACGTGGGATTGCTACTGCTGAAGTCCCCCCTGGAGGGGGGCCAGGGGGGTGTTCAGACAGAAAAAGTGACACCTACTAAACAGTCATGACCCGTTGGGTCGCCACGAAGTATGAAAATCGTAAGACGATTTTCGTAAGAAATTGTTACAGTTACACCCAACCCGGCTATGTAGGGTTAAAAACTTATCCCTTGACTTTCAAATTAAAACTTCCTTTATTTTAAAAAGTGCCTGATAAACCGGAAAAAACAAAATAGAGCTATTAAAAATATCAAACAACCGGCTGGAAAGATCCTACCGGCTGAGGAAGACGGGGTTTATAAATTTCTCTTCCTTTAAGTTTGAATCCTAATACCCTTTCTACGTGGAAACATCGCCAGCCTCATCCCTCTCCTGAAGGGGGGCGAGGTAAGCAGCCCTGTTTAAAGGCGATCCGGTCTGATCGCCCTGTAGGTGATAGGATATTTTTATTGAGATTTAGTAATAAGGAGTTTGAGTTATGCAGAAGTTGGCCGAGATCTGCATTTGCCGTCCTGTTTTTGCGACCATGCTAATTTTATCCTTGATGGTGGTTGGGATCTTTTCGTTCTTTACGCTGGGAGTTGATCTTTTTCCCAAGGTAGATTTACCGATGATTACCGTGACCGTGTCTAATCCTGGAGCGTCGCCTCAGGAAATTGAAACCGAGATCACGGAAAAGATCGAGGCAGCCGTCAATACCATCAGCGGGATCGACGAACTACGTTCGACTTCGGTGGAAGGAGTTTCTCAGGTTTTTGTCTCCTTTGTTCTGGAGAAGAATGTAGATGTTGCGGCTCAGGAGGTGCGTGACAAAGTAGATTTAGTCATTCCGGACTTACCGGATACGGCTGAACGTCCGGTGGTACAGAAGTTCCAGACGGATGCCTCACCGATTCTACGAGTGGCCATTTCGGCACCACGTTCACTGCGGGAAGTAACCGAAATTGCCGATAAACAGATCAAAAAGAGAATTGAGAACGTCAATGGAGTAGGGGAAGTTCAGATTATCGGTGGAGCAGCCCGTGAAATACAGATCTGGGTTGATCCGGATAAGATGCGGGCTTACAATCTGACCGCTGCCGAAGTAGCCAATGCTATACGCAGGCAAAACATCGAGATACCCGGGGGACGTGTCGATCAGGGTGCGCGGGAGCTGACGGTACGGACCATGGGGCGTATTACCAACCCGGCAGACTTTAATAACCTTGCCATTGTCACCCGAGGTTCTTATGTGGTTAAATTGAGCGACATTGGATATGCCGAGGATGGAACAAAGGAACAACGGACGGTTTCACGTTTGAAACAACAACCTGCGGTAACCCTCCTTGTTTTGAAACAGTCAGGTACCAACACCGTTGCCGTGGCCGATGCTGTTAAAGAACGATTGGCCGAGATTTCTCCCACACTCCCTTCCGATGTACGGATTGAAATCGTTGGAGACCAATCTGTTTTTATCAAGGCAGCCGTTGACGCCATTGAAACCCACCTGGTGGAAGGGGGACTCCTGGCAGCTCTGGTGGTTTTTCTTTTCCTTTGGAATCTACGCTCGACCTTGATTGCTGCCGTTGCCATTCCTACCTCTATCATTGCGACTTTCGGTGCCATGGCGGCCATGGATTATACCCTGAACCAGATTACCATGCTTGCACTCACGTTGATGGTAGGTATTGTAATTGATGATGCCTTTAGTCCTTTCAACCGGACCGGGTTCGGGTACCAACCGGTCGATCGGCGTGCTTGTGGTGGGAGGTCAATTCCTCTGCTTGCTATTAACCCTCTTAGCCGTGCCGGTCTTCTATTCTCTCTTTTCCCGCTCCAGGGATTTTGGCAAAATCCGGGTTCGTGAACGTGTGAGCGAGCGAATCAAGGCCTTCGCCCAGACCCAGGTAGAAAAGGTAGAAAAGAGTGAACTGCTGTTAAACCAGGATTCCTAGGGCCATATCTCCTAGGATTTCGGTTATCTTGACGTCTCGAATTTGACGGGACAAATCCAGACCGGTAATGGTACCGACCCGCATGTAATTACAAGTAAGACCGGTAAAAATTCCTTCTTCATTTCGGGTCTCAAACAGGACCCGAACCGTCCTCCCGAGATAACGACTGTAGAACTGTTGCCGTTTCTTTGCAGAAAGCTCTCGAAGAATTTGACTTCGCTCCTTGATAATTTCAGGATGGACCGTTTCTTTCATTTTAGAGGCTTTGGTCATGGGACGCTTAGAATAGCTGAATACATGGGCATAACTTAAGGGAAGCTCTTCCAAAAGCCTTCGGGTATTTTCAAACTCAGCCTCTCCTTCTCCCGGGAATCCTACGATGACATCGGTTCCTAGTCCCACATCGGGAACTTTTTGCACGATCCGTTCTATAAATTGGACATAATCTCTGACCGTATATCTTCGATTCATGGCCCGAAGAATCTTATCGTCCCCACTTTGAACGGGAATATGAAAATAAGGGCAGAGCTTTTGCGAAGAGGCCATATGATCTATCACTTCTTCCTGAACGGTGGTAGGTTCAATGGAAGTAATCCGAATACGCTGGATTTCTTCGATCTCCTCTAAGGCCTTAATCACATCCAGAAGGGTTTTTCCTTCATCGGAATATCTTCCGATATTGACCCCGGTCAAAACGATTTCCTTATGACCTTGCCGGGCCAGCTCGGTGGCTTCCTGGAGTAAATCTCCTAACTTCCGACTTCTTTCACGCCCCCGGGTAAAGGGAATAATACAAAATGTACAGAAAAAATCACAACCATCCTGGATTTTTAAGTTGGCCCGGGTTACTTCATCATGATTTCCGGTTGCTTCCAGGGTAAAATTATCCCGGGATATCCGCCGAGAGTGAAGAATGACCGGAGTCGGGAGCTTGAGGGGCTCTTGAACATACCGGGCTAATTTCATTTTATATTCGGTCCCTGCAATCAGATCTATTCCTTTTATTTTCTTAAGGCTATCGACTCCAATCTGGGCATAGCAACCCGTCACTGCAATGAATGCCCGGGGAGACTTCCGAAGGACGGAACGGATAATATTCCGGCACTTGGCTTCGCTATGTTCTGTGACCGAGCAGGTGTTAATAACACACAGATCGGTCTCGTTGCCGAAGTCAACAATCTGATAACCCTTCTCCTCGAAGGTCTTGCTGATGATGGCGGTCTCGGCTTGATTTAAACGACAACCCAGGGTGTAAAAAGAAGCACGATACGGCACGGGTTTAAAACGTAAAACGTAATGAGCAGATTGAACAGGGCTTACCCGGTTATTTTACCCGGCATTATGTTTTACACTTTCTCGTTCCCAGATAGTAATCACCAATAACCATTAAATCCTATGCGAAATATAGCTTTTAATTCTCTCTCTGTCAACCTCCCAAACCGGGAATGTAACTGTAACAATTTAGTAGGTGTTGCTTTTTCCACCTACTAAATTGATACGAATACACCTGGAATTCTTCAAGATTTAAGGGATTGGTTAACCCGTTGACTTGAGGTCAGGTACGGCAAACCTCTATTTCATCCGGACCAGATCCTGGAGGCTTCCTCTAGGTAATCCATCGTAATTGCCTGATAACACAGGTCCTTGACAAATTTACAAATCTCCCTACAGAAACTTGACATTCTTTCCTTGAATTTTGAATTTATAGAGAGATTTATGGGTTACCTTTGCATCTCCCATTGAAGGTACCCGTCGGCGTTCATCAACCCTTCACGCAGCAACTCATGGGAAATGGGTAGAAGGTCTGGCTGGTTGGAACAAGTTGTGCAAATTATGTAGTTCTCGGCCCTCATTCCGGCCCCTCTCCACACTGTGGGAGAGGGGTTGGAGGCATACACACCAGGATAAGGCTTGGCTGGAAGCACGACCGTACTCCCCTTCCTCCTTTCCCGAAGCTTTGGGAGCGGAGGAGCCAGAGTATACGCGCCAGGATAAGGATAAGAAGCCCCGTCAGGGGCGAACAGGGGGTACCCCCCGACGCAAGTCGGGGGATTCAGTCATTCAGAATTTTCTTCAAGCTCCGGAGGAGCGTCCTATTAAACAGGTCGCCCTGCTGGGACTTAGAGGAGGGCA
Source organism: bacterium (assembly GCA_030550175.1). Lineage (GTDB taxonomy): Bacteria > Moduliflexota > Moduliflexia > Moduliflexales > JAUQPW01 > JAUQPW01. The sequence goes on from JAUQPW010000024.1 coordinate 40,495, forward strand.
GGATTTTGTTTCCTCTGGCTTATGCCAGGGGCTACCCACAGGTTGCCCCGCTGGGGCTAATCTTCTTATCCTGGCGCCTATGGAGTGAGGGGGTGAGGGCCGAATGATTACTTAACTTTTTACCGGGTACTATACCTGTCAGTTCCATTAAAAAATAGAGGATTAGACCCGGGGAGTTCCCTTGACAAGAGTTTCTTTTCAGAATAACTTCCTAGATAGGGGAGGTAAGAAAATGAAAAAGTTAAAAATCCGAAGGCTCTCTATTGTCAGATATATAATGATAGGGATAGGGTTTTTGGCTCTGACCTCTTTAATGACAGAGGCGAAGACCTTATCAGAAGCCTTTGCGGCATTTAAAATTACAGAACTCAAGGAGAAACCTCCGGCTCCAGATTTTCAACTCAAGGATTTAAACGGGAATGTGGTAAGCTTAAAGGACTATAGAGGAAAACCCGTTATGCTGTATTTCTGGGCTACGTGGTGAGGAATATGTAAGAAGGAGTTACCTTCTGTCAATAAGGTTTACAACGAATTTAAAGATCAGGGAATGGTCTTTTTATTTATCAATTTTAAAGAGGATATAAATACCGTAGCAAAAGCCGTTAAAGAGCGGGGTTATGATTTTCCTGTACTGCTGGATGAAACAGGAGAGGTTACCAAAAACTATGGGGTTCGGGGGACCCCTACGGTTTTTTTAATCGATCGTGAGGGAAGAGCTCTTGGAAGTTCGGTAGGAGATCGTAACTGGGATAGCGAAGAAGGTCGTGAAATCCTTAAATTGCTGTTGCAATAGGTAAAAAATGCAGAAGTCCAGGGTCAGAATTCAGAGACCCTTGGGATTTCTGGGTTCTGACCCTGGACTTCTCCCCTTGAGGCTTGTGGTTAAATTAGGGGTTAACATCGATCATGTTGCTACCCTCCGCCAGGCCCGGCGGGGGATTGAGCCGGAACCTGTTACTGCAGCCCTTTTGGCGGAACTAGCTGGAGCCGATTGGATTACAATCCATTTACGGGAAGATCGTCGGCATATTCAAGACCGGGATGTGGATCGGCTTAAGGAGGTTCTCCAGATTGGACTCGATTTTGAAATGTCGGTAGCCCCGGACATTGTAAAAAAAGCGTTGGCCACCCGCCCCCATTTCGCAACTTTGGTACCTGAAAGACGAGAAGAAATTACCACTGAAGGAGGCCTCGATGTTCTGGGACAAAAAGAGATCATTAAGGAAGTTCTGGAAACCCTTAAAGGCGCCGGAATAGAGGTCAGTTTGTTTGTGGATCCGGATCCTGAAGTAATTCAGGCCTCTGCAGAACTGGGGGCAGATGCCGTCGAGCTCCATACGGGAACCTATGCCAATGCATTAAAAAAAGAAGATATTCAGAAAGAGTTAACCAGACTTACAAATGCAGCCAGGCAGGCCGCACAACTCGGACTACATGTCTTTGCAGGACATGGTCTTAATTATCGTAATGTAATTCCCATTGCACGTATTCCAGAAATGGAAGCCCTCAATATCGGTCATAGTATCATTTCACGATCCATTTTTGTGGGTATAGAGCGGGCAGTTCGGGAAATGATTCAACTTATTCGGTAAAGTTTATTACCAACTTATAGGCAGGCCAGATGCCTGCGCTCCTAAAGGGAAGGTTGATGGACACAAAAACATTTCAACTTTCCCTTATGAGAAAACCAACAGAAGGTATTGATTTTTCCACATCTCCCTCCCAAAAAGCCAAAATTTTATCGATAGGAATATACACGACAATCTCCTTGGCTTTTCGCTCACCCTTGACTTTCAGCTGGACAAGCTCATCATTTAAAATAGCCATCACGTGACCTTGATAAAAATGAGCTTTACCGAGTTCTATCACCACCTGTCTATCCTGATCGATGAGTTCTTTGAGCTTGCTAATTAGAGATTTCATCCTTATTTCTCTGCCATTATCATGGCGAGGAGGCCGAAGGAAGCAAAACAAAGACTTTGAGGTTATCCATCCCTTAACCGAATTGCTTCTCTACGAATTCATCCCTTCAACGGGCTCAGGGCGGGTTTTGAGCTGAATTGAAGGGTTCCTCCCATGATATCTTTTTCCGGTCGTTGATAACTTAAGTGAACGAATAGCTTAATCGGAATATATTTTATAGACTCTACAGAATTCGGTCAACAGAAAAACGGTAAAAACCATTGACAGGTTGGTTATCTGTTTATAGGGTATCTAATATGAAACAGCGGTTGGATAAGTTATTAGTCCTTAGAGGATTGGCACCAACACGAGAGCGGAGTCAGAGTTTAATCCTGGCCGGAGTTGTTTTGGTTAACGAACAAAAAATAGATAAACCCGGCACCCTGGTCGATGAAACCGCAAATATTCGTGTGATAGGAGCAGATCATCCTTATGTCAGCCGGGGGGGATTAAAGCTGGAAAAAGCACTCCAGGAGTTTAAAATCTCGGTTCAGGATAAAATTGTTTTAGATGTCGGCGCTTCCACCGGAGGGTTTACCGATTGCCTCCTCCAACATGGGGCCAGGAAGGTTTATGCTGTCGATGTGGGTTATGGACAATTAGCCTGGAAACTCAAACAAGATCCCAGGGTCATAGCTCTGGAGAGGACCAATATTCGCCATGTAACTCCGGATCTGTTTAAGGAGAAAATGCAACTGGCCGTCATCGACGTTTCTTTTATCTCTCTGACGAAGGTCCTGCCGGTTATTTTGGATCTACTCGAGCCAACGGCAGAGATTATCGCGCTGGTTAAACCGCAGTTTGAGGTAGGAAAGGGAGAAGTGGGAAAAGGGGGAATTGTTAAATCCCCTGAAAAACATCGACAAGTCTTAGAATCTCTTCGGCAGTTTGCCGAAAAGCTGGGTTTAGAAGTCCGAGGTATTATCCCTTCACCCATAAAGGGAACTAAAGGTAATGTAGAGTTTTTGATGTTTTTAGCCCGCCGAAGAGATTTTAGCGGCTAAAGGCTTATCAAACAGAAAGGGATACTGAGGTCCAAAGCGGGGAGGATAAAGAAATCACCTCCAGGTCTCTGCGTCAAGGGTGTTGACTTCAGGAATACCCTCTACCTCCCCTTTTAAGGGTATCTTTTGAGCCTGACCCTTCCCATGTCGGGAAAGGGGGTCAGGTAAGAAAAAACTTATCCCTGGAAAGCTCGAGGGGTGGGATCCTTTAATGTAATGGGGCACTCCGTAAGCCGTAAGTCAATACCCGTGGGCCTTTGTGTTCCTGGGTTCTGATGGTTTTGTGGTACTTAATCTATAATTTCCTGGTGGTTCCCCTGCTTTACCTTACTTTCCAGATAGGTTACTACTTCAACGAGAAGATCCGAAAAGGCCTGGAAGGTAGGAAGAATTTATTTATAGACCTGGCGGCCAGGCGGGCTTTGTGGAAAGACCAGGGAGATTATAAGATAGTCTGGTTTCATAGTGCTTCCCTGGGTGAATTTGAACAGGGAAAACCTCTTATCATTGGATTGAAAGAACGGTATGGGGAAAAGATCAAAATTGTCGTCAGCTTCTTCTCCCCTTCGGGTTATGAGCCTGCACGAAATTACCCCTTAGCCGACCTGGTCTTTTACCTCCCTTTGGATACCCCTTTTCAAGCGAGGAAGCTGATTCACCTGCTTCAACCCGATATATGGATTTTACTAAAATACGATGTCTGGCCCAATCATGTCTGGGCCGCTGCAGAATTGAAAATTCCCATTTTCTTGGTATCTGCCTCTCTACCTCCATCTTCTAAAAGACTCTATCCCGGAATTAGATCTTTAAATCGATGGGTTTATCGCCACCTGCAGATGATTTTTGCCATATCCCCGGCGGATGCCCAACGGTTCCAACAGATGGGCCTAGAAGCTACGCGGATTATAACCGTTGGAGAAACGCGCTATGACCAGGTCTATTTGAGAAGCCAATCTGTTCAGAATCAGAAAGATCTGCTTCGAAGGTTTTCCTTTGAAGGAAGAAAGCTTGTCGCCGGGAGTACCTGGGAAATTGATGAAAAGTATCTGATAAAGGCTTTTAAGGTCCTTTCTCCCCAATATCCCGATTTACGATTGATTTTGGTACCCCATGAACCTTCTCCCCGACGATTGGGGGCGATCTCTCAAGAGTTGAAAAAACACGACCTGGTTCCGATTTTTACCTCTCAAACCAAGAACTTAGAGACTCTGAATTCCAATCAGGTCCTCATCGTGGATCAGATAGGTATTCTGGCCGGCCTTTACGCCGTTGCAGATATTACCTTCGTGGGAGGAGGGTTTGGAGCCGGCATCCATAACGTAATGGAGCCGGCAGCCATGGGTAAGCCGGTACTTTTTGGCCCGGCTATTCACAAAGCTCTGGAAGCCATCCGGTTGGTGGAGCGCGGAGGGGGTAAGGTGGTAAAAAACGATCTTGAATTAATAAACTGGCTTTCCAAATTGTTGGATCACCCTGCCTTACTGCAACAAATGGGAGAAGCTGCCAGGAACTTGATTTTGGAAAATCGGGGAGCTACCGATAAAATTCTGAAATACCTGGAGGCGTATTTGTAGAGGGCTTTATAGGCAAGTGTGGGCATGGTTATTTTTCCTGAATTTCGTATACCATCCTCTTGAAGATCCTTCTATCAAAGGGATTAGAGAGTCGGGATGGCACGTCACTCTCCAGAGGGATGAAGAGCTATCTCAAAAGCCTAGACCTTTTAAAAAAAAATTAGCCCGATTGGGCCTGGATGTTTTATTTATAGGTGGCGTTACGACAGGGGCTGTTTTTGCTCGTGAAAATATACAAAAAGCTATTCGAGAATCAGGGGCTTTTGAGAATATTGTTGATAATTTTAGAAATCCTGTTCCTCGTATAAAGAAAGGAACCCGTTTGGATAATGATCCTTTTCTCATTAACTATGTAGCACATCCTCTGGCCTATGCTGGAATGAGCCTCTATTTAAAGGAACGGGGTTACAGGGATTGGACTGCGCTTCTTTTTACTCAGATACACAATATTGCCTGGGAATTTGCTATTGAGGGGAGTGCCTTCCCGCCTTCTGGGAAGGATCTTGTCATGGATTATTCGGCTTCTATAGTTGGCATTTTTGTTTTGGATCGAGTTTCTCGTTATGGAGAGAAAAAATTAAGTACGGAGAATAGAAGGTTTTATCATCACCTGTTTTACTATATGAATCCCTTTAATGTCTTGGATGATAAATTACTGAAAAAACCGGCTACCCGGGTATCGAGGACTCCAAAATGGATCAGGTTGGAGATTTTCTTGACCCCTGAGTAGTTAGTTCTTCCCCATGAACACAACTAAAGATTTTGTCCATTTGTATCATCAGCTCAAATTTTGGAATTTACCTAGAGAGGTTGTGGAAAAGGTTAAAGATCTGTGTCTGGATTTCTTAGGAGTGGTTGCGAGGGGTTCTAAGTCGGATTCGGGGATGGTTTCCCAAAAATTTGTTAGAGATCTGAACCGTCCGGGAGAGAGCACCATTATAGGAACCGATCTTAAAGCTGCCGGAGAATATGCAGCTTTGGCTAATGGCGTTGCTGCCCACAGCCTGGAGTTAGACGATGTAGAGAACGAATCTTCCCTTCATCCGGGGGTTGTGGTATTTCCGACGGCCTTCGCTGCAGGAGAAATGGTGGATTGCAGTGGGGAAGCCTTCATTGAAGCGGTAGTGGCAGGATACGATGTGATTATACGCCTTGGAAAAGGGATTAATCCGGCAGAGCATTATCGACATGGGTTTCATCCAACAGCGACTTGCGGAGTTTTCGCCGCCACGGTGGTTGCTTCCAAGATCTTTAACCTGACCGGAGAACAAATGCACCAGGCCTTTGGAATTGCCGGAAGTCAGGCAGCAGGTTCCATGGCTTATCTCCAAAATGGAGCCTGGACCAAGCGATTTCATCCCGGATGGGCTTCCCACAGTGGTATTTTAGCCGCCTTACTGGCAAAAACCGGATTTACCGGACCCCATGAAATAATCGAAGGAAAATTCGGATTTCTTCACTCTTATTCGGATAAGCCGGATCTGGAGAAGGTCTTTGAAGGTCTGGGAAAGAATTTTGAGATTCTGCGCACCAGTTTAAAGCCCCATGCCTGCTGCCGTTACATGCAACCGCCCATCGATGGGGTTCTGGATCTCGTAATACGCTACCATCTCACCCCGTCCGATATTCGACACATCACGCTGGGTATTCTATCTGCCGGACGATTACTGGTTGCAGATCCCCTGGAGCAAAAAGTAAATCCCCAGAACATCGTTGATGCCCAATTTAGTGCACCCTTCGGAGCTGCTGTTGCCGTACTAAAACGAAGGGCCTTTTTAGATGAGTTTTCCGTGGAGAGTCTTCATCATCCCCAAATCCGAGAACTCATGAGAAAAGTCTCCTGTGTAACCATGCCTGAGCTGGAGGCCGAATTTCCTAAGAAATGGAAAAGCCGGGTTATCCTGGAAACCCAGGACGGGAGGAGATTGGAGAGCCAGATTGAATATCCCAAGGGAGATCCGGAAAATCCCCTAAGTCAGGAAGAAATCGTTACTAAATTTAACACCCTGACTAAGGGTATTTTCTCTGATTCCCGCCAAGGGGAAATCGTTGACAACATCAAAAAACTGGAAAGTCATCCTCATTTAAGGGCTTTTACCAAACTCCTGGCCTAGGCCTTTCAGGGGTATGGAGGAGTGTGGGGGTATGGGGGTATGGAGGTATGAAAAATTTCTCCCACACTCCCATACTCCCACACCTGCTATTCAATCTTATACTGACTTACCGTTTCTAGAAGGCCCTTTGAGTGTTCCAGCAGGTCGTCGGCGATCTGAGTGGTCTTTTTAATACTTTCCAGATTCTTCTCTATGACTTCGCGGATGGCCTGAATGGCCGAGACGATTTGGGCGGCTTCTCGGGTCTGGTCAGTAGTAATATTTTTTGCCCTGAGGGCTATTTCCGTAACCGTATCCATGGCCCGGATGACCTGGGCGACCCCTTTGGTTTGTTCACCCATGGCCATCTTGACATGGGCCGCCAGGTTTCTCATATTTTCTACAGCCGTAATAATTTGCGAAGAGTTTTTCTGTTGTTCACCGGTCGCTTTGGTTATTTCTGCAATCATGTGGGTTACATTTTCCATATACTGCATAATCCGTCGGCTACTGTCGGCCTGTTCTTGAGTAGCCTGGGTAATTTTGGAGACGGTTGAAGAGGATTTTTCGGCCCGGGCGATAATCTGCTTTAACATCTCTCCGGTCATATCTGCCAATCTTACCCCCTCTTCAACTTTTTTGATCCCCTCTTGCATGGCCTGAATAGCCATAAGGGCTTCTTTTTGAACATTTTTAATTAAATTTCCGATTTCTTTAGCCGATAGGGTCGAGCGATTGGCCAGTTCTCGGACTTCTCCGGCCACAACCGCAAAACCTTTACCGTGTTCCCCGGCCTGGGCCGCTATAATCGAGGCATTGAGGGCGAGTAGGGAGGTCTGCTCGGCAATATCATTGATTACGTCCAGGATGGCTCCGATTTCTTCTGTACGATCCCCCAGGGTTTGAATAACCTGAGCCGATCTTAAAACCACATCTTTAATTTCCCGCATCCCTTCTAAAGTGGATTGCATGGAGTTTTGGCCCGCTACGGCAGCCTGGGTGGTCTCCTCGGATAGTTTACGGGAGTGATCTACATTGGAAGAAACTTCCTGGATGGATGCATTGATTTTATCGATGGCCTTATAAGTCGTCTCGGCATTTGTTAAGAGTTGATGGGTATTCTTACTGACTTCCCTCACCGACATCATCATCTGTTCTATAGAAGAAGCCGTCTCATTGACCGAGGAGGATAAATCTTCCATTAATTCTGTAACTTCTTCGAAGGTCGCCTTCATTTCCAGCATGGAAGCTGAAGTCTCTTCAGAAGCCGATGAGAGATTTTCTGCATCCCGTGAAAGTCCCTGGATAGACTGATCTAATTGACGGGTAGAGGTAAAAATCTTTTCTACAGAGTTAAGTTGTTCTTCTGCTCCTATACCGACCGTTCTGGAATGGCCTCGAAGGGCCTCGGCGGTAGTAGTAAATCGAGTGGATGACTCTCGAATACGACTCGTTGCGGTTCTTAAGGTGGCTAACATGGCGTTCAAAGCCTTTCCCAGCTTTCCTATTTCATCTTCGGTTTTAACGGGAAGATTTCTCGTAAGATCTCCCTTTCCAATGGCTTCTGCAAAAGTGACCATCTCTTTAAGAGGCGTGATGATGAATTTACGTGTAAACAGGCTTACTCCGACCCATACAACGACCAACGTAATTACGATGATCCAAAGGGTTTTAGACCATAAGGTATTTACCGCACTGAGGATATCCTTTTGCGGAACATAAAGACCTATTGTCCAATCTGCCATCTGGCTTTTACGAGAAATAATTAAATTGTCCCGATAAGCCGTCCATCCCGCGGGATGTTCCAGAATAGCCTGGGCGAGAGAGTTATCCAGTTGGGTAGCTATCAGACTTTTATCGCTATGTCCGACCACCCAGCCCTTCGAGTTAATGATAAAAGCCTGGCCATGCTCGGGTTTCAACCGTTCCATCTCCTGGTATAAGAAATCCGGCGTGGTAGTAACCATGAGAACTCCTCGCACTTGATTTTGAACCAGATGGGGCATTGCGATAACAATTAATTCTCTTTCAACGACTTTCTCCGGGTGCTTACCTTCAGAAGGTTTGTATTCCTTTAAATACAACTTGACCGGACGAGGGTCTGAAATGTAAAGCCTTCCATTTTTAGCTTCCTGGAACCATACCTCTTCAGAACGATTCAGCTTGGTCAGATCCTTAGTCGTAAAATCTTCATCATTGGATCCTCCGGCATAGATATGCTGCTTGACCACGCCATCGAGTCCTACGTACTCTTCTGAAGGAAATACCCCAAAATCTTTAATCTTCTGGTTGCCAGGATGAACCAGCATAATCCCAAAATTAATGAGATCTCCTTCCCGGGTAGGAGGTTCAAAGGTTAACCCGTTACCTTTTTGTAAAGCATAAACTTCATTATCGACACTGGTTCTGTTAGAACCCACTCCGGTGAAACCTGAAAATAATAGCAACGTACTACTTCCCCGAATAAGCTCAATCTGTTTAAGCCGCTCGGCTAATCGCTCATCGATTCTTTCCTTAGAGTTCCAAACCATTTGTTCGTACTGCTTGTGGGAATTTTCTTGAAGTGCCCGACTGGCAACGGTAAAAGAAATAAATCCTAAAGCAATAAGAGGAACTAAAATAAAAAATATAATTAATACAAAAAATTTATAACTGATCGTCTTCATAGTTTCTCCCGTTTGTTCCTGACTTCTCTCGTTAAGATAGGCAATATCATTAAGCTTATCTCATCTCATTTCCGACTTAAAATGTCAAGGAGTTAATGGGATAAAATTAAATTTGCCTTGGGCGAAAGCGATTAAAAGGCTTTCAATAAAAATTTTGAAGGCGAAAAATTGGTTGCAAACCGAAACAGGCAATTTAATATATAAGAGTTGACAAGATAAATGTGGTAAAGTTTAAACCTGGAGGAAATTTTTTAGGGAGGGGTAAGTCTATGCCGTTGATTTTCATTTATCAAATGGAAGGGAGAACTCAAGAGCAGAAGCGAAGGGCTATGGAAGGGATTACGGAGGTGATCTGCAAGGAATACGGGGTCGACAAAGAAGCCGTCACCGTTATCATTCAAGAGAAATCAAAAGAGGACTGGGCCCGTGGCGGTAAATTTTTCTCCGAACGGAAGTAAAATAGAAATCGAAAGTTAGAAATTTGATTATTCTGACTCCTGAGGGTTTATACCAGGTCAGTATTGAAATGTGATATAAAGGATAGGGACCGTCCACCCCAACCCTCCCCGCATATGGGGAGGGGAAGGGAGGAGCTACCTGCTTGAAGGCCCCACAGAGTTGTCCCTACACAGGACATAACCCCTTCAGGGGGAAATGGATAGAATATGACCTCTTCAATCAGAGTTGGTACTAACTATTGAAATAAACCAGAAGTCAGAGTTAGAAGTCAGAGGTTTTGTTATTCGGGCTTCTGACTTCGGATTCCTGACCAGAGGATTATGGAACTTTCAGGAAAAAAAGTTTTAATCTTTGCTGCAGATGAATATGAAGATCTGGAGCTTTGGTACCCCAAGCTTCGTCTAACCGAGGCCGGAGCGAAGGTCACGGTAGCCGGATTAGGAGAGAAAGTATATAAAGGGCGTAAAGGCTATCCGGTTGAAGTAGATACCGATGTGAGCCAGTGCCGGGCAGCAGATTTTGATGCAGTGGTTATCCCGGGTGGTTTTGCTCCGGATCGGTTACGCAGATCCGAACAGGTATTGACCATCGTACGAGACGCCTTTGAATCCGGCAAAGTGGTAGCCGCTATTTGCCATGCAGGATGGGTACCGGTTTCAGCCGGAATTGTTAAAGGGAAGCGGATGACCTGTGTATCCGCCATTAAAGACGATGTGAAAAATGCCGGAGCCGAGTATGTAGATCAATCCGTTGTGGTAGATGGTAATCTTATTACTTCTCGGGTTCCCGCAGATCTCCCGGATTTTTGCAGGGAAATTATTAAAGCGCTGGCCAAATAAACTTAAATCGTCTATCGTCCTCTGTTCTTTGCAATAGAGACTCCAAGAACCCGGAGAAAATAAATATCTATCTCTGGATTCTTGGGGTCTCTGGGGCTTAGATAAACAACGGACAACGGACACAAAAACAGGTATACATGAAATTTTCTAAAGACAAAACAACGATTTTAGCAGGCTTAACGTTGTGTCATACCTTTAATGACTTCTATAATTGGGTGTTACCTCCGTTGTTACCGGCCGTGATAAAAACTTTTGGCCTCAGCCATTTTCAAGTAGGACTTTTATCTTTTACCAGTATTTTTGTCCAGGCCGTACTTCAACCTACGGTCGGCTACTTTGCCGATCTGCACCGAAAGCGTAAAGCCGTTCTCATGATAGGTTTCGTCCTTTATGCGATCGGTATTGCTTTCCTTGGATTGGCTCCGGCTTATTGGGTTTTTTTCCTGCTCTGCCTGGTTATTGGAATAGGAGCGAGTACTTACCATCCCCAGAGTGCCAATTTTTTATCTAAATATTTTCGAGGAAATCAAGGAAAGGCCCAGGGAATCCACGGAATAGGTGGGAGCCTCGGTTTTGTTTTGGCTCCCCTTACGGTAGGGTTTCTCGTGGATCATTTTGGCTGGCGGAAAAGCTCTTTTCTGCTGGTTCTTCCCGGGATCTTTATCATTCCTTTGATCTGGAAGCTTTTGGAAGAGCCAGAAGCCCGAGGGAACAGGGGATTTACCCGAAATCTCCCCTCTGCCCTTATCTTATTGTCTGTGGTATACGGACTGGATTCCATGGTCCATAGCGGATTTACAACTTTTTTACCCACGTTTTATGTGGAAAAAGGCGCAACCCTTTCCCATGCAGGCATTTTAACTTCCTGCATGTTCATCGCAGGATTGGTTGCTCAACCCATCGGTGGTATGCTCTTCGATAAATTCGGAGGGCGTTTTGTTTTCTTAATGTCCTTTGGTTTTTTGACCATATTCACCTTTGCTTTTTTAAACGCCCAGGGAATCCTTGCAATTATATTTTCCATTTGCGTGGGCTTTTTTACCCTTTCTCTATTTCCGGTCGGAATGGCCTTTGCGGCAGAACTTACAAAGGGTGAAAAAATAGGGACCACCGTCGGTCTGGTTTTTGGTTCTGCTCAAATCTTTTCTTCTTTTTCTCCTATGCTGGTCGGTCGCCTCGCAGACCGGGTAGGTCTTGGAAATGCCTTCTTTGCCCTTACTGCCGTTGCTTTGCTGGGAGTTATTCTGTCCCTGTTCTTACCTGCCCGCCGCAAAGCCTGTACTGTGGGTAGTCCGTTATCTGAAACCTATAACCCCTTAGTCGCAACTAGGGTTCAATCCCCGACTATCAGCCAGGATAAACCCTGGACAACGGATAACGGACCGATGAATTATTGAGCTATGAAAACGCTTTTAATTTATCCACCGACTTCAGACCCCACTCAACCTTATCTCAGCCTGGCTTATTTAAGCGCTTTTTTGAAGGAACGGGGGGAAGAAGTTCTCATTAAAGATGCCAATATTGAGGCATATCATTTTATTTTGGAGCCGGGCTTTTTAAAGCGGCTTTATCAGAAATTCCTGGATAAATTAAATTTTTACGAACGAGGTCAGGGGAGGAAGAAGCCTCATACCCTGAGCTTTGAAGAACAGAAGGACTACTTCGGTCTGTATCTGATTTATCCTGAGATCGAAGATATCCTTGAGCACATTCAAGAAGCCAAGGAGGTTTTAAAAAACCCGGAAACTTTTTTTGATCCGGAAAAATACGATTGGGCCGTTTGTATTATCAACAAGGCTTTAAAATTTCTCTCGGCGGTTTATTATCCCCTGGAATTGACCTTCACCCAATACAACGTTCCCCTTTACATGACCTCTTACGCCGAACTCCAGCGAGAGATCCGGCGCAAGAAAGATCCCCAGGACCCTCCGGATCCCTTCATGGTCTATTATCAAGACCGATTGATGCCGTTCATAGCTAACGAAGAACCCGATGTGGTCGGCATTTCCATAGTCTTTCCTGCTCAGTTACTTCAGACCCTGGTCCTCTGTGACCTGATCAAACGGACCTTTCCCCACATTCACGTGACGGTTGGAGGGCCTGCCATAACCCAGATGGCGATTCGAATAGAAAAGCCGACCCTTACCAGGCTCTTTGCCCATCTGGACAGTATCGTTATCTATGAGGGAGAACATGCGCTTTATAACCTTCTAAGTTGCTTGCGGGAGGATCGACCTCTCCAGAATTTACCCCATGTAATTACCTATGATCGGAGAAAAGATCGGCTATTTTTGGATCGGAATCCTTATCTGGAAGATATCAACGCTTTACCCTGTCCGAGCTATGAAGGATTTCCTTTGGATCTCTATTTAACGCCCCAACTGGTTCTTCTTTACGCCCCCACCCGGGGGTGCTATTGGGAAAAATGCGCCTTCTGCCATTATGGGCTGACCGATAAAGCAACGGCCCCGTATCGGGAAAGAAAAGCCGAGTTAATCGTCGAAGATCTACAAACCCTCTCGGAAAAGCATCAGACCTGCTATTTTTATTTCTCCGATGATTTAATTTCTCCCCGGCTTATACTCAAGCTTTCTGAGCTTCTGATTCGAAAAGGGTTGAATATTAAGTGGAGCAGTGATATGCGGTTGGAGAAAACCTTCACCCTGGAACGGTGCCAGGCCCTTAAAAAGGGTGGTTGTGTTTCGGTGGCCCTGGGACTGGAATCTGGAAACCAACGGATCCTGGATCTGATGGACAAAGGTATTCGGGTAGAAGAAGCCGAAAAGGTGGTCCAGAACCTTTCTGCCGCCGGTATTGCTCCGCAAATCATGACTTTTCTGGATTTTCCTACCGAAACACGCTCTGAAGCCGAAGATACTTTGGATTTTATCGCCAGGAATCTGGACTACATAAGCCTGTTTGTCGTAGGTACCTACGACCTGGAAGCCGGTTCGAGAACCGCCTTGGAGCCGGCACGATACCACATCCAGGAAATCTACTATCTCCTGGGAGACGAATTTAAGACCCACTGCTGTTACCAGATGGATAAACCCTATAAGACCGAGGAAGATCGTCTCCGGTTAGACGAACGGATCGATGAACTTTCCCGATACTTTAAACTAAGAACTTATCCCTGGGCCGGAACGGTAAGCGTAGCCCACAGCCAGCTTTATTTTGACCGTTATGGAAAAGATATCTTCAAAATTCTCCGGCAGTCGTTAACAACCTATGGAAATAAACCTCAAACCCCCTCTATCTGGAGCCGAGAGTTTCAGACCTGGACCCCCCGGATAAAACCGGGAATCCAGATAAAGCGGCTTAACTTCAATCTGAATGAAATCAACGATTATCTCTCCCAGTCGGAAGCCAAACTTCGGGAAATCTTGGTGGAAAAGAATCGAAGTGTTGAGCGGGCCCTTTACGAAAAGGTTGTGCAGGATTTACCCCGAGTCTACCCACTCCCCAGCTGGTATCTTTTCAGAAAAGGACAGGCGGCTTTATATATCTCCGAAGAAGTCCGGGAATTGCTTTATTTGTGTGGTGGAACAAAAACTATTCATCAGATCGTAACGAGAATAGGAAAAAAATATCGCCGTAGAACCTTATCCTATTTGAAAGAGCTTTACGCGCAAGGTATTTTGGAGGGATAGACGGAGGGGGGGGGGTTTGTTATACCAGGTCAGTAAGGCTTAGCCGGGAGTGGGACCGTTTGCCTCACCCTTTCGCTCCCCCTCTCCTGGAGCTTCAGGAGAGGGGGAAGGGGGTATAGGCATCGAGCTAAGAAGGGGAAAAGCCTTATTCTCGGCCTGAACATCCTCCTTTCTCCCTCGGTTCCCCTCTCCCACGAGGTGGGAGAGGGGCCGGGGGTGAGGGAAA
>JAUQPW010000134.1 GCA_030550175.1 bacterium
TTATATAAAGTTTATACAAAAAAATACAGGCTGCGCAGTCGGTTATGGACTCAAGGTCTGGAAAATGAATGGCTTTTGGGGTACCTGCTTCTTTTTCCGATTTTTGTTATTCTGGTAGGTTTGATAGGTTACCCTTTCATAAATACGATTATTTTCAGCTTTCAGAATAAGCTGATTGGAGTGAAAGAAAGTGAGTGGATAGGTTTAGATAATTATCGTTATTTACTCCACAATCCCATCTTTCTGAAGACAGTTGTTAATTCCTTTGTCTACACGATCCTGGGTGTGGGAATAAAATGCCTGTTGGGTTTGACGACGGCAACAGTTCTCAATCAGCCCATTCGATTCCGGAATTTTTTCCGGACCCTTCTGTTTGCTCCCTGGGCTATCCCTGCAGTCATGACGGCCCTAAATTTCCGCTGGATCTATGATGATATGAATGGGGTTCTTAACCTCATTTTGGTCCGATACTTGGGTCGAAAAGAGTTTATCTATTTCCTAAGCGATCCCAAGATTGTTATGTTCTCGGTGGTGGCCGTGGTAGTATGGCAGGGAACGCCTTTTTACAGTATGAATTTTCTGGCCGGTATGCAAGCCGTTCCCATGGAACTCTACGAAGCGGCAGAGATCGATGGGGCGTCAGCCATTCAGAAGTTCTTCTATATCACGATCCCCAGTATTCGTCACGTTATTGCTATTACCGTGCTTCTCTCTACCATCTGGACGGCTAACGAAGTACAATTTGTTTACATTCTTACCAATGGGGGTCCCGATTATGCCACCCAGATCTTTCCTAATCTGGCTCTGGAACTTTTCCAAGGACAACATTTACTGGGAAGGGCCGTTGCGGTAACGCTCATTTTTTTCCCCCTCTTCCTGGTGGCCATAGCGTTTCTTACCAGAAAAATGCTCAGGCAAACAGAACTCTAAACGACTCTGCTGGGCAGAGAGGTGAAGACATAAGGACACAAGGAAAATCCTCCTGTCCTTTATGTCTCCGGGTTTTATTCATATGGAGGTTATAGAAAGGCGATTCAAAAGTAAAGGAGCGGCCGTAATCACTTATCTTGTGCTGGCTTTACTATGTTCATGGACCCTGGGGCCTATTTACTGGGTGGTGGTAACCTCTTTTAAAGAAGATAAAGAAATTTACGGATCGGAAGCGACCCTGCTACCCTGGGAATTTACCTGGAAAAATTATCGTACCATCCTCTTTCAAAAACCTTTCCCGAACTTTTTTTATAACAGCCTCCGAATTGCCCTGGTTACAACCTCGGCTTCCATTCTCTTAGGGACCCTGGGGGCCTATGCCTTCATTTACCTCCATTTTCCCGGTCGGCAAATGCTGGCCCGCAGTATGATCGTGACCTACTTAATTCCCCCGGTATTACTGGCTTTTCCTTTGTTTGCCCTCTTTAACAAATTAGATCTTATCGATAATGTCTATGGGCTCATGTTGGCCCATCTAACTTTTACAGTTCCCTTCTGCACATGGATGTTGATGAGTTATTTTAAAACTGTTCCTAAGGAACTTCATGAAGCTGCTCTGGTAGATGGATGTACCCATTTGGGGACCCTCTTCCGTATTATTTTTCCCCTTTCCGGTCCCGCGATTGCCGTTGTGACCCTTTTCTCCTTTACCCTCTCCTGGAATGAATTCCTCTATGCGATCCTGTTTACCCAAAACAAATGGTCCCAGACGATTACGTCTGGACTGAGCAGTCTCATGGTGGAAGATATCTTTTTCTGGGGTCAGATGATGGCCGGGAGTGTGTTAGCCTCTCTACCGACGGTTCTTATCTACTTTTTATTCCAAAGACTCATGATTAAAGGGCTGGTTGTGGGGGCCGTAAAAGCCTGAATCGGTAGGCAGAGGATGGCTTGCAGATCAGTTCTTTCTGCTTACTCCCCCACGACCTAAGGCCTGCTTCTTAAAATATGACCGAAAAAACTTTTACCCGCAGAGAAGTTTTAAAGCAGGGTGCAGCCGCCGTTGGTGCTGCTGCTTTTTCTGCCTGGACGCCTCGAAAAACCTGGGCGAAACCCCAGATAACGGTTTGGACCATTGGTTTTTTCAATCCTAAAGCCGATGAAATTATTCAACAGCAATTTGCCGAGTTTGCCAAGAAAGCCAATGCCGAGGTAAACGTGGTTATCGTTCCGGGTCCCCAGATTACCCGTAAGTTACAAACGGCTGTGGAGGGAGGGGCTCCTCCAGATCTCTCTATGATCTATGATTCGGATACCCAGTACTATCGGTCTATCGGCCAGCTTCTGGAGGTTACCGATCTGATCAATGAGATGAAGAAAGAACCCGAGGGACTCTTCCCTGCTGCCCTGGAGACTGTAGAATATGAGGGGAAAGCCTTTGGAGTACCCCTTATCATAAGCCCCTGGCCCCTGCACTGGCGAAAGGATCTCTTCGAACAGGCTAAACTGGAGTATCCTAAAGACATCTTTGAATTTGTCGAGGTCTGTAAAAAGCTCCAGAAACCACCCTATCTCTACGGTGCCGGATTCTGCTTAGGAAGGGCCCTGGATGGTGTGGACAATATCCAAAACATCCTCTGGCTTTTTGGGGGTTGGATGACCCAGGACGAGAAGACCTTGAGTATCAATTCTCCCGGCACAATAGAAGGATTAAAATTCCTCAATAAAATGTATAATGAAGATAAAATCATTCCACCTGGAGCTATCAATTGGGATGATAGCGGAAATAACAAGGCTTATCAGTCCAGACAGGTTATCTTTATCTGTAACCCGACCAGCGTTTACTCTTATTTATCCATCAACGATCCTGATCTGATGAGTAAGACCGGACTTTCTCCTTTCCCACCGGGGCCGGCTGGATCTTTCAGTCTCATTGATGCCTGGGCCTATGGGGCTTTTACAAAAACCAAAGAGCCGAATCTGGTAAAAGATGCCATGATGTGGATGATGCAACCCGATCGGTATGCTCGCCTTATTGAAGAGGCAGGTGGCCGGGCAGTTCCTGTTTACCGGCGCTTGACAAAGGATGAGTTTTGGCAGCAACGCCCGGTATTTAGTGAATTTCTTAAAATGCCGGAATACGGTTATAGAGTTACTGCCAAATCACCTCCTACCCCAGCCACAGCAGAAGTGGTAGACTCTTACATCATCCCCGACATGGCCCAGGAGGTATTGGTGCGGGGGGTAGATCCGGCTGAGGCCGCTAAGCGAGCCCAGGAACGGGCCCAGGCCATCTTTGATCGTCATTACAAGAGGGGATAGCAGATATGCCAAAACGAGTCAAAAGTGCCATCGTCGATGTAGAGGATCTCTACGAAGGAATGGAAATCCTCTGTAGACCTTGCGGCTTTACCGGTTATTTAACTTTAAAGGAAGATTCTGAGGGATATTTCATCGGGATAAAGGCTTTTCTGGAAATTGGAAGAGCCCTCCTTCGCTGCCCGGCTTGTGGCGCTGAAAATCTCTTAACCTATTGTGATGGAAAAAAAGGTCTTTACCGAGGCTGCAAAAACTTCATCCTGGGAGGGGGTACCTGTCAGGAATGTGAGCAGAATTGAAGCTTGGATAAAATAAGTTTACAGACCATCCTTTACGAGAAAAAAGAGCGCGTGGCTCGAATTACCTTAAATCGACCGGAAATTCTCAATGCTGCGAACCATCAGTGGATCGAAGACCTTCATACGGTGGCCAATGTAGTAGCTTCTGACGGAGAGCTCCGAATTGTAGTCATCACCGGAGCCGGAAGGGCTTTTTGTACCGGTATCGATTTGAAGGATTTATCCACCGGGAAAATTGCTCTATCTTTTCATAACCTGTGGGAGCGTACCATGCGAATCCTGGAAACTATGGATAAAATCGTCATAGCCGGAATTAACGGGTATTGTCTGGGCGGTGGACTTCAACTGGCCCTGGCCTGCGATATTCGAGTCGCTAGTCAGACAGCTATCTTAGGACTTCCTGCCGTGAAAGAGTGCCTAATTCCAGGATTGGCTACCTATCGTCTTCCCCGATTTGTCGGAATGGGCTGGGCCAAACGGTTAATCCTTACAGGAGAAAATATTACGGCCCTGGAAGCCGAAGCGATAGGTCTGGTAGATTGGGTGGTGCCCCCGGAAGAGTTTGAGGAAAAACTTCAAGCCATTACCCAAAAGTTTCTCAAATTCGCCACCAAAGCCGCTAGATTGGCCAAGATTCTGACTAGTCAGGCCTTTGACCTATCCTATCCAGAATTTCTGGAGAAATACTTTGAGTTTCAAAAGATTGCCAGTGAATCGGAAGAACATCAAGAGGCCATGCAGGCTTATAGAGAAAAACGGGAACCCAGATATTAGGAACCGGACTATGCAACCCCGGGGTCCGGTTCTTCACTCTGTTGGTAAAGTTGGGGGGATGAATGGGGGTAGCTCACCCGTTAAGGCTTTTAAAAAGGTGATGAGATCCTTCTTTTCTTCATCGGTCAGATTTAACGGTCTCATGCGCTCCGATTTACCCGGCACGTCCCCACCCCCTTTGTTATAAAACTCGATAACTTCCTCCAGGGTTTTAAAAACCCCGTTATGCATATAAGGAGGGGTCAAAGCTACATTCCGAAGCCCGGGAGTTTTGAATCGACCCCTATCTTCCTCTTTTTGAGTTATGCCAAATCGACCTGGATCTTTATCATCCGGTCCACGAGGCGGGACCCCGAGGTTGTGAAATTCGTCATCGGTGAAGTTAATCCCTCTATGACACTGAACACAGGCCCCTTTTAGCAAAAATACCCATAATCCCCTCTTCTCCGATTCGCTCAAAGCCGATTTATCTCCCTGGGCATAGCGGTCAAAGGGGGAATTGGGGGTAGTCAAAGTCCGTTCAAAGGCCGCAATAGCCTTTGCCATGTTCTCGGCGGTCACTTCTTCCGTCCCAAATACTTTGTTAAATTGTTCTTTATAACCCCGAAGTCGGGTTATTTCATCGCTCACGGCCAGTCCCATTTTGATCAGGCTCAAAGCCTGGGCCTCCAAAGAAGGTAATCTCCCGTCCCACATTTGGCGTTTATTATAAGCAGCGTTTAAGAGGGTCGGAGAATTTCGGGGGTCTTTAGCTCCAATATCGGTAGGATGATCGGTTGCATAAGCCTTTTCCGGAATATGACAGGTCAGACAACTCGACTTTCTATCCGGTCCGAGGGAAAGTCGCCCATCCACAAAGAGCATCTTTCCCAGGGCAACCTTATCCGGGGTCTGGGGATTATCGGCTGGAACAGGTACCTTGGGAAGAGGCCCTAAATCACCCGGAAACCGAGAAAGTTTATCCAGCATTTCAATATCCGACTTGGAAATCTGAGCTTCGGTTACAGGTGGGTTCAGGAATAAAAACCCTCCAACCAGGATGACAATCGGGATTGTTAAGCCGTTTTTCATGATCCTTTCCCCGGGCATTTAAGCTGCATAAGAGAGTCTTTTCGCGATGCAGAAAATCCCAGTTTATTTTCCATGAATAGAAAGGTAAAGAGCTGTTTTAATGCTGGTTAGAGCAGCGTAGGAAAGTTGGATTGATTTGAGGTGATCTTCAAGACTTTTAGCATTTTCATGAAGCTCTTTGGCTTTTTTAATGGAGTCTTTGGCGTTTGCCAGCTCTTTCATAACCCGGTCTTTAACGCCAGGTGCCGCCTTGGCTGCAAAGAACTCGGCTTCAGGAAGAGCTTGTTCTGCTGCGCCATAAATATCTGGACATTCGTACGCGTAGGCAGTACTTATCGTAACCAACCCAAAGAAGAACAGAACCGCAGAGGTAGTAAGTTTTTTCATTACGATATCTCCTTGAGATCCTCGTACGCATGGGGCTATCGCCTGGGACGACAGGGAAATACGTACGGCTTTTTGTGAGAATGCATTCAAGTTAATCCCATCGATTGTTGAGAGCTTATCCCAAGAGTCTTGATCTGTCCGGGCTACGCGTTCAATGGGCGGATTTTCCTGGATAAACTCTACAGGGGGGGTCCTTGCAAGACCAACTCCTCCCAGTGAAAATGATCTGAGGCAGCCTCCTCAGTTAATTTACACTGTCAAAAAGTGGCAGCCTGTTCAAAGAACTTGATATCTACCAGATCCAAACCTTTTTCTCTGGCGCTGTTAGCTACTTTCTGGATTACCATCTTCCGTACAAAGGGAATAGGAATCCGACTTACCCGATGTACTACTTCTTCCGTGCATCGAATGTTGGTCCCTTCCAAGAAAGGTCCATTGACCCGATCTATTTCCGTATGCTCGCAGGTCTCCGGAACCAGTTGCTGGAGCCGAAGCGAAACATAATCCGTGATCCATTTTTTCAGGGTTTCTTCCCGGGAAGAGATTTTTTCTTCCTCCTTTTCCAGCTTCTGATGGATCTTGATCAACACCTCTTCTAACCGTTGTAGCCGATCTTCAATGGCTTGCAAACGATTTTCTAATTTCAGGTCTTCCATCCAACCTACTCCTTCCAATCATCCGATGAATAGAAACCTCGGTTAACCTTACGGTTGCATTCATCTGGAAAAACTTGTATGAATTTAACTGAAGGTATCAGGAACCTCATCAAGCTGTTCATTCATAATAAATAAGCTCACTTAGATATAAATTTTTTCCCTGAACTTGTCAAGAAAAAGGGGACTTAAAACTTTTCATGTAAATAAAATTTCTAAAATCTTAATTTGAGTCCTTTATTCCCCTTGACATTTGTGCGAGGGAGTTATATGAAAAAACAACTTTACCCTTAAGTTCTACAGTATTTAGAGAGAAAAAAGGAGAGAGAGATATGAAACAAGTCTACAAGCTTTTAGGTTGGGGACTCTTTACAGGCCTTTTACTTTCCTGGGCCGATTGGAGCAAAATCAGCTATGCAGATATAACTGTTAAAAAGAAATCTCAGGAAAGTTTGCGCTCTTCAGAGTCCCAAAAAGCTCCGACTCAGCCTAAATCTCGAAGGATTTCCCCTCAATCCGTAACGGCAGAGAAATCTAAATCTATCTTTCAAGAGGGTCAGATCTTATATGTAAAAACAGAAGCTGCGAATTTAAGGGCGAGTCCTATAGAGAATCCCGGTAATATTATTGACAGGTTGGTTCGGGAGACGAAGGTTACTTTTTTAAGGAGTGAAGGGAATTGGTCTCTGGTCCAACTGGAAGATGGCCGAATTGGATGGATCGCTTCATCCCTTTTGACCCCTAAAAAAGTAAAACAAGAAGAGATCCGGACGACAGAAAAATCCCGACCTCAGACAAAAGCCAGAGAAGCGTCTAGACCTCCTCAACTCCCTCCTCGAGAGGTATCCCCGGCTCCTTCTCCCTCCAAAGAGAAATCAGAAGAAGTAGCTCCGGCTCCTCCCCCCAAGCAGGTCTTAATCCCTCCTCAACCCGAAGCAGGATCTCCTGTTCAAACAGAAATCAAACCTTCCGGTCAACCCGAAGCGGGATCTCCCATTCAAATAGAAACAAAATCTTCCGATCAACCCGATATGAGGCCTTCCAGAAAAATCAGAGCCCCTGAAGATATGGTCTTTATTCCAGCCGGAGAGGCTAGCCTGGGAAGTAGCGAAGGGGAAATTAATAAAATTGCCCAACGTCAGGGTGTTGATCCCTCTGAGTTGGTCGATGAAAAGCCTCAACGTCAGGTCTTTCTCAAAGGCTTTTTTATCGATAAATACGAGGTAACCAATGTCCAATATAAAAAATTTGTCGACGCAACCGGGCATAAACCCCCTCGCCATTGGGAAGGAAATGTTTACCCGTCTCATAAAGCTGATCATCCGGTCGTTTACGTTTCCTGGGAAGACGCGGCAGCTTATTGTCAATGGGCGGGAAAACGGCTCCCTACAGCCGAAGAGTGGGAGAAAGCGGCCAGAGGATCTGAAGGATTTATCTATCCCTGGGGAAATGAGTATGGCGGAGAGAAAGTCAATCTGGTCACTGTCGATCGAGGTGACACTTCCCCTGTGGACGAGTATAAAGGAGATGTAAGTCCTTACGGAGTTTATGATATGGGCGGTAATGTGTCGGAGTGGACCCGTAGCTGGTATGATTCAGATAAAAATAGCTACACCCTCAAAGGGGGTTCCTGGTATACCGAACTCTATACAGCCCGTGGAGCCCATCGTAGCCCGGGTTTGCCCGAATATGAGTTAAATATCGTTGGATTTAGATGCGCTAAAGATCCCTAACAGAAGAAGAACGAAAGGGTAGGCCACTTAGCCCCGGCTTTCTCCTATTTTAACTTATCCAGGTGTTCCTTTACCACCGGATCTTGCGGGTTTATTTGGAGGTATTTCCGGAAATACTCAAAGGCTTGATCCCGATACCTGGCTTCCTGCGTCTTTTGATAGCGGATCTCGAAGAGTAAACCCAGATTAAAGAGGGGAAAATCACTCCTCTCCTGGATGTACAAAGCCTTTAGAAAGGCTGATTCGGCCTCGTCGAGTCGATCGGTCTCGGCAAGAACTACCCCGAGATTGTTATGGGCGTGAGGATTTCCAGGTTCTTGCTCCAGTACCGCCCTATAAGCTTCCTCGGCTTTTTTTAAAGCAACCCAATTGCCTCTTTTCTCTTCACCTCGCACCAATAAATTCATCAAATCCAACTCCACCTCTTCCACATAAGAAATGAGAAAATCATCCGGTTGCGTAGAACTCCAGTACTCTAAATGCCGGGCAATACCAAGTCCTAAACGAGCGGCAGAACTCTGGGGCAGGATCGATAGAATGGATTCAAAAATAACTGAAGCCGTTTCATAATCTCCACGCTCCAGGGCTTTTACCCCATCCGGGAAAAGTTTGACAATCTCATGGGCTTTAATTCTAAAGATTTCCAATTGTTCCAGTCGTTTAGATAAACTCGGATGAACTTCGTTCTGGCTTTCTGATCCGGCTATTGGATCGGGAGCCTTTATCACATCCTGTTCGGTGGAAGTATCCAGTAGAAACCGATCCCCATAAGCCAGTTTAAGCTTCTCCAATAATCGAAGGGCCCCCGAGAATTTATAGCCTGCCCGGAGAGCATAAAGTGCCCCAAACTGATCGGCTTCGATTTCCTTAGCCCTTTTGATGTTCAGAAGGTAAGGTGAAAGGACTTCATTCAATTCCATAATTAACCGGGATCTTTCCAGGAAATCTGAAGCATCCAGATTCTCAAGGATTTTTCGGATATGCCGGGTCTCTTCCTCACTATTGAGCTTATAATCTGCGTAATGGCGGAGTGCAATATGGGCCACTTCGTGCCCTATCACAAAGGCGATTTCATCATCTTCCTCGCAAAAATACTCCAGCAAACCCTGGGTGAGGTAAATATAACCTCCGGGAAGGGAGAAAGCCTGGGGACGTAAAACTCCCCGGATCACCTTAAAAGTGTAGTCTAAGTCGGGGCGTTCGGAAACCTGGGCGATACGCTCTCCAATTTCTGCAACCTTTGGATCCACCACCACTTCGTACCCCTTACTCCTCAAAGCACTTTCAATTTTTACCGCCGTTGCCTTCCCGGCTATTTTCTCCTCAAAAACGCTCAGGATGATCAGCTTTCTACCTTCTGAATCCATTCCCTCCTGGGATAATGGCCAGTCCATGGCCCCTATCGGGGCTTGAAAGAACCCAAAGAATAATCCAGGAAGTACAAAAACAAGAAAACTCCTTTCTAACTTACCTTTAGAAACTTTCCTCATTTCCAATCCCCCACCAGGACAAAGGGAGCCCAGAAAAAAGGATGCGATAAGGATAATTCCTTAACGGTTCTTCTTCCATGGGTTATATGGTGTCCCATAACCATCAAAGAAGCCTGGCGCAGCGCTTCTGCTCGGGTTTTTGTTTTAAGGTTTTGATAAAACTGATATATCAAAATCGGAGTTGCAAAATCGCTAACCTTCCAGAGACTGGATAAAACAGTCGGAACTCCGGCATGTATAAAAGCCCGATTAAAAGCTATAATTTCATCCCCGGATACCAGAGTTTCCATCTCCTGGGAATTAGAATCTTGAGGTAAAGAGGTCTCGCATCCACTCAGGGTTACTAAATTCGCTTTTAAGCTCAATCCCAAAACCTGACTGACATATAATCTCCCATCTCCTGGATCCTCAGAAGCCAGTTCCAGGTAGGATAGTAAAGGTTTTCCCTTGTCATAGACACTGTGGGTGGCTAAGTGGAGGATCTGATACGATGGGGAGAGTTTCATAAACCGTTCCTTTGAGGCTTCCGGGCCTTGGTAAAGAGTCGCTTGTGAAAAAACCCTGGATAGAGACTTGAGTTCAGCTTCTGCGCCCGGCAGGTTCCCATAGGGATTTCCCATGGCTAATAGCTCACCCGGTACAGGATATCGTTCATTTTCCAGGGTTTTTTCTCGAAGCAACGGTAACAGACTCAACGAAGGGAGATAAAACACGGCATAGTCCTGGATAAGGTACCGCTGATTTTTAAGGGCTGCAAAGGGTATAAAATTCAGGATCTCATGGGGAACAATCCCAAGCACCTTCTTCCCTGCCAAAACTTCTTCAATAGGAGCTATCAGGGCTTCATGGAGCTTCTTAACAGGGTCTACAAAATCCTGAGAGGACTCCCACCCTGACCTCTCTGCGGGCAGCAAGGTCCTGGCCTTCACCGAGGAACGAAACGCCAGAACTTCCCGGGTGATCATCTCCCGGCCCATGGGAACTTCTCGATAAACCAGCCGCTCTTTTGTTACCGCCCAGATATAAATCTTTTCTTCGTCTAAAAAGTACTCTATGACAGCTACCTCTGGATCTAGTAAGACTCTGGCTTTGATCATCATCTTTCTAAGCTCTTCAGCCTTTACACTTTTTAGATGAGCATAATCCGGTTGAGTCAATTGAATCCGAATCCATAATTCCTCATATCGGTTTTTAGCAGACTCCAGTTCCTCTTTGAGTTCCAGGAGTTGTCGATTCAGATAACTTTCGGATTTAAAGTTTCGTGTCCCGGAAGGATCTTTAGAAACCGGCGCAGTAAAACGACGCACCGGGTCACTTTTACTTGAAACTTCATTCAAAGGGGTATCCAAACCTGTAGATCCGGACTCTATCAGACTGGATTGAGAGAGAAGATGAATTTGTCGATTTAAAAAGCGAATTTCGGCAAAAAGTTCCTGTTCTTCTGCCAGGAGTGGACTTCCTTCTTTTATTTTAATGGGAGGCCCACTTAAGAGCGCTTCTAAGAAGGTTCTTGCGCGAAATCTCTCCAGGCAAAACAAAGCCTCTTCGACCTCTCCCCTCTTCAGAAGCAGGCGGATGGTATCCCTATAAAGATCCGATTTCTGCTGTGTATATAAACGCCGAATATCTGCTTCCTCCAGATTAGCCCGCAGGCTCTCTACCTGGTTGATGGCATCTAAAAAATTCTGCAGGGCCATTTCTTCTTGACCCATTCTCTCATAGACAAGCCCAAGTCGGTGAAGTAAATGAGCTTCTATATGAAGACGATTTTCCCGCTGTGCAAGCTCCAGCCCCTTC
>JAUQPW010000025.1 GCA_030550175.1 bacterium
AGACCGTTATAGATCGTCGTTAACTTTTCAGGTTTGATTTTCCATTTTGTTTCCAGATACTCCCGGGCCGTATCTGAAACGGCGATAACCTTCTTAGCAGACCAGAAAGTTAGCCGGTCTATGATTTTTTGCTTCTTACTGTTAAAATCATGGGCCCAGCTTGCATTTTCACAGGTGGTCACCCGTTTCTGAATTCCGGTCAGTAAAGCCGCCAGTTGGCCGATTAAATTTCCATAGGGTAAGCTGGTATGTACGAGATCAACCGAATGCTTTTTCAAAATCAGGATGACCTTAAAAAGGTTGATAAGGTGCGAAAGAAAATTTTTATGCTTCAGGTAGTACACCTCCACGCCCAGTTCCTTTAAATCCCTGGCTAAAATCGGCTCATATTCATTGAGGATAATATGAAAGTGTTGGATATTTCTTTTAACCAACTCTTCAGAGAACCAGTACCACTGGAGGGATTTATTGATGTGGGAAGTAATATAAGCGATTTTCATCTTATTTTATTTGGAACGTCGAACCGATGCGATAAAAAAGTCGGGAAAGAAAGTAAGTCGCCGGATGACCTTTTTTAACTCCCCATCTTCTTCCATATAACTTTTATAATTTTTCTTTAGATAGGCGGCTATCCTGCGAGCTCTTGGAAAATTTCCGGTTCTGTAATCGGCCTTAAATACGTAACTCAGAAAGTAGAACAACATGAGCCTTGGGTCCATAACCTTCTGATCGAAATCAAAATCAAATTCCACAGGATCGGAGAAATAAGTATTAAAAACCTTCAATTTTTGTAATTCGTCACGAATCCAATTTAGTTTAAGATTCCCTACGATATTTATAAAAATCCGGATCCAATCCTCGATAAAGTGCCTGTCTAAGGCAACACTTTTACTTTCTGCATGGAGTCTATACTTAGAGAAAATATCCTTAACTTTTTTAAATTTGGTTACCAAGGCCAGTCGGGCAAACAAATCATAATCCATTCCATAGTGATAGGTTTCATTCAATAAACCAACCTTATCCAGGTATTTCCTTCGAATATAGGCCGAGGGTTGCGAGAAAGCCATCCCGCTGAGATATCTTTCAAGGGTTGGATTTTCATAGCCAAAATCTTCTCGGATATCTCCTTTTTGATCAAACAAAATGGTCCCTCCATGAATAAGTCCTATCTGATCCGATTCCTTTTGAAAAAGATTGGCGACTCTAAAAAAAGTACCCTCTGTAACCAGGTCATCGCTGTTTATCCAGGTCACAATATCTCCTGTCGCTCTTTTAAGCCCCTTATTAATCGCGTGGCTCTGCCCTCTGTCGGGTTCACTTATCCAGTACGTAATTTTGTGTTCATATTTTTTGAGGATAGGGATGGTATCGTCCTTACTTCCCCCGTCGATGATAAAATATTCTAAATTAGGGTAGTCCTGATGAATAATGGAGAGAATGGTTTGTTCAATGTATGGACCCTGGTTAAAGGAGGGGGTGATAATAGATATTTTAGGATACGTCATTTCCAGCAACATCGAATAGGCTCGAACTCGTCCAGGATTGAGAAAACCCCTTTGACATAATCTTCCCCCGTCCATTTAAGTGCCCGTTCTAATCCCCGTTGAATCAGCGTATGGCGTAGGGTATGATCTTCGTAAAGAGATTTGATGGCAAGGGCAATTTGTTCCGGATCTTTAGGATCCACCAGCAAAGCCGCATTACCGAATTGTTCCTGAGCACCCGGGACCTGGGAGGCAACTACCGGGCAACCCAATGCAAAGGCTTCTAACGGGGGCAGATTTTCTGGACCAAAGAAAGTCAGATAGGTCAGCGCAAAGGCCTTTCGATAAAGTGAAATTAAATCTTCTTGAGGTACAAATCCTAAAAAGTGAACCTGGGCAGACAGGCCCAACTCGGCGACCCGTTGCCTGATATACGATTGGTTTCCTTTGTCGGAACCCACAAACACCACGGGAAAAACGAGTTGATACTTATCCCGTAACAATCGAACTGCTTGTAGCAGTCCGGCATGATTTTTATGAGGCCAGAATTGAGCAGGGTAAAAGAGATAATTTTCAGGGATAGAATATTTAATGAGGACTTGTTTTCCATCATCTGCCGATGCATTTAAGGCAAATGCAGGAGTAGGATGGGGAAGTATTTTAATACGTTCTTTCGGTACCTGATAAAAATACTCAATTTCGGCTTTACCAGCCTCTGTACCAGTAATAACTGCAGCAGCCCGGCCCGTATAATACGGTCCCATAAAATCCTTCCCGCCAATTCCATTGCCCTTTTGTACTTACTTCCGGAAAATAGGGCTGAAGTCGATGTTGCAAATCGAAGACTACGGTAATATAAGGAATTTCCATGGTGAAGCAATCTGGGGTCAGATACCAGATAAACTCAATTCCGTTTTTAAGAAGAAGTTTTTCTATTCGGCTTTCTATGGTGAAGAGACTTCTCGGATGTCGTAGTTTTTTAAAAACACCCGTTGCTGTTCGAGAGAGTTTAGATATTACACGCTTTCCTAAACCCTGATAGAGGGAGACAAATTGAATATTTCCGGTCGAAATTTTAGGGGATTGCCCTTTCATCCAGGTAAGCACCATAAAAGTGTGGTTACTTTCCTGACCAAACTTGATCAGAGATTGATATACTTCCGTTTCAAAGGTATATCCTCCTCCTTCTTCAGGTATATTCGTTCCCAGGAACAGGCCAACTCTCATGACACCTCGAATTCCTTTATTTCATTAAGACTGCTTTGGGTTTTTCGAGCTACGGTTACAACATGCCAGGTCTGTTCTGTAATCTGTTCATCGGGAGTAAACCCGGCAAACCATTTAAGGGGCGTGAAACCACTGGAGGCTAACCAGTAGGCCATTTCTTGAACCAGGAAGTAACGATTGATTTGAGTCTCCTCAAAACGGGAATAGGTTCCGTTATCCCGTAACTCATAAACGGTATAAGTTACCTGACTTAATTGCTGAGAATACTTTAAGTTGGTTTCAGAGATACGGAGCAATTCCCCACCGGGGATTGACCAACGTCTGACCCGTACAGGATCGTAACTTCGAAGCATAGCGGCGGCATGCCAGAATTCAAACACAAATAAACCATTCGGACGTAAATGGCTATAGACACCTGCCAATACCTGCTTCAGAGCTTCGTTAGTTGCGACATATCCAATCGAATCAAACAAACAGATCACTGCATCAAACGGGTCATCGGGTAGATTAAGAGCACGCATGTCTTGCCAGCGAAAGTCTATCTGGGAAGAGACCTGAGCTATTTTACGTCGGGCACAGGCCAACATATCTACAGAATAATCCACCGCTACGATTTTATAACCTAACTTTTCAAGGGCGAGGGCATGTCTTCCGGTTCCACAGGCCAGTTCCAGTAACCGCCGGGTTTTACCTATACTGTATTTTTGTAAGCATTGATCGACAAAAGCAGCTTCGGTCTCGTAAGGTTTATCGGCATAGAAAATGTCGTATAACTCGGCATGTCGACCTAGATAGGAACTCATAGGGTAATCTTTTTTGCTTGCTGAGTAGCACGTCGAATACTTTCTGCAATACTTTGAATGGTCGCTTCGGACAGCGTATAACTGGAAGGTAAATAAAGTCCTCTTTCCCACAACTTATCTGCCACCGGGCATGGGATTTCCCGGAATCCCGGCTGGGATTGCAGGCAGGGTTGCTGGTTCATGGGACAAAAAAAGGTACGAGTATCAATCCCCTCCCGGCTTAACCATTCCATGAGTTGATCTCGACTGATACCAAACTCAGGCTGAACAACCATTGCATACATCCAATAAACATTTCGTGCCCAGGAAGCTTCAGAGGGAAGTTGTAAACCTGGAATATCAGACAGATAACGGTGATAGGTATGGGCCACCCGCCGCTTCTCAGCAATAATCTGTTCGATTTTGTGAAGCTGGACGATCCCCATGGCGGCCTGATAACTGGTCATCCTGAAGTTATACCCGGCCAGTTCGTGCCGGAAGCGCGGTTTTGTAAAGGCTAAATTCCGTAATAACCGCAGACGTTCGGCTAAGACTTTATCGTTGGTTAGGACCATGCCCCCTTCGCCGGTGGTAATCACTTTGTTGGCATAGAAGCCGAAGCATCCCATATCCCCAAAACTACCTGTCTTTTTTCCCCGGCAGGTGGCCCCGTGGGATTCCGCACAGTCCTCAATCACCAGCAGATTATGGCGTCTAGCAATTTCACATAAGCGATCCATATCTACAGGGTGACCATATAAGTGTACCGGAATAATGGCCCGGGTACGCGAAGTAATCAGGGATTCAATCAAATCAAGATTGAGGTTCCAGGTAATCTCTTCAGAATCTACCGGAACGGGAACGGCCCCATGGTGAAACACAGCCAAGGCGGTAGCAATATTGGTACTGGCACTAACCAGCACTTCCTCTCCAGGACCGATACCCGCAGCAGCAACGGCTAAATGCAGGGCCGCCGTCCCACTGCTGACGGCAACTCCATATTTACAACCGCAATACTCGGCAAATTCCTGCTCAAATCGGACAATGGATTCGCCAAATGATCCGGAAATTTCACCCCGTCTCAAGGCCATAACGACCGCATTAATTTCTTCTTCACCGATTACAGGTTCAAAAACCGATATCACTTCTTCACCTCTACAAGAATCTTATCATTTTCGGTCCCTAAAAACGGTCCCTGTTTAACGCTGATACATTGCATATCCTCAATCACACGGATTGCATGGACTCCATGAATCAAAACGATGGCATCACCGGGATGCAGGATAATTTCACGCAGAAGATCTCCTTCATCACTATATAACTGAACCGCAACAACCTCCCGTTGAACAACAAACATCTGCTGCAA
Organism: bacterium; assembly: GCA_030550175.1. Lineage (GTDB taxonomy): Bacteria > Moduliflexota > Moduliflexia > Moduliflexales > JAUQPW01 > JAUQPW01. The sequence continues at coordinate 4,860 of JAUQPW010000025.1, forward strand.
ATCGTGAATTTGTCGGGAGATAGGCTTATGATAATGGGGCGGTTCTACAAACCCAGCCTCGTGAGCAAGCAATCCAAATTGAAAGGACGACTCAGGGGGAGAAAAGAAGGTGGTTTTCTCCACCCGGGTATCGGCCCAAATAATTTCGGCATATTTTACCCCGTTATATTCAATGGATTCAACACTCATATCTTTATCCTTTTTCTACCGATTTAAAATTTGTACTTTCTGCCGTCGAAAATTCTTGCCAGTGACCTTCTTTCAAACGTCTAGGGTCATTGGCACAACGCCAGTACGCCTCTTGCCTGATAACTCCTCCGGAACCAATCCTATAATTTGCACAGCGCAATTCGATGTATTTAAAATAGGGTTTGAAGATCTGATATAAATCGTTTAATGAGTGAAAATACTGCAAATGATCAGAGCCTTCTATACCTAAAGACTCTGATCCCACAAAGACTCCATCCTGAGCCAGTGATTGGCAAATTTTCTGCAACATGAGATGAGTTGTATCGGGTGAAAAGTGGCCCATAGCTCCATCCCATACAATAACATCATAAATATCGTTAGGAAAAGGCTGTTTCACTGCATCTAACAGATGATAAGTAATATTAGGAGCACTATTATAGGTAATAGCTGCTTTGATGGCACCCGGCTCAATATCAATGGCATCAATATGCACGCACCTTTCAGCAAAAAAGCGCCGGGTGAAGAATCCGTCCCCACATCCTATATCTAATAAACGATCCCCCTGATGGAGAATTTCTGAATTATAAAAACCCCGAAAGAAGGCATAGGGACCATAATCCTTCTGACAGAAGGCAAATTGAAAGAACCCAATACGCTGATCAAAAAAATGGGGTGGCTCTTCACTTAAGACCCACTGCCGACGAAACTTACTGTTATAATGTTGTTCAAGAAGCTTAATTAAAATGGCTTCTCGCAGTCGACCTCCACCCAGGATAGATTCTTTCCAGTACATTAATCGGCGTTGCAGTTGGCGTAACTTCTGCTCCCTATGGGAGTCCCTACTTGGGTTTAAAATCCTTTTCAAGACAGATCTTAACTTCCCCATGATCAAACCTCAAGATCCCCCAGTCTAACCAGTTTATTTTTCTCTATGTCGTAAACAAACATATCCTTAATGACTTCAAGACGTTCCTCTCCAGACAAGTAGGAAAGCTGCCCCTGCCTATCTCGGGAATCCCTGAATTTAGATTTTACATACCCGGATTCAATCTGAAGGGGCTTGAGCCTGCCAAGTTTATCCTTTCGCACAAAATAAGCATTATTTCCCTGGCTATTCGAGCCGACAAAGGCATAACCCTTCTTTTCAGCCAGCAAACCCAAAGCTTTTAATGAACATCCCCAGAACAGGTTAGAGAAATGGGCTTTGGCTCGATTAAAATTCGGATCATAGGGAATTGTAATGGCATATCGATCACCAAAAACACTGTTGTATTCAATAATTACAATGATAGGATCCACAACGTGAATACTCTCCCAAATCCAATAATCATTTCCATCGATATCGATACTTAAAATTCCTATCTCCCCGGAGAAATTATTTTCCAGCAAGATTTTGTTAATATTGTCCTTATCGACAAAAGCCTGCACGGCGGTCAGGTCATACTTCCAATAGAGATTATCCTTCCGGATATCATCGATATTTGCCTTATTTCCATCGATCACAAGACCTTTCCAGTTATTATTTACTAATAAAAACCTTGTATTGGATTCTGTATAATTTTCGACTCCAAATTCAACAAAGGTCTGGCGGGTTATCTCAATCTGATTTATCAAATACTGGATAATTCCATCGTCTCCAAACTGGGAGAAGACTTTAAATTCTGTATCCTGGAGGTTTTCATATATTCCATGGGCCTTGATCTGGTTGATCAGAAGTTTTGCCGTGAGAATTTTTACATCCTCGATCTGATTATATACAGCCCTAATCTGAGATATACCTAACATTTCTTTGATGAGCCGTTTTATCAAACTAAGAATTTTCATCAAAGGGGTGGAGAAAATTCCCGAGATGATTTTTTGTTCACAGCCACTGGGATAAATCCCTTTGAATAAGCTCGCTTAACTTCACAATATCCTCTTTATAGGCATCCCGGAGCTTTTCTTTTAATGTTAAGGATAATGTACCCTTATATCCTAACCTCACGTTTAAGGCCATCTTGGCAAATAAATACCTGCGAACCGATTCGCCCAGGGGAACAGGAAGCCTTTCAGATAACCTGCAGAACCAGCGTAGCAAATACTGGAGTCTGATAAACTGGGGAAGCCTGCTGGCATTATGAACCGAAAAGTCAGGCTGAAACCCATTGGAAATTCCAAGGAACTGGCAAATATTTTTATAAACCTGCGAAGGGTTATTCTTTAAATCCTCGAAGAGATAAATTTGAATTAACTCGGGTTCAAAAGTATCCAGATATCTTTTAACCTGCTGGTAATAAAGGCCACTTCGAAAGTATAGGTAATCCCAAAAATACTCCGGATTTTTGTTTTGGAAAGCCCGGCTGGAGAAGCGCCGTTCTTCTTCTTCCAGCGCCCTTTCAAAGGTCGGAAGCCATTCATATCCTTCCATAATCATCCAGGAATATAAGGAAAAGGCTCTCTCAACAGGATTTCTAAGCAGTACGATAATTTTTAAATTTCCCAACTTTTCTTTAATCCATGCCGGACTTTCGGGTGCAGCCAGATAAGTTGCCGAGCAATCGCCTATGGCTATCTTTCCTCGTCCGGGCTCAAAGAGCGAAAGGTACTCCTCCCAATCTGAAATCCTATGCGTGTAACCGTGTACAAAAAAACAGGGTTCTTTCACATCGGGTACAAATACCTCGGGATGGCTTTTAAGCCAATAATAAAGGGAGGTAGTACCAGCCCTTGCAGCACCAATAACTAAAAAATTCGGTAACACCATGCGATTTTAATTTGTTCTTTTCTCTCCTTCGACTTCGCTCGGAACAGGCTTTATCCTTAAAGCTATTCGACTTATTTTGTTCTGTAAATCGGTTATCGAGTAACCTCTCGTTTATAGATACCGACGGATAAGGTTTACTAACTCTTGTACACGGTGAAAGTAAGTATGTTCCCGTAGCGTACGCTGTTGACCGGAACGGGCTATGGCTTGACGCTCCTCTTCGTGATCGAGCAGGTAAAGGACCTTTTCGATACATTCTTCGACCGAGCGGTATGTTACCACCTCCACATCTGGCTTGAAGAGGTCAGACAGGTTGACCTTCCAATCTGTAAGCAAACAGGCACCCATTCCTGTGGCTTCATAGAGACGAAGGTTACCCGCATACTCCCCGGCACAATCTATATGACTGTTGAAGACAATCCTGGATCTTGCCAAAATTTCATAGTTCTTTAATCCCATCACAGGCTCGTGAAATCTATGGGGATAGAGCTGTTTTACAGAAGGCAGCGAGGGATCCGATATCCAGGAAACCCCTCGGCGAACGACCGGGAGTTTCGACCGAAATCTTTGGGATATTCCCAGACTTTTCAGAACCCTGTTTGCCTCATAGCTAACCTTGTCCAGGATCTGGTCTTTTCGAGACCGTAACCTGGGGTCACTGACATTACCCCATACCTGTAAGGGTGTGCACGCTACCAACTTCTCAATCCAGGCATAGCGCTGGGAATGATATCCATTTCGACCCCCTAAGTTTCCAACAAAGGAAAAGGATAAATCCCTTTCCATAGCAGGCTTTACAACGTCCAGAATCGTATGCTCGAAGGCCAATGGCATATATACCGCATGGGCACCGTTCTGCCGTAGTAGTGTGACAAAGTTGGGAGCGGAAGTCAGAATCAGATCTAAATCTTTAAAGACGGTGAAATCCGGGGTAGGTGATGCTCTCCAACCGATGATTATAACCCGTTTGGTGCAGGCCTGACGTAATTGCCGGCGAAAGTCTTGATCAAATAAGTAGAGATCCTGGAGATACAAGACATCCGGTTGAAAAACCTTAACCTGAGCAAAAACAATATCCTTTAACCAGGTATCCTCCCCATACTTTATCCCCTTTTCTCTGGCCCAGGCTTTCTGAAGAGGTTCAAAGGAAGCAAACAGATCCTCCGCTTCATGGCCTAAAGCCTCCAGATGCTTTGCGTAGAAGTCAGCCGATCCATACTGGGTATAGATGAATCGCCTATACAGTTCCTGATAGGAAAGGCTTTCATAATCGGGATTATCTGCCAAAAACTGGTGGATAAATAGGGGATAAACCGTTGTGAATTTTTGGAATCGCATTATCTTAGCTAACAGTCCTTGAATGCGTCCACGACCAGATCGAATCGGATATATAAGTCAGGTGTTTTTCCGTCAACTCGGCGTACATAGGTAAGCTCACCACCTCTTTGGCTACCCGTTCCGTTACCGGCAATGCCCCTGTGGGAATTTTCAAATGCCGGTACGCAGGTTGCTGGTGAAGGGGAACGGGATAATGAATTCCCGTATCGATCCCCCTCTCTTTGAGCCAGGCCTGAAAACGTTCTCGTTCTGATACCCGGATGACAAACAGGTGCCAGACCGATTCGGCATCGGGATGGATTACGGGTAAGGTAATTCCACATCCCCGCAACGCTTCCAAATAATAAGTTGCATGCCTACGGCGCGCCGTATTCCAGGTATCCAGGTATCGTAATTTGACGCGTAGGATAGCCGCCTGTAATCCATCCAGACGACTGTTTAAACCCTGGATCTCATGGAGGTATTTCTCCTGACGACCATGATCGGCCAACATGCGAATCTGGCGGATCAGATCTTCATCCTGACTGACTACCGCTCCTCCATCTCCATAAGCACCTAAATTCTTTCCCGGATAGAAGCTAAAGCAAGCCACATCTCCAAAAGAACCTGTCCGCCGCCCTCGCCACCTGGCTCCATGGGCCTGGGCGGCATCTTCGATCACCTTTAAATCGTATCGCCGGGCTATTTCCAGAATTCGATCCATCTCGCAGGGTTGACCGTATAAATGAACCGGAATGATGGCCCGGGTACGAGGTGTGATGGCCGCTTCCAGTAGATTCGGATCCATCAACATGGTTTCTTCCTGGATATCTACAAAAACGGGCTTTGCTCCGGTCAACGAGATGGCCTCTGCTGTGGCTATAAAGGTGTGGGCTACGGTAATAACTTCATCCCCCGGCCCTATTCCTAAGGCTCGAAGGGCCAGATAGAGAGCCTCTGTGCCGTTACCTACCCCAACACATGCCCGGGTCTCACAATAAGCTGCGAACTCTGCTTCAAACCGTTGTACTTCTTCTCCACCAATAAAGGCACTCCGCCTGATAACAGCCTGAATAGCAGCATCTATTTCGACCTGGATTGAATCATACTGAGCCTTCAAATCTACAAGTGGAATCATAGTTTTCAATCACCTTTCATAGGGAATAAAAATTAGAGGGGTATTTTTTCATTTATTTTGATGTGATACTTAAACGGATCAAATCCGGATAATCTTACACAAGACCCATCTTCACAAATGAAGGTAGCTCCATCTGCGTGGATTTCGCATACCAGCGGGGCCGAAAAGCCTACATATTTTTTATTGACCAGCTCAGCCAAAAATACCTTCACCTGCTGGGAGTTGAACATAAAGAAGGCAGGATTACTTTCACTCCTCAAAGCCATAACTTTACAATATACCACCCGATTGGTTGACCAATCGGTTAGCTGACTATCTCGTGGAAACCGTCGTGTAACATAGGTTGCCTGATCCTGGGGGTTTGGCATGGCTTTGACTTCTCCTTTTAGAAAATCCTCCAGGAACCGACCAAACTCTTCTTCGACCAGATCCAGCAGGCGATTTCGTAATTCTGCAACGGACATCCCCTCATCAAGCTTTATCATACGTTGCCAGTATATATCTCCGGCATCGATTTCTTCTATCATCCGATGAATGGTTATTCCAAATTCTTTTTCATCGTTGATGAGGGCCCAATGCATGGGATGTCGTCCACGATACTTAGGCAAAGGGGATGGATGCACATTGAGGGTTGGATAAAGTTCCAGGATCTTTTTAAAGCGAAAATTGCAAAAGCAGTTGATGAGCAGGTTGAGACTATAAGGGGTCGCAATCTGTATAAGTCCTGACTCATCGAAGCCCTCATAAAATTTGGCCTCTTCTATGAGGGTGAGATAAGCTTTTCTAAGAGTTTCGTCGACCGGTTTCTGTAACCCAACAAAAGCCGGTAACAAACCTACCTTATAAACCGATCGCAGTAGCCGTAAAGGGCCGTCATTATTTCCGACGATGGCAAAATTCATCATAAAGGTGGAAAGTTATAAAATTGATAAGCGGCTAAATTATCCAGTGCCCAGACATCCTTGAAGGTTGCCCGTCCCCCCATCCGTTCTTTGAATTCTAAAATACCCCATTTGATCCAATCCCCCCGGGAGGATAAACCGAAATTAAACCATCTAAATCCCAGAGCCTTATAGTAATTAAAAACCTCATAGAAAAGCATGGGCATCACGTTCCAGCGGGCATAGGTATAATCCTGGGCGATATAAAACGTATGTACGGCCTGTTTATTTACCACAAACACAACCAGGGTTGCAAGGGTCAGAGGATCTTTTACGGCTACCCAAAAGTGAATACGATCCGGATATCGGGACTTTAGATCGGAGAGTTCCTCCAGGGAATGGGTGGGTTTTTTCTCATATCGGTTAGCCAGGTTTTGGGCTATCAGGGAATAGGGAGTAGAGGGATCTTCAATCTGGCGAACCTGGATACCCTTATTTTTTAAGCTTCGAATGGTAGACGGATTTTTCTTTCGTCCCATCCTTAGCCAGTTATCCTCGTTTTCTAGATTTACACAAGAGCTGACTTCACGGGTTATCAGCTTAAATCCCCGGTGCCACAGGAGATATAAAAGTTCTCCATCGGTAGGATAGGAAAATAACGCTTCTGCCAGGCGAAATTCCAGACGATAGAAGCCTTTATTTTTATAATATTCAATGGCTTTTTCCAGCATTAAAAGCACTTCCCGCACCGTCATTTCTTTATGATAAACCAGGGCACCGGCGGTACTCCCCGGATGAGAGACGGCAGCCAGTTGCTGATCAGCCATGATGCAGCATGCTGCGGGTAAAACCCCTATCAGATGATGGCTCGAATAAAACAGTAAACTTTCATCTTTAAACCTATCTTTGGGATGATAGGAGAGAAATTTGCGTTCTTGAAATATCCCTCCATTACGGGATTGGTTTATGACAAAGGCATCCCATTCTGCGGCAAAGCTTTCTTGATAAGGTTGCAGGTCTATCTGCATAGGAAAAAGATCCCTCCGTACCGTCAGGGAATAGCGGGTAGCAACCTTCACTGCCCTTTCCTCATAAGGGTATCTTTTTTATTGACCTGACCTCCTGACCCCCCATGGCGCCAGGTTAAGCTGAAAAGCCCCGTCAGGGGAGAACAGTTGATAGCCCCCGACTTGTGTCGGGGGATTCAGATATCCAGAATTTTTTTAAACTCCCTGGCAGCGGCCTGTTAAACAGGTCGCCCCGCTAGGACTGACCTTCTTATCCTGGCGCCTTGGGGGTTAGGGGCATACGCATCAAGTTAAGAAGGGGAAAAGCTTTATTTTCGGCCTGAACACCCCCCCTTCCCCCCTCAAGGGGGATCAAGGGGGATTTAGAAGGTTGCCTGCCAAATCCCCCCTGGAGGGGGGTTAGGGGGGGTGGCTAGACCCCTGGTTTAATCCTTAACTTGAGGTATATGGCCGTGCTCTTACACGGATTGATAAAATACCTTACGCCCTGTTAAGGATTGAATTAAACTCCTTGAGATAAGGTCGCTCACGAAGTGAGCGTTCTCCCATCTCCAACACGGCTACGACATCCCGAGCATGCCGGGGGCCTGTTAAGGGGGTTTCACCAGTTCGGATACACTCTAAAAAATGGGCAACCTCAACCTTTAATGGTTCTTGAAAATCAATTCGGGGTAACCAGATATCCCCTGCCCGGTGAAACAGTTGATAGTTATTAAAATGATCGAAATCCATACTCTCTCCGGCTTTGGGTACCCGATCAACTCCCTTATCCAATATGGTAATTTTGTCATCACTGACATCATCGTAGATAACCATCTTGCGACTGCCTACAAGGGTCATTTTACGGATTTTACCGGGGTCTAACCAGCTCACCTGCATATGGGCGGTTATACGATTGGGCCAGGTCAGGGTAGCAAATACCACATCCTCAATTCCGGGCTGAATATAATCCACTCCATAAGCCATTACCGAAACAGGTAATTCGCCATCCATGAGGTAAAGCAAGATGCTGATATCGTGGGGAGCTAAGTTCCACCAGGCATTTATATCCGAACGGACCTGACCGAGATTAAGCCGCTGGCTATAGATATAATAGACCCGTCCGATTTCACCCTTATCCAGGAGCTTCTTCACATAACGTACGGCGGCATTGTAGAGAAAAGTATGTCCTACCATTAAGACGCGATTGACGGTGGCGGCTAAGGTTAGCAACTCATCGGCTTCCAGGGTACGCATGGCCAGAGGTTTTTCCACAAAGGTATGTTTACCCGCCTTGAGAGAGGCCTTTGCCAGTTCGTAGTGGGTTGAGGCCGGCGTGGCTATCACTACGGTATCTACCTCTGGATCGCCTATTGCATCTTCCCAACTCGGAATGGCTCTTGTTTTTGGATAGTTTTCCTCAACATAAACCCGTCGCTGAGGATTTAACTCCGCGACCCATTTGACATGGCAGTCCGGGTGCGTAGAAAAATTACGTAACAGATTAGGACCCCAATAACCACAACCGATCTGGGCAATGGTAACTTTTACCTGGTTTTTCATTTCCTGGAGATAATTCGGGGATGCTCAGAAACCACCAGACTATCTTCCGGGACCGATCCTGTGACCGTTGTTCCCATCCCCACAATCACCCGGTCCCCTATCTTTGCTCCCTTAAGAATCAGAGATCGCATTCCTATCCAGACATCATTTCCGATTTCGATGGGTTTTGTGGAGGGTTTGACAACCTCATCCATCCCTACCGGATAACCCACTTCAATCCGATGACGACGCTCCTTCCAATCAACTGAATGGGCGTTTGTATCGTAGACCACTACGTCATAGGATATCAAACAATAATCCCCAATCGTTATGGCTTCTTCGCATCTTAGCAAGGCTCCCATCCCGATCCCGGTATATTGGCCGACTTTGAGCCGACCTCCAAAGCGAACAAAAATATCCCCGCTCACATGAACCCTAGGCCCAAATACCGCCGAACCTTTATTTATAATTACGGAGAACGAATGATTCGGTTCGCAAACAAAGACACCGCCGGCAGCGATATCCAGAACTCCGGCCTGAGAAACCTGAACGCTCACCCCTCGAAGTTGGACCCTTTCACCCAACGTAACCGTGGAATTATCCCCCACCATAACAGTGACGTCTTGTAGGGTACAAAAATCCCCGACTTGCAAAGTTGCCTTTCTACCCACCTTTATGTGAACCCTGGATAAAGCCACGTGGTTGCCAAGTTGAATAGTGCCGAAGGGATCACATGATAAACGGGAATAAATATCGGCATGGCTGTCTCTTCCCATCCTTACAGATTTTGTAAGTCCCATACGGGGAAGCACATTGGCCTGAAAAAGATTCTCCAAAGCTCGGGTAACTCGGGCAATCTTTCGGGTGGTACGACCTATTTGGGAGTTTGATAGAACCAACAACCTCATACTATCCCCCATTCCTGGTCCACCAGGAGTCCTCCATGACTTGGAGGGGGTAAACGTCCGGTACCAAAAAAATCCCCGGCCTCTACGGTCAACTGTCCGGCATCTTGAATCCAGTCTTCGATCTCTCCCTTCCGTCGCAGGATAAAGTTAAGATTAAACACACCGGGTGTCAGAGGGAGTCTGGGAATCTTGCACCGTACCCGTCCAGAACGACCAAGGCCATTAAATTCGGTTCCTGTCAGTTGATTGTTGCATTGAATCAAATGCTGCCCGTAAAGGGTAAAGATACCGATACCGAAAACCATATCATCCAGAGGTACAGAATCCTTGGTTTCATAGGACAACACGATATTAAGTTCCTGCCCAGATATGGCAAACTCGACTTTCCGGCCCTGATTATCCATTAAACCATAATCTGTAAGGACAACATGACCGCGACCCTGTCGGTCTAAGCGATCTCGGAGAGGAATTGAACGAAGAACGGATAGATCTTCGAGGTATCGACGGATAATAACCGAAACGACTCCGGAATCGACCAGCCGACCCTCCTTTATCCAGCACGCCCGGTTGCAGAGGGCTTCCACAGCCGCCATATTGTGGCTTACAAAGAGTACAGTTCGTCCTTCTTTAGCCACCTCTCCCATCTTTCCCAGACATTTTTTCTGGAAACCTGCATCGCCCACGGCCAGTACTTCATCCACCAGAAGGATCTCCGGCTCCAGATAAGCGGCTACGGAAAAAGCCAGACGCACATACATGCCACTGGAATAATATTTGACGGGAGTATCTAAAAATTTCTCTAATTCGGCAAAGGCTACAATTTCGTCAAACTTTCGATCTATCTCGGCCTTTCTCATACCCAGAATGGCGCCGTTCAGATAGATGTTCTCTCGCCCTGTCAATTCAGGATGGAAGCCCGTCCCCACCTCCAGTAAAGATCCTACCCGGCCATGAATCTCGGCGTAACCTTCAGTTGGTTCTGTGATGCGGGAAAGAATTTTTAGAAGTGTGGATTTACCGGCTCCATTACGACCGATGATACCCACCACTTCGCCGCGCTGGACCTCAAAGGAAACCCCTTTGAGGGCCCATATCGTCCGGTCTACCGGGTATCCCTTGCGTTGTAGGAATCTGAGGGGAGCTTGAACCGCCCTGATCAGAGACTCACGCAAGGTTGCATAGGGAGCTCTATACGTATCTATGCGATATTGTTTCCCCAGCCTTTCAGCACAAATAGCTATCCTACCCATCCCAAACTTTGGAATTTAATCGGCAAGGTTTCCTAGATAATGTCAGCAAACCGCTTCTCTATACGACGGAAATAATACGCACCACTGACCAGCAGGAGTATTGATACCCATATCGAGACAACCAACAGGGCTCCGGGAGGGTTGGCACCCAGTAAAACCCAGCGAAAGCCTTCTACTACACCTACCATGGGGTTCAGACCGTATAAAGTTCGCCAGGGTTCAGAGAGAAGGCTGCTGGGATAAACCACCGGAGTAGCAAACATCCAGAATTGGGTTAAGAAAGGGACCACGTAACGGACATCCCGATATTCTACGTTTAGTGCAGAAAGCCAGGTACCTGTTCCCAATGCGGTTATCAAAGCCAACAGCAGAAAAAAGGGTAATAATAAAATTCTAGGAGTCGGCCACACGCTATAATAGATCATCATCCCCATCAGAACGGTAAAGGCAACGGCAAAATCGATTACCCCGGAGAGGACACCGGAAATAGGAATAAGCAGGCGGGGAAAATAGACCTTACTGATTAAGTTGGAACTGCCGATCAGGCTATTGGAAGCCTGATGGAGGGATTGGGCAAAATAGTTCCAGGGTAACAGGGCAGCATAACTAAAGAGGGGATAAGGAATTCCATCGGAGGGAATCTTGGCCAGATGGCCAAAGAAAAGGGAGAATACCACCATGCTAAAGAAAGGCTGAATTACGGCCCAGGCCACTCCCAAGACAGTCTGTTTGTAACGTACTTTGATATCCCGCCAGGTTAGAAAATAGAGCAACTCTCGATATTCCCATAACTCACCCAGCTTGAGGGAAACCCACCCTTTTGAGGGTTTGATGATCACCACCGGCAAAGAAGTCATAGGTAATTTTTCATTTATAGACATCTATAGGGAAAACCGCTAAACGGTTAAATCGAATCCCGCCTGATAACATAGCTTTGCCCTTTAGCTTACAGAACCCGTTTTCTAAAACCTCCAGATTCCCCGGGCCTATACGCAGAGAAACTTAAAAATACCATTAAAAACAAAAACATTCCGTTCTTACTTTTCAAGTCCTCATCGGTTTAGCGGGTAAACCTCTTTAAACTCCCTTCCGGAAGGAATTTAAGGATATCTCCTCCCAAAAGTCTCCCTGTGGGGGGGGGTTAAAAGGTTTGACCCCGCCGGCTAATCGGTACGGCCGGTTACTTCCCTTAAAACCTGTTTCAAAAAAGATCGGAATGTTCAATTGTAAAAGAGCCTGCAACTCATAAGCCATCTTACTTCTGGCCGGGTTTATCCGCAATCATTACCGGATCAGATCTTTTATCCTGGTTGTCAAATTTTTATCACCTAAGTTTTTGTATCAATTTGGATCATTGTATTAAAATGAAAAAACCGTTCTCATACCAAGTCGGTATTGAAATAGGGTAGGAAGGATAGGAACCGCCCCACCCTTCCCTCCCCGTATGCAGGGAAGGAAGAGGATACAGATGCCTACAGGGCGAGGTTTTTCTTCTCCACCTTATCCCAGAACCTTTTTTAAGGCCTTGATCACATCTTCTACATCCTCATTAGTAAGCTTAGGAGAAAGGGGAAGGGAAAGGGTCCGTTCTCCGATATACTCGGCGTTGGGGAAGTCTCCTGGTTTATATCCAAAAGTTTGTCGGTAGTAGGGATGTAAATGAAGGGCCGTATAATGGACACCGGTTCCGATATTTTCCCTAATGAGTTCGTTTAAAACCTGATCCCGAGATTTTTTAATGCGATCGATATGGAGAAGGACGGTATAGAGGTGACGGGCATGGATCATGTAAGGTTCCACCGGAGCCGGACGGGTCAGGGGTAATTCCGCCAGGGCCTCGTCATAACGTTTCCAGATTTCATTACGCCGGATGAGGTTTTCTTCCACCCGTCGGAGTTGATGGATGCCCAAAGCAGCCTGAAGGTCCATCATGTTATACTTGAATCCCGGGAAGACCACCTGATAATGTTTATAACCTTCATCTGAGAAGCGTTTCCAGGCATCCTTGGTCATTCCGTGAAGTCCATACATCTTGATTTTGTCGGCATAGGATTCATGATGGGTTGTGACCATGCCCCCTTCTCCTGTAATTACATTTTTGGTTACATAAAAACTGAAACAGGTTATGTCGCCGATGTTACCGATTTTTTTCCCTTTATACCACCCTTCAATGCAATGGGCGGCATCCTCAATCACCAATAAACCGTATCGTTGGGCAAGCTCCAGAATAGGATCCATCTCGCAGGGACGACCTGCAAAGTGTACCGGTAAAATGGCTTTAGTTCGGGGTGTGATGGCTTTTTGAATTTGGTCAGGATCTATATTGAGGGTCTTTCGTTCTACATCTACAAAGACCGGTCTGGCTCCGGTATGGACAATGGCATTGGCCGTAGCACAGAACGTCATGGGAGTTGTGATGACTTCATCTCCCGAGCCTATTCCGGAGACCAGCATGGAGAGATGGAGAGCCGCCGTACAAGAATTTAAGGCTATGGCATAAGGGGCTCCTATGTAGGCTTTAAATTCTTTCTCAAACTGGTCTACTTTAGGACCTGTCCCCAACCAGCCAGACCGAAGGCTGTCCACTACTTCGGCAATTTCCTCTTCTCTGATATCGGGACTTCCAAATACTAAAAATGAGTTTCTAACCGGGGCCACAAAAACCTCTCCCCTCTGAACCTTTCTCCTTTTTTTAAGAAATGGGCTCTACATCGGCTGCATCTATTTCCATAGCAGCCGATTGCTGAATAAGATCCACCGAAATAACCATACGGAATTTTCTCCTTTTTTCCATAAGAATCCCTTCTATACCTGCCAGAGGTCCTCTCTTGACGCGAACCCGCTGTCCCTCTTTGAAATAAGGAATTGGATCATATTTTAAGCCACTGGTAATCATCCGCTGAATCGCGGAAATCTGTTCTTCAGGAATCGGAACCGGTCCTTCATGAAATCCAACAATCTGAACCACACCAACAGTGGTTAAAATTTTCAATTTGTCCATGAGCGGGAAATAGCCAAAAATATATCCCGGGAAGAGAGGAAAACTTACTAACTTTTTTCGATCTTTCCAATATCTTAATTTTTCTACCAACGGTAGGAAATGGACAATGTTTTTCTTCTCGAACTGCTTTTTCACTTTATGTTCATGGCGAGATCTGGTATGAATAGCATACCAGTGGGGATTTTCTAAAAGATTCTTTTGTATCATACTCCCTTTGAATTCTAATTTATGATAAAACCCGATAATAGGACCTGACACCAACAACTATTCCGGTAACCCTGGCCTTTCAAATCCAGAACTACCTGCAAAGACAAGAGTTTACCTCATCTACCCGACAGGACTTCTCATGGGGATACCGGTGTAGGCGTTGGAGGTGGTGGTGGAGTAGGGGTTGGAGTTGGAACAGGACCCGGCCCTGCTGGACTGACAACCAGAGTTACCACCGCGATGGCGGTTTTACCTACGTTATCCGTTCCAGAAATCGTTATAGCATAGGTTCCTACCGGGGTCGTGGGAGAAGTCGTAACAAGGAGTTGAAGTTGGGCATTTTCGGCCCCTCCCGTAGGGGATACAGGATTTTCGGTAAAGGCACCTGTCGTATCCGGTGGGAGTCCTGTTACACTTAAAAGAGCTGAGTTACTGGAACCTATAAATCCGGCCACAACGTTATAAAAAGTAGAACCTCCGGCTTGAACCGTTCGGATAAGTGGAGCTGCAAGAAGGGCAAAACCCGGACTAAAAGTCGGATTGGTAGACCGTGAATCCATAAAACCTCCCATAGGGAGCGGTTCGCCTGGAGGAGGATTCGAATGAACACCAATTCTGAGGCCACCCGGAGGAATAACACCTGAGGTCCCATCGGGATTTGTAATTTCAATGGTTCCTTCGAGGGTGCGAATAGTTAAAGTTCCACAATCAGAATGAACTTCCACCACATCACCACCGTGAAGTTTAACCCCAGGAGTATTTACCCCGAGAAACTGGAATTGCATCTCACCACTCAAAACTTCGGTGGTCACCACCGTCTCCGTATTTGGAATATCCGTCCTTGTGAATAAAACCTCTTGACCTTCTCCTGATCGGGTAGAGAGTACTTCCCCACAGAGGGGCACATACACGTCGGTATTTCCGCTGAGAGATCGGACCCCTATGGTCCCTTCAAGGACAATGACTTCGGTTTTAGGAGACCCCTGAGGCTTCCGAACTTCCATCTCTGATAGTTTGACACCTGCAATGGCCGTATCCGTCTCAATTTCATGAACGGTCCTGGTGTAATTTATCGATTTTTGAACTCGAGTCCGTACAACTCCCCACCATAATTTAAAACGGGACATGCACTCGGATTCAGAGATCTGGAGCCGACTGATTTCCAGTCTGGTACGATCCTTCAGATCGAGAATACTTCCCTCACTTAAGGTTAATCTGGCTCCGGATCCAGAACCTGTTTGAATATTATCTCCTTCCCCTAAAACCATGCCTGACTCGGCCGGAATCCAATTTCCCTGACCCTGGGGAAGGACTTCCACCTTCCCGGTAAAGGCCGTTAACGTAGCCGTCGACCCGGCAGAAGCCGTTGATAAAGCTATGAATCCACAAAACAGGAAAAAAACCGACCCGACACTTAACCGTTTAAAAAACCTACATCGAAATATAAGTTCCATGATTACTCTCCCACCTTAAAGACTCCGACCTTTTCCCTTGAGCCTTTGAGTATCGCCCTTCAGAAGGTTGCCCGACTAAAGATGCTAAACCGATTGACACTATAATCGTCGGTATCAAAATTAGAGTTGTTATCGACAAACTCATAGTCTACATTGATCGAGAGATATCGGGTTAAGGAATAGCCTACGCCTACATTAAAAGTCTGAGTGGTATCTTCCCGGTCTCCTCGAGTCGGGTCAAAAAAGATCTCACTGAAAAATTGCCTGTTAGCAACTTTATATCCTCCAAAGGTCCTTATCCTTTGAGTGATCATATATTCGATATCTCCTGCAAATCCTATGCTATTGGCACTATCATTACCCGTTGTAATACCCGGTGCGGTAGCCGGAGTTTGAATCAACTCCCGAGTCTCATGGCGATAATTAAAGGCCAGGCTCGTTCGGGCATTATCCCCGAGTCGTAAAACAAGCCTACTTATGATATCATCGGTTTCCAGGGTCTCTCCGAAATCATTTTCACTGAAAAAGCGGTCATAGGTAAAGGCCAGGCTAGAACTCGGGGTGATATTGAAATTCAACCCGAAGTTTACTGCAAACCCGCTGCGATCCCTCTGATCAATTCTTTGAACCTGTCCCGTAGTTGGATCTACAAACTCAACTTCCGAGAAGGAGTTAGTTTCAAATCCAATTTTGGCAAGACCACTCAACCTGGGAGAGAACTTATAATTAACCCCACCGGTCAAACGCTGACGGGTAATATCCGCCCGGGTTCTCGGGTCCACAATTTCGGTGGGTTCAGGTTTTTCACGGAGAAGTCGGGAAATATTATAATCTGTTACCAACGTTAATCTGGGGTTAACGATATAACCAAAATTAAAGACCCCTCCGTGGGATTGACTATTCGAAACCACCTGGGTCGTCTCGGTCACCAGGGGAGTTGATGTGAGCTGGACAGTGTTTTTGGTATAATCTATCCGTCTATAACTATACCCGGCATCGAAAAAAGTCCGTTTGGTATCGATAATTCGATAAGAAGGGGTGATTTGAAACTCATTCCGAAAGGTTTTATTCCCAGGAAGGAGGGCCTGGGTGGTATCAATAGGAACCGTAGTCAGGTTTTCTTTAATATTAATGGTAAGTCGCTTGAAATAGGCACGCTTACTTACATCAGCTTTTAATTCCAGGGCATGGATAAATTGATCATTCTCATTGTTATCGGCATAATTTTGATAATCCATTCGATAAGCAAGACCAAGGGTAAGGAACCGGGTTATATCCACATCTAAACCAATCCCTGCAGATAAATTAAAAATCGAGTCATCCTTACTTTTTGCATTGATGGGAAGAGGCTCTCCATCAGAAAGAAGAAAAATGTTATCATCAAAGGTCTCTCGGACTTCGACAAAGGGAGTTACTCGAGATCTTGCAGAAAGCTCGAAGGCCAAAGCATCTGGAGAAAGAAAAACAAGCCCGACTATGATGATCAAGCCACTGCTGAGCACCTTTTTTAACGCTTTTAGGAAACACTGATTACCTGAAGTACTGAGATTCTGATTCATGAGGATCCTCCGATTACAAATTAAAAATCTAGACCAGCTGCCATCCAAGGACTTGAAAGAACAAAAAGATAAAGCGATAAAAAATTACCCTTTATTTTTAGAATCTTTCAGGGATTTGTCAAGTTAAAAAACGAGAAGTCAGTTTTCAGGATCTTTGTTAAACCTGTTTAAACAGATCCCTGATCTCCCAACTTTCAATTATTAAAGCCAAAGTTAAAAAAGGCCTTACAAGGCCTGTTGTTATGTTTTCCCCTTGACTTTTCCACTTCTGTTCTTTATGATAATGATATTCCTAAATGATGGCTATTTGCCTTCACCCCCGTCCTCTCTCTCGAAGTTTCAGGAGAAGGGTTGGGGACATAGGCAGCAATAAAAGCCCCGTCAGGGGCGAACGGTTGGTAGCCCCAGAAGCAAGTCGGGGGATCCAGAAATTAAGAATTTTTTCAGGTTCCTTAGCCGTATCCTGTTAAACAGGTTGCCCCGCTGGGGCTAACCTTTTTATCCTGACCCGTATGGGGGAGGGGGGCAGGTTAGAAAAAACTACCCTTGAAAGGGGGAGCGAAGGGGTGAGGGTAGATCCTAAAAAATTAAAAAATTTTAGAAATTTACAAAATTATAAAATAAAATAAGAAGATTGAAAACAGGAGAGAGGTGCATGGAAGCCTATTACGATTTTAAACGAATTGAAAGTAAATGGCAGAAAATCTGGGAGGAGACCAAGCAGTACAAGACCGAGCGTGACCCGCAGAAACCGAAATATTATTGTCTGGAGATGTTTCCGTATCCTTCTGGAAGAATTCATATGGGGCATGTCCGGAACTATAGCATCGGAGATGTCATAGCCCGTTATAAAATGATGCGGGGTTATAATGTGCTCCATCCTATGGGTTGGGATGCCTTCGGAATGCCCGCAGAAAACGCTGCCATTCAACATCGTGTACACCCGGCAACCTGGACTCGGGAAAACATTGCTTATATGAAAAAGCAATTGAAGTCCATGGGGATCAGCTATGATTGGGATCGGGAACTGGCTACCTGTGACCTTATCTATTATAAATGGCAGCAATGGCTCTTTCTAAAAATGTATGAACGCGGGTTGGTGTATCGAAAGAAATCCTTTGTAAACTGGTGTGAGAGCTGTCGGACGGTTTTAGCCAACGAACAGGCGGAAGGGGGAGTCTGCTGGCGGTGTGGAACCCAGGTAATCCAGAAGGAGTTGGAGCAGTGGTTTTTTAAGATTACCGATTATGCCGAAGAGCTGCTGGCGTATTGTGACAAATTGACGGGCTGGCCGGAACGGGTTCTAACCATGCAACGGAACTGGATTGGAAAGAGCTACGGAGCCCAGGTTAAGTTCCCACTGGCCGATAGACCTGGGTTCATCGAGATCTTCACGACCCGACCGGATACCCTTTACGGTGCGACCTTCATGGTTTTGGCTCCAGAACATCCTTTGGTTCGAGAGCTCATCCAGGGAACTCCGCAAGAAAAGCCGGTTATGGATTTTGTGGATCGGATCCTGAGACAGGATAAAAAGGTGCGTACAGCCGAAGATGTAGTTAAGGAAGGAGTTTTTACAGGGCAATACGCGATAAATCCCCTCACCCAAGAGCGAATTCCTATTTGGGTGGCTAATTTTGTCTTGATCGAGTACGGAACCGGAGCGATTATGTCGGTTCCAACCCACGATCAGAGGGACTTTGAGTTTGCTAAAAAATACGGACTGCCGTTACGGATTGTCATTCAAAAACCGGAGGGTTCGTTATCCGAGGAAACCATGACAGAAGCCTATGTGGGTGAAGGAATTATGGTTAACTCCGGTCCTTTCACCGGTCTTCCAAGCACCGAAGGAAAGGAAAAAATAACCAGATACCTGGAAGAAAAGAGGATCGGTAAGCAGGCCACTACCTATCGGTTGCGAGATTGGGGAATCTCCCGACAACGCTATTGGGGAAATCCTATTCCCATGGTCCATTGTAAAACCTGCGGCATCGTTCCGGTTCCTTATGAAGATCTGCCGGTGATTCTTCCAGAAGAAGGAGTTCAATTTACGGGAAGAGAAGGTAACCCACTGGATCATGTTCCGGAGTTTGTTAACACCCTATGCCCTCGTTGTAAAGAACCGGCCCGACGAGAAACAGATACCATGGATACGTTTGTGGATTCTTCCTGGTATTATATGCGCTATACCTGCCCCCAGTACGATAAAGGACCTCTGGATTTGGAACAGGTTAATTACTGGCTACCGGTAGATCAGTATATCGGGGGGATCGAACATGCGGTGTTGCATTTGCTCTATTCTCGCTTCTTTACCAAAGTCCTGCGAGATATGGGGCTGCTGAAAGTGGATGAGCCTTTTACACGTTTACTTACCCAGGGTATGGTCCTTAAAGATGGAGCCGCCATGTCTAAATCCAAAGGAAATATTGTGGACCCGGATGAACAAATCAATAAGTACGGCGCAGATACGGCGCGACTTTTTATCCTATTTGCAGCCCCCCCGGAGAAAGAAATTGATTGGAATGATCAAGCTGTTGAAGGGGCGTTTCGGTTCCTAAACCGGGTCTGGCGCATGGTATATAACCATATAGACTCTATCCAACAGGTTAAGGAAGGAACTATTGAACTCCATAAGCTTTCCGGGCCCTCACGGGAACTTTATCGCTGGACCCATAAAACGATTAAAAAGGTTACCGAGGATATAGAAGATCGATTTCATTTCAATACCGCTATCAGTGCCGTGATGGAACTGGTCAATGTAATCTATCAATTTGAAGTGCCTCAACAAGAAGGAGAGGAGCGAGATCAGGCTTTAAGAGTTCTGCGAGAAGCTATGAAAGCGGTTATTCTGTTACTCGGTCCTTTTACGCCCCATATCACCGAAGAGCTGTGGCACGAGTTGGGGTATACCACCAGCCTGTTCAAGGAACCATGGCCTGCTTATAATGAAGAAGCCCTCAAAGAAGATCAAATCTTGATCGTGGTTCAAGTTAACGGAAAAGTTCGTAGTCGGATTACCGTGCCGGCCACCGCTTCAGGAGATGAGATCAAGAAAGCTGCCTTAGACGATGAAAAAGTTAAAAAATTCATGGAAGGAAAACCCGCCAAAAACATCGTAGTGGTTCCCGGAAAGCTGATTAATATTGTAACGTAGGAAACTTTTTCTATTTAACCATCAAAAACCCGTTTTCCCTGGAAAACGGGTTTTTCACAAGCTTATATGTTCAAATCGATCTTTTCTCTTTTGTTCTATCTTCTTATCCTCACGGTAAGTATCTCCGGCTGTGGCTATCATCTGGTAGGGAGTGGGAGTCTGCCGGCCCATATTAAAACCATCTCTATTCCGCTTTTTATAAACAAAACCCAGGAACAGGGAGCCGAAGATGTTCTTACCCGAGCGGTTATTAATGAGTTTATAACCGGTAAGGTCAAACTTGTAGACTCTTCTCAAGCCGATGCCAGACTTAGCGGTGAAATTGTATCCTATGTCGTCCAGCCGACCCAGTTCAACTCCAATAAGCAAGTCATCCAGTACAAACTAACCGTTGGTGTTAACGTAAAGTTGGAAGACCTAGTCAATCGAAAAGTTCTATGGGAACAGCAGAACTTAACAGAAGATGAAGACTTCAATGTGAGCCCGGATATCAGCCCTATAGAGCTTGATGATAGAGAACGACGGGCCTTTGAAAGACTCGCTGAGGATCTGGCGGGAAGGATATTGGATCTGGCTACCGAAGGATTTTAAAAACCTCCCGGAGGTCAAACTTTACAGATGGCTAAATCTTATTTGACTTATTCAGAACTACGGAATAAACTCGAAGCAGGAGACATCCGACCGCTCTATCTCTTTCAAGGAGAAGAAGAGTTTTTGATGGAAGAAGCCATCGACCTTCTCAAGGAGAAGGTTTTAGGCTCTGCAGCCTCTGATTTTAATTTCGAGAAATTTTACAGTAAGGAAACAAAGGCAACCGATATCCTCTCCAGTGCAGAAACCACTCCCTTCCTCAGCCCGCGACGGCTCCTTCTCGTGAAAGATGCGGATTTACTTCCGCCGGCGGACCTGGATGCCCTTGCCGATTATGCCATCAAGCCCAATCCGGCTACCTGCCTGGTCCTTACGGCAAAAAAAATAGATACCAACAGAAAAGCCTTTTGGGAAGCCTGGAAGACCCACGGGGAAATCGTCCAATTTTGGAAATTGTTTGAAAACGAAGTACCCAAATGGATTCAGCAGCGGGCCAAAAAATATAACCTTTCTATGCCTCCGGAGACTTCCTTATATCTTTACGAAAGAGTCGGAAACGACCTGCGGCAATTGGATCAAGAGTTGGAAAAAATTCGTACATTCCTGGGTCCAGGACAGGAGGTTTCCCGGGAAGTCCTGGAAAATTTATCCCAACATATCCGGCAATACTCGGTTTTCGATTTAGTGGACAGTTTAAGCCGGAAAAAATTGGATCAGACATTCAAAATCCTGGATGTTCTCTTGAGGGAAGGTGAGGAACCCTTGAAAATCCTCGCCCTGATAGCCAGGCAAATTCGTTTGCTCTGGCAGGTTAAGCTGGCCAAGGCCGAGGGAAAATCCTCAGCCTGGATGGAAAAAGAATGGGGTATTCCGACAAGACACTTGAAAAACCTCCAAGAACAGGAGAAGAACTTTTCTTTGGACCGTCTTAAAAAAGCCTTTACACGGCTATCCGAAACCGATATGGCCCTGAAATCCAGCCTTCATACCCCCCAGATTTTGTTGGAAAGCCTAATCCTGGATCTGATTACTTAATCAAAAGGAAAGCCCTATACCTTTAAGCGGAAGTTTGAGACGCTATGAGCGCATTCAACTTATGCATGAGGCGGGATTTTTTTCGACTGGCTTTATTCAGATGAATAATCCCCTTGGCAGCCAGTTTGTCCAGGATGGGTATAGCTTTTTGTAAGGCGGCCTTAGCACCTTCTATATCTTTTTGGGCAATAGCCATCTCCACCTTCTTAACCAGATTTTTCATCCGCGTCTTATAAGACGCATTTCGCCGCCGACGGACCTCGTCCTGCCGCATTTTTTTAATAGCCGATTTATGATTCGCCATAGTTTGTAATAGGTAATACGTACTACCTACAGGGGATTTTTTAACCTTACCCATGGCACATCCTGCAGTACGCATTACAGGGGTTTATTTTAATTTTCTAAGAAGCTAATACCCGTTCCCTGATTTTGTCAAGTTCTTTCCTTTATAATATAAGATAAAGTTTTGCAAAAAATTTCTTGATCAGAGAAAGGTAATAGCGTATATGTCATGATAGAATGGGATTTATAAAGGTAGAGATAGGCTTAAAGGTCTGTCTTCTTATAGTAAACCACCTGGAGGGTATTTGGAAGGTGAGGTTATGATGGGATTTTTTAAGGCGAATAATTCAGAGAAAAAAGCCGAGAAATTTATGTTAAAGGGTCAGGACTTATTTAGGCGGGGTAAGGAGGAAGAAGCCATCCGAAAATTTGAGCAGGCCGCGTTGTTATTGCCCACCTCTCCCAAACCAAGCTTGTGCCTTGGAAAAGCCCATGCAAAGAGGGGAAATTTCGATCTGGCTCTAAAACATTATTACAAGGCCCTGTACTTCTGTGATCTTCTGGAAGAACCTCACATCCTGTATGAAATCGCACGTATTTATATTCAAACGGGTAAATTCGATCTGGCCGAGGAAAAGTTATTGAAAATCCTGGATCTGAACGGTAATTTCGAACCGGCCTGGAGCGGACTCGGTTATGTTTACCAGATCACAGGTCGTCTTTCCAAGGCTATTGAAGCCCAGACCAGGGCCCTGGAACTAAGAGATCAAGACCTCTCCAATCTCACAGATCTGGCACAATCTTATGCCCTTCTAGGAGAGAATCAAAAGGCGTCAGAGTTGTTGAGGACCGCCCTACCCCTTGCAAAAAAATCCGGAAATACTTACTGGATCGAGAAAATTTCCCTAGGGTTAAAGGAAACGGAATTTCAGGATGGAACCGAGTTAGGGATTAAAGATCGACTATATATCGATCAAGAAATCCTCTGTCTGGGGGGAGATCAGGATGATGGGATTCAAATCCCGATTTATCATAACTACGAACTCCAATATACGGACTTTGCCCGATTCATCCAGCGATTTCTGGCTTTTAAAAGGGTCTTTAAATGGGACATTACCTGCACTGCCTTTCAAGATAAGGAATCTTTACCCCTGGCTACCGCCCTGGCTTACTTAATGGAGATTCCCGTTAAAAGTGCCTCCAAGGTACAAAGTTCAGATCAGGTGCTGCTGTGCTACACGCTGTTAAAAGAACTGGATTCCCTGGCCACTACCCTCTCAAAATTAAGTAAAAAATCCAAAAATGTCATCTCTTTTGCTGCAGCCGTTGTATTTCCGGTGATTCCAGAAAGACTTCTACCGGATATTATCGGTATCCCGGTCAGTGGTGAAGTTTCTTTACCCTGGACGGATCGCCTTCTCAATGGAGAGGCAACTACTTCTTCATCATCGATTCGAGAAAATCGTTTTTTCCGCCCACGCCACGCCTTTCCTGTGACCCAGGAAACCGGTTCTTCAAGTCCTCAAACCGATATTTCTCAAAATATCCTGACCGCTCTATATAATATCTTGGAGGATCGAAATTTAGAAGCCCAGATTTCCTACTATTTTTTGAATCATCCCCAGATTCGCGACCATTTAAAAACCCATTCTATTCATCGGAGTCCTTCGGAGATAACCAAAGCCTTAACCCGAGAAATGAATGAGGAAACTATTATTGAGAATCTCTCGTCCCACAACAAAGGAAAGATTTTATCGGTCGTTGGATGTATGACCGAACAACATCTTCAATCTCCTAAAGTGATTGAATCCTTAAAGAAGGCTTACCTCGAAAATCAGGATCCCATTGTTCGAAATTTTCTGGGTAAATTGTTGATGAATGTGCGGGACGATGAGGGATTAGATTACCTGATCAAGATTTTTCTAAATTCTCGGGCCGAAGCCCTCAAAGGGGAAACCTTACAGGTTCAGAATTCTGCCCTTTCTTTAAGAAGAGCGGCCATTCAAGACATCGTTACCAGTAACCACCGAAGAGTGGCCGATGTTATTTACCGGGCTTTGAAGGATCCAGATGAAGAAATCCGCTATGCCGCTACGCAGGGATTGGATAAGCTAGAGCCTGCACCTAAAACTACCCAACTGGTTCTCCAGCTCTTAAGGGATAGTCCCCGGATTTGTTGTGCCGCTTTGCAGTACCTGAGTAAAAATGAACGGGAAACCTTGCTGGACCACCTTCCTGCCCTCTTACGGCATGAGCAGCCGGTGGTTGTCTATGAAACTTTGAAGGTCATTAAAGATCTGGGAGTTGAAGTAACCAGCCGGTTGTCCTTACTTCCCCATGTGGTCAGACTTCTTTCCCATTCCGATCTGAACCTCATCCGGGAAGCGGTAGGGGTCATCGGAGCCATAGGAGATGTGGACTCCGGAAGGTACCTGTTTCCTCTTCTGGAACATGAAAATCCTGAGGTAAAAAAAGCGGTTATTAACAGTCTGGTAAAAATAAACGGAACGGGAGCAACCCTCTTTCTGTTAGAATGGCTCAAGAAGGAAATTCCGGAAATAAAAGGTAAAATCATCGAATTATTGGGAGAGGCCGGCTCCGAGGAAGTTACCCAATCGGTTATTGAATGTGTAGAAGAAGATCCCGAAAATTTGGAGCTTCGGATAGCAGCCATCCGGTATCTAAAAAAGTTTAAGGATCGTAAATCTCTCCCCTTCATTCGGAAGATGTTGAAGAGGGAAAAGGATGAAGATGCCTTGGTTGACATGATCCAAATCCTGGATGAAATTGGAGAGGAGGAGGATATGGAACTTCTTACTTCTCTTCTGGCTTCCTCTCCCAGGGTTCAGTTTAAGGTCGCAGGAGTCCTTTACAAGAGAGGAAGAGAAAAATATTTCGAGATCCTGGAGGATGGAATTCGATCTAAAAAACTCTCCATTAATCTGGAAGCGGTAAAAATCCTCGGGGAAATCGGAGATAGCCGGAGTCTAGAAAAGCTTTTTGAAGCTTTTAAGAAACGGGATATTCAACTGGATGAACGGATTGTGGAAATTCTTTATAAGCATAAGGATCAGACCACGCTCTTACCCCTGGTTCAAGAGTTTACGGAAACAGATAAGGAACTCCAGAAAGTGGATATCGAAGGAATCCTCCGGGTTGCCCAGGGTGGGACTCTACGGGAAACCTCCTACAAGGCCCTGCTAATACTCGAGCAGTTTATTGGAAATAAAGTCATGAAGATAGTAAAAGATTTGCTAAAACCCGGGGTGGACTATAAACTTAAATGTAATGCGCTTCAGTTTTTAAGTAAGCATAAAGCAGAGCAGAATCGACGGCTTATAGAACAAATGTTGGAAGATGAAAATATTTACGTGGTTAATACAGCGCGGAAGTTGCTCATGCAGGGAAATTCGTCTGTTGCCCGTTGTATGGAAAGCTAGCACCCAAAGCCCCTAGTTCTGATTTTAAAGTAACCGACAAAGAACAACGAGTAGCAGACAACAGGTAAAACCGATGTTACAGACTTTTCAAACTCTTGATATCGTCGAAATGATTCAGCAGGCGGGCATCGTAGCCAAGATGGTCCTGCTACTTCTGGTTCTTATCTCCATTTTTTCCTGGGCTATTATTCTCCTTAAATTCAAGATCCTGACTACATCCCAGCGAGAATCCAGGAAGTTTTTATCTATTTACGAGGAAAATAAGGATTTTGCCGACCTTTACTCCAGTTGCAATATGTTACGGAAAGGCTCCCTGGTTAAGTTATTTAAGGCAGCTTATCTGGAACTCCAGCAAATAAGAAAGGATATTCTCTCTAAGAAAATCGCCGGAGACCTTAACCTGAAAAGCGATGTGGCCGACTGGATAGAAGATCTTACCGATCTTCTTCAGCGGGTTCTCCTGACCGAGACGGCTTCCCTGGAAAGATATCTGGTGTTTCTGGCTACCATAAGCACCTCCGCCCCTTTAATCGGATTGTTCGGTACGGTTTGGGGCGTTATGAATGCTTTCCGTAGCATCGGAGGTCAGGGATTTGCCAGTATTGGGGCGGTAGCCCCCGGTATTGCAGAGGCTCTGGTAACCACCGTTGCAGGACTGGCTACGGCCATTCCGGCTGCTATCTTTTACAATTATTTTATCAATAAAGTCCGACTTTATTCTTTGGAAATGGAGGCGTTTTCCTCCGAGTTGACCAGCGTTATTAAGCGAGAACTGAAGGGAATGAAGTAACCCTATGCAAAAAAAAGAGCATTACACCCTGGCCGAAGTTAACATCATCCCTCTGGTCGATGTGGTTTTTGTTTTACTCATTATTTTTATGGTTACAGCCCCCATGATGCATCGGGGTATCGATGTGCAATTACCCCAGGCGGGGGTAGGCGCCATGGGACCCGAGGAAAAACTGATTATTACCATCACGGGGGATCGGCAGGTTTATCTCAATGACCGTCCGGTTTCCATAGAAGATCTTCGCGATTTGCTTCAAAATCTAAACGTATCTAAACCCGAAGAGACCGTCTATATCCGTTCGGATCAGTCGGTGCCTTACGGTTTCGTCGTCAGTACCATCGCGAAGATCAAGGAGGCGGGAATTCAAAAGATAGGCCTGGTAACCAGTCCGGTAACCTCGGAGAAGAAAACAGAAACCGGTAATAAGAAGCGATGAAGACTCAAGATAAGGAGTATAAAGGCCCAGAGATCCAAAAGCGCGGAGATGATAGAGAAACCCGAAGACCCGGGGCTGAAGAAAAAATCTTCGGGTCCCCGAATCTTCGAGTCTCCGTGTTGCAGGAGGTAGTATCCCCGCATCCCCGGACTTCTTTCTCTCAAATATGGAGCATGATCGGGGTTTCTCTTCTGCTTCATATTATCTTTGTAGGGATTGTCCTCTTTGCTTCTATCTACCTCTTTAAACAGCGTGGAGCGATTTTCTCAGGGCAGGCTATCACCGTAGGGTTGGTTTCCGATTCGGATCTGGGAGGTCTTCCTTTAGGAGAATCCCTGACAGGCTCTAAGCCGGGTCTGGCTAAATCAAGTTTTGAAGATATTCCGAAACCTGAAGTCAAAAAGGCCGCCACAGAAGCTCCGCAAATAGAGGTTAAAGAACCCATCACGCCGCCTGTGGAAAAAAAAGATACTCCTAAGAAAGAGGACGAAGTCCTTCCAACCGATAAGGAGGTAAAAGTAAAAAAGGATGATCCCAAAACCTCACTTCGAGAGGTCAAGGATATTCCAAAGATAAAAGACGAACCATCGGCCATTGCCGAGAAGCAATTTTCTAAACCTCCCAAGAAAACGGAAAAGGCTCCAACCCCTCCCAGGGCTACAAATCGTGAGGAACGACCTGCCGTGAGCCCTGTTGAACCACGCTCGTTTTCCATCGAGGAAATCAGGGAAAAGCGCTTAAAGCAAATGGCAGAAGTTCTCCCCGAGAAACGGCCTCCGCCTCTTCCTACCCGAGAGCCAACTCCGAATCCTCGAGAAGCGCCGCTTCCGACCTCTCAATCGGAAGATAATCCTTCCCTGCGGGGTCAGAGAGTGGAATCCTCAGATGGAAGGATGGGAGGAAGTTGGGGATCGGCCTCCCTGGAATTAGGAGGAGATTTCCAGCAGGGTTCTCGGGCCCTGGTAAGCTACATGGAATCGGTTACCAATATCATCAGCAATCGCTGGTTTCCTACCAGTGGAAAGGGTCGAGGGATTATTCAATTTACCATTTTTAAAAACGGAGAGATTTCCGATATTCATGTTTTAAAATCCTCGGGAGACAAAAACCTGGACGAATCCATTTTAAGGGCGGTAGAAGAATCTAATCCTCTTCCCGAATTCCCACCGGAATTGCAACAGGAATTGGATCGCCTGAATGATTCGTTCATACGAGTAAAATTTCATTTCGGACGGAGAGTGTCCTGAGCCTGGAGGATAAGAATAGAAGATCGGGAATAGAAAGCCTATTTCGTCCTTGATCTTCAATTTTTAATCCTCAATCCTTAATGCGTAACTGGAGTAAGTACAGTATTGTTTTTGGCTTCCTCTACATAGGGGGGATCTTTGGATTCTCATACCCGGCGCTCGCTCTGGAGTACGAGACCGGCTCTGATATCATAGGAATTAAAAAAATCAAGATCGCCATAGCCCCTATGATATCTTCTCCGAACTCCCAGGCTTCGGTGGAAGGACTTTCAGAGGATTTAACGAAGATCTTACGAAACGATCTGGAGATATCGGGATTTTTTGATACGTTGAAAGATAAAACTTCCCTTATTGCCCAGTTAGATCAGGCCGAAAGGGGAGCAGAGAATATCAACTTTGATCAATGGCGATCTCAAACCGAAGCCCAGGCCCTGGTCAAGTGCCTCCATACTCTTCAACCGGGTAAACTTTCCCTGGAATGCCGGGTTTATGATACCCAGAAGGCCGCACAAATTTTAGGAAAGGCCTATGAGAGTGATCCTAAACAGACGCGTAAAGTCATCCATCGATTTGCCGATGAAATCATCTTAAAATTCACAGGGGAACGCGGCGTCTCGGATACCAGTCTGGCTTTTGTTTCCACACGAAGTAAAAACCGGGAGATCTATCGGATCGATTTTGATGGAGAGAACCTCCAACGCCTGACCAACGATCGCTCCATCGTGCTTTCCCCTAGCTGGTCACCGGATGGACGTGAAATTCTTTATACCGGTTATCGGAATAATAACCCCGACCTTTTTGTCATCAGTGCCAACGGAGGAGAGCCTAAACCGATATCGATACAACCGGGGCTTAATCTGGGTGGAAAATGGTCTCCCGACGGAAAACAAATTGCCTTAACCCTTTCAAAGGACGGAAATTCAGAGATTTATGTGATGGATTTAAGTACCCGCAATTACCGGAGACTTACCAAAAATCGCTGGAACGACGTCTCACCGTGCTGGTCACCCGATGGAAAGCAGATAGCTTTTATCAGCGATGAGTCCGGAACACCCCAAATTTATATCATGAATAGCGATGGATCTAATGTCCGAAGGCTCAGTTTTATAGGTAACTACAGTGTCTCACCGTCCTGGTCTCCTAGGGGAGATCGAATTGCTTTTGCCGCCAGAAAGAATGGAAAATTTGATATTTATACCATCAGCGTGGATGGAAAGAGTCTTCAACAATTAACTTTTGATGCAGGTAATAATGAAGATCCGGTCTGGTCCAGAGATGGCCGATATATTGCGTTCCATTCAGACCGGGATGGGGTGAGCGGTATCTATGTCATGAACCAGGATGGCACGAATCAGCGAAGGGTGACCGATCTTCAGGGGAACGATACGTCTCCGACCTGGTCACCTTAAAAGGAGGAAAAGAACAGGAGAATGGAAGATGGGGAGAATAGGAGAATGGCAGGAGGAATCTCAGACCCCCTCCCATTTTCTATTCTCCCTTTCTTTCACCCTTAAAATATGGGCGTGCGAGATCCTTTATTCAAAGTGATTCCATGGCTGTGTTTAGCTATCTTACCCTGGGTCCTCACAAGCTGTGGAGGAGCCGCAGCAAAACCCGATGATCCTCTGGTTCAACTTCAACAGCAGATTGCGGCTTTGCGAAACGATATAAATCAAGATCGTAAAGCAGAAACCGAGCGTATAGCCATTGTAGAAAAAAATCGCGCGGATTATCTGGCCGATAGTGAAGAAATGAAATCCAGACTTCAGGCCATTGACTCTAAGCTCAATGAATATAATGAACGGATGAATCAACTGGCTGAAAAGCTTGACAATCTGCAAACAAAGTTTAATGAGGAATTGGAAAACAGACAGATGGGAAGAATTCTGACCCCAGGCTATACTCCCCCGGCTGCAACTAACCCGCAACCTTCTCCCGGGACGAGTTCGGTTACCAATAGCGGTGAAACAACCTCTTCCGTAAATCCAACGGGTAATCCGTCAAATTTTAATCCCATACCGAATACCGGTCAAACAGGTCCATTACCTCAGCCACCTGCCGTACCACCTTCACCGGCGATTGGGGGGAAATCAGAGGATTTAACCTCTCCAGAACGGCTCTATCATACCGCTCAAAATGAATACAATCAGGGTAATTACGATGTGGCCATTGCCGGCTTTCAAAAATATCTGGAACTCTATCCCAATGCAGAACTGGCCGATCTTGCCCAATATCAAATTGCAGAGGCATTCTTCAATCTCAAAGCCTACGAAACGGCCCTTAAAGAATACGATAAGCTCATTAACCTTTATCCTAAAAGTAAGAGATTACCCTGGGCCTATTATAACAAAGCACAGGCCTTCCTGAAATTGGGCAGGCAACTGGAAGCCACTTCCCATCTACGCTATATCTTGACCCAGTTTCCCAATTCAGAGGTCGCAGAGAAAGCCAAAGAAGATCTGGCCAGGTTGGGTGGATAAATTCAAATGAGAAATGAAAAAAACTCCCCTAAATCAGATTCATAAAACCCTCGGGGCTAAAATGATCGATTTTGCAGGATGGGAAATGCCGGTCCAATACACCGGGATCATCGAAGAACATCTCATAACCCGCACCAAGGCCGGACTTTTCGATATCAGTCATATGGGCGAAATCCTGTTTGAAGGCCCCGGAGCTTTACAGGCCGTCCAGTATCTCACGACGAATCAAGCGGCGAAACTGGTACCAGGACAGGTTCAATACTCGGCTTTGCTCTACCCTACCGGAACCTTTGTGGACGATATCACCGTTTATAAATTTAGTGAAGAGCAGTTCATGTTCTGTGTGAATGCGGTCAATACCGATAAAGATTATGCCTGGATTCAGGAAAATATCTCCTCGAAAAAGCCGGATTTTGCTCCCGTACAGATTAAAAATATCAGTGACGAAATAGCTCTTCTGGCTTTGCAGGGGCCGAAGGCTGCCGAGATTTTACAAAAACTTACAGAAATAGATCTCTCCACCCTTAAATCCTTTCGTTTTACAGAAGGAACGGTGGGAGAGGTTAAAACCTGGATATCCCGAACCGGCTATACCGGTGAAGATGGATTCGAACTTTATATCCCCGCCGAAGAAGCCAATCCGGAAGTCCATCAAGGAAAGGTCATTGAAGTCTGGAATAAGCTCCTCGAAGTGGGACAGGAATACGGATTAAAACCGGTCGGTTTGGGAGCCCGGGATACTTTAAGGTTAGAAGCCAGACTGGTTTTATATGGAAACGATATCACCGATCAAACGACTCCCCTAGAAGCAGATCTGGAATGGATTGTAAAATATGATAAAGGAAACTTCATCGGGCGGGAAGCTCTCCTCAAACAAAAGGAACAGGGGATTCAGAAAAAATTAGTTGGATTTGAAATGATCGAAAGAGGAATTGCCCGACCCCACTACAAAATTCTGAAAGGCCAGGAACTCATTGGCGAAGTTACCAGTGGAACCTATGCGCCTTATCTGGATAAAAATATAGGACTTGGCTATGTAAAAATAGAATACAGCGAGATCGGCACCGAACTGGATATTCTTATCCGAGACAAAAAAGTTAAAGCTAAGATTGTTCCCACGCCGTTCTATAAAAGAAAAAAATAGTATGGGAGGGTGGAAGTGGGGGGTGTGGGAGTATGCCCCACTCCTATACTCTCATACCCCAGGATGCGTTACATACCCAATACTGACAAGGATCGCCAGGAGATGTTAAAAAAGATCGGGGTTCAATCGGTTGAAGAACTTTTTTCAGATATACCCGAGTCGATCCGATTAAAACGAAAATTGAACTTACCGGCTGCCCTGTCGGAAAAAGAACTCATAGAAGAGCTGAAAGCTCTCAGTGCGCTTAATACCCCGGTAGAGGAATATATCTCCTTTTTAGGGGCCGGAGCTTATTATCACTTCATTCCCAGCCTTATCAACCATCTGGTTTCCCGCTCGGAATTTTATACGGCCTATACACCTTATCAGCCGGAAATAAGCCAGGGTACTTTACAGGTCATCTTTGAGTACCAAACCCTTATTTGTCAGTTAACCGGCATGGAGGTGGCCAATGCCTCCATGTATGATGGCTCTACAGGTCTGGCAGAAGCCGTCCTTATGGCCCATCGGATCAACGAGCGCCCCGAAGTGATTCTTTCCACAGGGGTTCACCCGGAATATCGAACGGTTTTAAAAACCTATGTAAAACATTTTGGAATCACGATTCGAGAAGTCGGTTTTACAAAAAAAGGGGTGACCGATCTGGAGGCCTGTAGGGGTTTAACAAATCCGAATACCTCGGCCGTCGTCGTCCAATATCCTAACTTTTTCGGCTGCATTGAAGACCTGGCCAAGGTCTCTCGTATAGCTAAAGAGGTGGGAGCTTTATTTATCGTGGTCGTCACAGAACCCATAGCTCTGGGGATTCTCAAAGCCCCTGGAGATTTTGGAGCCGATATCGTTTTAGGAGAAGGCCAATCCATGGGCAATCCCCTCAATTTTGGAGGTCCCTATGTGGGTTTTTTTGCCGTCCGACAGGAATACCTCCGAAAGATGCCTGGGCGATTGGCCGGGGAAACAACCGATTTGGAAGGGAAGCGCGGCTATGTCCTGACCCTATCCACCCGAGAACAACACATTCGTCGGGAGAAGGCTACCTCTAATATCTGTACCAATGAAGCCCTCTGTGCCCTGATAAATACCATCTATCTGTGCACATTGGGAAAACAAGGAATTCGAGAACTTGCCCTTCAAAACCTTCAAAAGGCCCACTATGCCAGGAAGACTTTGGGTCAACTGAAGGGTTATAAACTCTTATTCGATGCGCCCGTTTTTAATGAATTTGTAATCCGGACCCCCCGACCTCTGCCGGAAATAAACCAAATCTTGCTGGAAAACAAGATTATCGGAGGGCTGGACCTGAGCAGATTTTATCCGGAGCTTACAAACTGCATGCTGGTCTGTGTAACCGAGAATCATTCAAAAGGACACATCGATAAATTGGTGGAGGTCCTTAAAAAATTAACCCTTACCCCTTAACCATCGAGTTAGGTATTGTTAACGGTTAACTCCAGATGGTTAACAACCCATGCCCATGAAAGAAACGGTTGGGACTAAAGGTCTTATTTACAATGAGGATGTGATCTTTGAAAAGAGTGTAGAAGGTAGAAAAGCCTATTCACTTCCGGCTTTGGATGTGCCGGAAGTGGAGGTCCAGCAACTTATCCCAGAGGAGTATATACGCGAGGAGGTTTCGGGATTTCCCGAGGTCAGTGAGGTGGATGTTATCCGACATTTTGTTCGGTTATCCCAATGGAATTACGCCATTGACGTGGGATTTTACCCTTTGGGGTCCTGCACCATGAAGTATAATCCCAAGGTCCATGAAGATATCGCCCGACTTCCCGGGTTTGCACAGATCCATCCATATCAGCCGGAGGAGTTAACCCAGGGGGCCATTCGTCTCATGTACGAGCTGGAAAAGTATCTTTGCGAAATCAGCGGAATGGACCGGGTTTCCTTACAACCTGCTGCAGGAGCCCATGGAGAGTTGACCGGGCTCATGATGATTCGGGCCTATTTAACTTCCCAGGGAAATCCGCGTAAGAAGGTTATTATTCCCGATTCGGCCCACGGAACCAATCCGGCCAGTTCGACCCTCTGTAGGTATGAGGTTATCTCGTTAAAATCTAACGACCGTGGCTGTATAGACCCTGATCTTCTTAAAAAGGTTATGAACGAAGAGGTGGCTGCAATTATGCTCACCAATCCCAATACCCTGGGGCTGTTTGAGGAAAATATCCTGGAAATAGCCCGGATCGTTCATGAAAAGGGGGGTCTAGTTTACGGTGATGGAGCCAATCTGAATGCCTTATTAGGTATTGCCCGCCCGGGAGACATGGGAATCGATGTCATCCAGTTTAATCTCCACAAAACTTTTACCACCCCCCACGGCGGCGGCGGCCCCGGAGCCGGTCCGGTTGGGATCAAATCCCACCTGATTCCGTTTATGCCTGTTCCTACACCGGAACGTAGAGAGAAAACCGAGGAAGAGAAGAGAAAGTATGGGAGTAGGGGAGTGGAGGAGTATGGGAGTGGGGGCGTGGGGGGGTCTGAAACGAAAGCATCTTCCTACTTCTATTATTTAGATTATAATCGGCCTCAATCTATCGGAAAAGTACGGGCATTTTATGGAAATTTTGGAATGATGGTTCGGGCTTATTGTTACATACGAACGATGGGAGCTGAGGGCCTTAAACAGGTCTCGGAAAATGCGGTTATCAATGCCAACTATATCCTGAGTCAACTCCGAGACGTATACCACCTTCCCTACGACCGATATTGCAAGCACGAGTGCGTTTTCTCAGATAAATATCAATTAAAAAATGATGTTAAAACCCTGGATATTGCCAAACGTTTGATGGATTATGGATTTCATCCTCCAACCATTTATTTTCCGCTTATCGTTCACGGGGCTTTGATGATCGAACCTACAGAAACCGAAAGTAAAGAAACCCTGGATCAGTTTATTGAGGCCATGCGAGCCATTGCAAAAGAAGCTGAGGAAAAACCGCAAGTCGTTCGCAATGCTCCTCACCTTCCGAAAGTTCGGCGTTTAGACGAGACAACCGCTGCGAGAAAACCTAAACTTCGCTGGAAAAAAGAAGTTTGAACTTACCCTATGACCCGTTGTCCGTTGTTAATAACAGACCATCCTGGCCTTAATAAATTTATTTTGGAGTCTATCTGTCCTGCAGGGCTTACTTAACCAGATCAGGCCAGAGAGGGTTAGGGTTATACACAACGGACAACGGATAACGGATACTATGGAGACCGAAAAAATTTCTTTGTTAAATCGCCGTGAGTTCTTTAAAATAGCTTTCCTATCTGCCGGAGCGATTCCTTTATCTCCCTTACTGGGATTTAAGAAGCCTAAAGCCTTTGGAGCGGACAAGCAGATTTTAGCACGGTTAGCTCACTCCCTTGCGGTGGGGGATCCCCAGCATACTGCCTTGGTCAGTATGGCCGATAAGATCAAAGAGCGGACCCAGGGGAATCTTACGATCCAGGTAGTTCCTGCCGGACAATTAGGGGCCGAGATCGACGCTGCGGAATCAACCGTTATTGGGGCCATTGAAATGACCGTTGTAAGTCCGGCCGGATTGGGAACCTTCCAACCCCAATTTGCCATCTTCAGCCATCCTTACCTTTGGAAAGATTGGGACGAAGCCAAAAGAGTTCTCCACGGACCCTTTGTAAAAAGCATGGAAGATCAACTGGTTAATTCAAAGGGACTGCAGGTGATAGATTACTGGTATTTTGGCTGGCGCCATGTATTTACACGAAATAAACCCATCAATTCCCTGGCGGATATGAAAGGGTTAAAAATTCGGGTCTCTAAAAATCGCATGTTTACAGAAACCTTTAAAGCCCTGGGGGCCAATCCGACTCCTATGGACTGGCCTGAAGTCTATCAAGGTCTCCAGCAGGGAGTTGTAGACGGTGCAGAAGCACCCCTTCCCTCTCTTTATGCTTCTAAATTATACGAGGTGACCAAGTATCTTGCACTTACTTATCATATGCTTCAGGCCAATATCCTGCTGGCAAACCATGCCTGGCTTACAGGACTTCCGGAAGAATATCAGAAGATCCTGAAAGAAGAAGCCTTGAATGCTGCTGAATACATGCGGGAACTCACCCAAAAACAAGAACAAGAGTATGCCGTAAAGCTTAAAGAACTCGGAATGATCTTTTCAGAGCCTAATCTGGATGAATTTCGCAAGGCCACGGCGGAAGTTTATAAAGCCTTTGAAAAAAGTTGGGGAACTGACCTGTATCCGAAGCTACAGGCTGCAAAACAGGTTTAATACAGGGAGGCAGGAATGAAACGTTTACTGGAATGGTTTGCCAGTTTAATCCTGGTAGCAGAATTTGTGGTAGTCTTTTTAGGGGTTTTTTTCCGCTATGTATTAAATAATCCCCTAACCTGGTCGGAAGAAATTGCTCGCCTGCTTTTGGTCTGGTTGACCTTCATGGGAGGTGCGGTAGCCTTCTTTCACAAACAGCACATCGGGGTTGCGATTGTTTACCGTCGGTTTTCCCACAAGGCTCAACAAACTCTGGATATTGTCGGACAGTTCATCCTGATCTTCTTTTTTGCCTTTCTTTTCCGCTGGAGTGTAGAACTGGTCCAGCGGCGTTGGGATGAGCCATCCCCGGCGGTGGGATTTTCCCAAAGCTTCTTCATGTTGCCCCTCTCGTTAGGAGTTCTGGCTATGATCATCCCCCTTCTTTTCCAGCTTTTTCGTCTCCCGGCTCGAGAGATCTTACGCGGAGGGGGGATTATTTTACTGTTGGGCCTGGGGATTGGAGGTTTAGGATATGGACTCAAAGGATTTATCCTGGGTCTGAATCCTCTGCTTGTGCTTCTGACCGGATTTATTATCCTGCTGGTTATCAACACTCCCATTGCTTTCTCGTTGGGTTTATCGGCGTTGAGCTACCTGGTACTCGACGGGAAGGTTCCTCTGACCATTATGCCCCAAAGAATGGTGGTTGGGGTGGATTCCTTTGTTCTCCTGGCCGTCCCTCTATTCATCGTGGCCGGAGCCTTGATGGAAACGGGAGGTATTTCTCAACGTCTGGTTAACTTTGCCATAAGCCTGGTCGGGCATATTCGGGGGGGTCTGGCCATGGTTGTGGTGATCTCAGAGATTTTGTTCTCCGGTATTTCGGGATCAACCACCGCGGATGTGGCTGCAGTCGGCTCTTTACTCATTCCGGCCATGATTCGGGCCGGTTATACCCAGGCGGAAGCTGCTTCCATCGTGAGTGCCTCTGCAGCTATGGGTATTCTGGTCCCCCCCTGCATCCATATGGTCGTTCTGGGAACCCTGGTTAATGTCTCGGTAGCTGCTCTCTTTCTCGGAGGGTTTATTCCCGCCTTTGTCCTGGCAGCTTCACTGATGGGACTTATTTACTTCAAAGCCCGTAGAGGAAAATGGACCAGTACCCCGCGTACTTCCTGGAAACAATTGGGTAAGACTTTCCTTCATGCCCTTATCCCCCTGATGACCCCGGTGATTATCTTCGGGGGGATTTTTACAGGGGTTGTAACCGTTACAGAGGCCGCTGTGATCGCCGTTGCCTATGCCCTCATCGTAGGGCTTTTCGTCTATCGAGAAATAAAACTTCGGGATCTTCCCAGAATTTTCATCGAGAGCGCTACCACCAGCGGGATGGCCCTGTGGCTGGTTACAACGGCCACCATTTTCTCTTGGGTCATGGTCCGACAACAGGTCCCCCAATTGATTGTCGGTTGGATTACCAGTATCTCTTCAGGATCCTGGTTTTTTCTGGCTTTTACCATTGGACTCTATCTGATTTTCAGCGGACTTCTTGAAGGACTCCCTTCTTTACTGATTTTAGCCCCCATCCTCTATCCGGTAGCTCTCCAATTCCACATCGATCCCATTCACTTTGGAATTATCTCCATTGCGGCCCTGGGAATCGGTTTCTTTATGCCCCCTATCGGTCTTGGACTCTTTTTGTCCTGCAGTATTGCCAAAGCTAATATCGGAGAGACTGCCAAAACCTTTGCCCCTTACATGCTGGTCTTAATCCTGACTTTATTGGGAATTGCCTTTTTAGAACCCCTCTCGTTGTTTATACCCAGATGGTTTGGATTTAATTAAATAAGGTCCTTTGCCTGGGGCCCGGAGTCCTGTGGATTAAAACCGGAATTAAAAATACAGGCAGCGGACCTTATTTAAGAAGGTTTTTAATCAGCTTCTTGGCGTCCTCGCTGGCCCAATCCCTATCACCTAAGGTCCATCCGATGAGAAATCCCTCCTTGTCGATTAAATAAGAGGTCGGTAGACCCCTTACTCCATAATCTTTGGTCGTTTTTCCCTCCGAATCCAGAAGAATCGGAAAAGAAACTTTCGTTTCTTCCAAAAAGGCTTTGATCTTATCTGGAGTTTCCTGGTAATCGATGGCCAGAACGACCAGGCCTTCATCTTTAAATTCCTGATAGAGCGTATCTATGGCAGGCATCTCTTTGCGACAAGGAACACACCAGGTAGCCCAGAAGTTTAAGAGAACCACTTTACCCACAAAACTGGACAGACTTACCTCCTGACCCTCCAGGTTTTTAAGGGTAAAATCCGGGGCTTTTTTCTTTTCCTTATATTTTGTAACCTCTAAGGCCTTCATCGGGTCATTACCGGCAGAAAGCCAGGCAGAGAAAAACAGAGCAGTTATTAAATTATACGCGACTATCAACAATTTAGGCGATTTTTTACAAGCTTTCCTTGACATGTCTTCTCCTTCTGGGATAGAGTTAATAAATCAAGCTTTTCGCTTTAACCCCACGACAAAGGAGGGGGCCTGGATTGAAATTAGATTAATAGAATAAAGGTTTTTATAAAACCCTGTCAAGAAATTTGTCCGTTATCCGTTGTAAGTTGGAGCCAACAGGCAACAGACAGCGGGCAACAGAAGTATGAAAGTACTACTTATTGCCATGCCGGATGCCACCAGCTGCTTTGATCACATCATGGAGGTTCCAAATCTTGGAATATGCTCCATTGCCGGAAATTTAGAGGGATGTGATGTCAAAGTCCTGGATCTTGTCCTGCATAAAAAGAAGATCACCGCATTTATTGAAAAAGTCATGGACGATTTTGACCCGAATCTAGTCGGTCTCAGCGCCATGAGTTTTCAATACGACAGTGCACGGCGTGTTGCCGGCATTTGTAAAAGAGTTAAAAGCGAGGTTCTAACAGTTTTAGGTGGGTATCATGCCAGTTTGATGTACCGGGAAATAGGGGACAGTGAGGACGGCAGGCTATTCGACTTCATCGTTCGGGGCGAAGGGGAGATTACCTTCAACCGACTGGTTCAGGAGTTAGCTTCTGAGAAGAAAAACTTCGCCTCCATCCCAGGCTTATCCTTCAGGCAGAATGGGGTATTTTACCATAACCCCCCGGCCCCCCTTCTCGATCTTGAACAAATCAAACTTCCAAATCGGGATTGTCGAATACTCCAGGATTTCGAATTCATGAAAAAGAAGTTCGACTGCGCAGAAACGTCTCGAGGATGTACTTTACCCTGCAACTTTTGCAGTATTACCAAAATGTACGGGCGATCTTTCCGACTCTACCCCATCGAACGCATTATCCAGGATCTCAAAAACTTACAAGCCCAGGGAGTTAAAGGGGTCTTTTTTGTCGATGATAATATCACTTTGAATGTAAAACGGCTCAAAGAACTGTGTAAGGCCATGGTTCGGGAAAAGGTCAACGATCTGTATTATATCACCCAGGCCAGTGTCCCAGGTATTGCGGCAGACCCCGAGCTGGCAGGCTGGTTAAGACAGGCTGGATTTCGTCTGGTATTCATGGGAATCGAAAGTGGAATCGAACGGAATCTGAAGGAAATGCATAAAAGAGGGGTTTTGCAAAATACCCGAAAAGCGGTTTCCCTCCTGCAAGAGCAGGATATTTGTGTGTTGGGCGGCTTTATCATCGGCAATCCTCAAGACGACCGTGAAGACATCAAAAGCACTTACGATTATGCCTATGATATCGGAGTGGACCACGCCATCGTCCAGTGCATGACCCCCTATCCGAAAACCGAAGTTCGGGAAAAATTGCTGGCACAGGGCTATATCACCAATCCCGATGATCTAACACGATACACCGGATTTATCTGTAATGTACGAACTCAATTTCTGACCACCGAAGAGTTGAAGAAATGGATGATCCTGTATGGAATACGACTTTACTTCAACCCACGATATATTCTGAGAAACCGTCTCTGGTGGCACCACAAAAGTAATGCCCATCGTATGTTGATAAATAACATCAAATTCGTAGTCGACGGACTTCGTGGAAAGTTGTTTTATTCGAGACATAGCTGGTGAGGGTGTGGAAGTGTGGGGCATGTTTGACGTTATTATTGTTGGAGCCGGTCCTGCAGGGTCTGCTACGGCTACCTTTCTGGGGCGGAGGGGTTATCGGGTACTTTTAGTGGATAAAGCCCGATTTCCCAGGGAAAAGGTTTGTGGAGAATTTATGAGTCCGGAGATCCCCGAAGTGCTGGACCGGTTGGGTGCCCTTCCGGCCATCCGGGAAAAAAAGCCCTGGGAAACCCAGGGGATCTTTATCTCCTCTTACCAGAAATTCCACTTCAAACTGGATTTTTCAACCTATTTTCCCCATCGGGAAGATACTTCAACCCTGGGATTTAATATGCCCCGGTTCCTCTTCGATGAGATCCTCTTCCGAAATGCCCAGGCAACCGGAATTGAAACTCTGGAAGGGTTCAAAGTAACCGATCTCATCTTTCAAGGGGACCAGATCTGTGGGGTCAGGGGTATTCATCCGACCGGGGACAAATTAGAACTCAGATCCCGTATGGTCATTGGGGCCGGAGGAAGAAACTGTATAGTAGCCAAGCGACTTCATCTCCACAGGGGATACTGGTGGTTAAAAAAAGTGGCTCTGATGACCTACTTCAAAGAGGTTCATGATCCGAGAAAATATGTGGAAATGTATATCCATCCACCGGGATACTGCGGGATTGCACCCCTCGGAGAGGATCGGCTCAACGTTTCCCTGGTTGTAGATTGGGGAGCGATTCAAAACCGTCGTGGAGATCTTCGAGATTACTTTCTGGAAGGACTCTTCAGAAACCGTCTCGTTCGGGAGAAATTAGCCGGAGCTCAACCGGAAGGTCACCTCAAAGGCGTAGGTCCTCTGGCCTTCAAAGCAAAACGCTGCTCTTGGGATGGAGCCCTTCTGGTCGGAGATTCTGCCGGATTTATAGATCCCTTTACCGGTGAGGGTATTTATCATGCTCTGCGAAGTGGAGAACTGGCAGCCGAAGTTGTTCATGAAGCTTTTAAAGCCGGTAACCTCTCAAAGGAATTTCTACAAAGTTATGACCGTACCCGAATCCAGGAATTCCGAAAAAAATTCCGGATCTGCCATGCCCTTCAACATATTCTTTATCGCCCCTGGCTGGCTAATTTTGTGGCTCGATCCATGGCCAGAGACTCTATTCTCAAAAAATGGCTAATTCCCTGGAAACCGTCGGAGGATTAAAACCCAACTCTTCCTTCCAAACTAAGGGTTTGCCTCGGCAACTAGATTAAATTCCACCCTCACATTCTTATCCATCTTGACGAAGACAATAACGGGAACCCGGGGCGGATCAATCTTATAATCTGTAATATCCAGAGGCATTTTACCGGAGATGGTCATCCGGTTACCTTCCCTCTTACTTTCAACTTCCACGGCCACAGGACGCTCAACCCCGTGGATACCCATGATTCCCTCCACTTTATATCTGGCCGGACCCATATCCAAAGCCTTTTGAATCAAGCGGACCTGATTCAATTTGAAGGTGATCAGAGGATATTTCTCTACCTCCAGGGTCTCCCTCATCTTTTTGTCCCTACGATCATTACCCGTATTCAGGGACCTGGCCTCCACCCGAACTTCGGCTTTTAGATTTGAGGAAGGAACCTCGGTAATGGCTTCGATGGATCCCTCCAGAAAGCCTTCAACCTGTGTGCTGGTACCTGTAAATTTATCAAAAGGAGAGCTTCCATAAAATTTAACCTGACTGAGGCCGGGAAGTATCTTATAAAAGGCAGGCCTCGAGGAAGCAGCCGGCTCAGCATAAGCTATAAAGGCGAGGAAAAAATGCTTCGTCCCAATAAAAATGAGACCCTGAAGCAATAAAAAATAAATAATGGCTTTCCTGAAATATTTCTTCCTGAAATTCATCATTGACCCTCATTCCTGGCAAAGTAAACTATTCTTAAAGTAGGTAGAGCAGAGATAGCTGTCAATTCCATTTTTTAAGTATCTTGACAAAGTGCTTTCTGGTACCTATGTTTGAGGGAGAGTGAAAGGAGGTGAGAAGATCTATATGTTAAAGCTTTACCAGTTTGAGACCTGACCTTACTGTGAAAAAGTAAGAAAGGTTCTTTCTTATAAGCAACTGGATTATGAAAAAATAGAGGTTCCTCGCAACGACAAGAGCGAGTTGATTAAAATTTCTGGACAGGAACTCGTTCCGGTACTGGTGGATAATGATAAAGTGATTGTCGACTCTACGGATATCATCGAGTACCTGGAGAAGCACTATTAATTTAAGCTCTAAAGAC
Organism: bacterium; assembly: GCA_030550175.1. Taxonomy (GTDB): domain Bacteria; phylum Moduliflexota; class Moduliflexia; order Moduliflexales; family JAUQPW01; genus JAUQPW01. The sequence goes on from JAUQPW010000025.1 coordinate 47,213, forward strand.
CAATTCTAGCTTTTTATATCGAAAAAACCGGATGGGAGAAGGGGAGAAAGAAGGTGTGAGGGGCAGGATTTTCAGGAGTAGAGGCAGGTTTTTCTCACCTAACCTCCTAACTCCCTTCCCGATGTTTGTCCCATCACTTTCCTTTCTCCCTTATTTTTCTACTTTTTTAGATGAGACGGAGTGTACTTCCCGAAGATCCTTATGAAAGGGCTTTATGCAAGTTGATAGAAGAATACGCCGACGAGCATCTGGCCAAAATTCTGTATAAGTACAGAATGGAAGTTAATAAAGAAGAATCCCAGCAAGATAAAGCGCTTTTAGCACAATATCAAAAAGCGGTAGAAGAAAATCTAAAAATTCTCAATGATCTCCTGACCGGGCGAGAATGGCTGGTTGGAAGCCGGTATTCCCTGGCCGATATTTCCATTTACGCTTTTCTCCAAAGAATGGCCGCAGAACCTAAATCCTGGAAAATTGTTGAGGAGAAGTATCCTCAGATTATACGATGGTTCGAGGCGGTGAAAAAGCAATAATCGGTAGGAGAGGTTGGGCATAAGCCCCAGGCTAAGGCTTGGCCGGGAGCGTGACCGTCCGCCTTACCGCCTTTGCTCTCCCTCTCCTAAAGCCTCCCTTAACCCCCATACGCGCCAGGACAAGAAGGTTAACCCCAACGGGGCAACCTGGGAAGAGCCCCTGGCTTATACCAAGGGAAACAAAATCCTATCTACGTAGAGGCACGGCCCCTACAACGTCGTCGTCCACTCTGACGGGGCTTTTCAGCTTAACCTAGCGCGTATGCCGAGGTTCCCCCTTCTCATAAGGGTACCTTTTTTATTGACTTAAATCCCCCCCACCCTTCCCTCCTCCAAATTGGGGGAGGGCTGGGGAGGGGGTTAGGTGAGAAAAAACCTGCCTTGAAACTTTTACAGATGCAAGATAACCATCACGGCCATAATAATCAAGATGGCGAAGGTCAAAATCCCCACCATATGCTTTTCTTCCAGTGCTAGCTCTTCCATATCGGCCGGTAAGGTTGCCGGGATAAGTTTTTCTTTGACAACCATAACGACGGCTACTAGAAACCACAGCATCATGGCAACCTCGGAATCTCCAAAATTGTTTTCAAAGAATCCCTCAACAAAAAAGGCGATAAAACCGGCCAGACAGCCCAGAATCAAGGCCCGTACGTAGTAACGGTCCGAAGGAATCTGCTGAAGGGTAATTCCCGTTTGTTTAAAGATCGTGATCCACAACCAGATAAAAGCCAGTAGGCCCAAAATACCCCGGTCAACGGTAATCATAATCAGATCATTGTGGGAATGGGCATGACTGGGGGGTTCTTTAAAGGGGTAAGACTTTTGGTATTCACGGGATAACTTATTATAATTTCCCTGCCCGATTCCGGTTATCGGATGATCTTTAATCATATCCAGGGAGCTTTTCCAGATATAAATGCGGTCCATATTCTGCTCAAAGCTAAACATACTCCTGGCACGGTTTAAAACCGAAGGTTGAAGCAGGAAGATTATCAGAACACAGACCAGAGCCCCCAAAGCCAGTTTTAAGAACGATTTTCGACCTTTTAGATAACCTAAGAATAACAAAGCAACCCCAAATCCTAACCAGGCACTTCGGGTATAGGTCCATATTAGGGCAAAAAATATACAGGTTGCAGAAGCGATAAGGGGGAATTTGTTTTTATTGGATCGATCGAAGAGAATAAAGGACCAGACCAGAGAAAGGACCATGATGAGTTGCCCGGCAAAGGTCATGGAGATGGAAAAAGTTCCGGGTATACGGATATCGGACCCTGGCAAATCGGTGACGGGTCTTAAGTAATTCTTATGGCCACTCAAACGGAACCAGTCTATATGCCAGAAGTGCTGGGCAATTCCATAAACTGCGTTGAGTGTTGCAATAATCAAAAGAAGGGTTATTAATTTTTTGATGGTTTTGAGATCTTTCAGGTAATAGAAAACCAGGTAAAATACCGACATGGGGAAAAGAGAAGGAACAAGAACCTTCAAGCTTTTGGCTACGTTAACGCTGAAGAGTGTCGAGATCAGAGTCGCCAGGACGAAGAGGAGGATAGGAAGATCCATGGGACTCTTCATAAATCGGAGTCGGCGGGTTGTTAGGGCCTCTGCAAGATAGGCAACCAGGATAAATCCCAGGCTGATTTGTGAAAAGGCAATGGAGGCCGGTAGAAATAAAACAAAGGAAAACAGGCCAAACTGGGCTAAATTTTCACACCCTTTCAGGACCTGTTCTTTATGAGAAAGTGTTTGATTTAACATCTCTTACCATCCTGGAGCGTAATACTTTGTAAAGTTAATTCTGTGTAATTTCCCCTCACCCCCTGTCCCCCTCTCCTGAAGCTTCAGGAGAGGGGGAACGAGGGGGCCAGGAGTAAGGGCAGAAGGGTTATTCAAATCTAGTCACCCCCGACCCCTCTCCCACGCTGTGGGGAGGAGAGCTGACGAATTTCCGAACCAATTTCCCAAGTGCCCCCCTCCCCCACAAGGGGAGAGGGAAGCGAGAAGATCTCCGGGCCAGCTCCCGGTGAACCCTCCTCTCCCGAAGCCTCGGCAGAGGGGCCAGGAGTAAGGGCAGAATCGTTATTCAAATCTAGCTTTACAAAGTAATAAGACACTGTTACCTTAACTTTGACCTCATAAAGTAGCTTTCACTCCCCAACTCCCCTCTCCCGCAGCGTGGGAGAGGGGTCGGGGGTGAGGGCAGAAGGGTTATTCAAATTTAACTTTACAAGGAAGTAGCAGGTAGGACCTCTGCGCTCCGGTTTTTTAAAAGAACCTCTACACCAGCTAAGACATCTTCTACCGAGATGGAATCTATTTTTCCGTTTTCTTTTCGAATGGCCAGGTAAATATCCCCGACAGGTTTCCATTGGGCCGGATTAGACGGACCGTACAAGCCGATAAGGGGAACCTTTTGGGAAGCTGCGACATGGAGGGCTCCGGTATCGTTTCCGATATACAGGTCGAAATTTCGCACCAGGCTGGCCAGGGTTCTCAAGGTAGTTGGAGGGGATATAAAAACGCTCTCCTTATTTTTAACCTGCTCTTTGAGAGTTTCCACCAATTTTTCTTCACCGGGTCCGCGGGTTAAGATAATTTTAGCTCCATAAAGGTCCACCAACGCATCGCATAAGCGGGCATATTTATCCAGGGGCCATCTCTTATTCTCAAACCGGGCCCCCAAATGAACTCCGATTAACCAACGGGCGGGAGGGATAGGTAAAGATTGCAACATCTGTCGACCTTGAAGGATCTCTGCTTCGGTCAAAACCATGACATAACTCTTATCGGTTGTATCGGCGCCAATATACCGAACCACATCTAGGTTATAATCTACTTGACTTTTTTCATTTTGGGTATCCACAGGTACAGCCAGGTTATAGAAAAGATCTCCGGGTCCGGGGCCGTATTTTTTATAAATTGATCCGAGTCGATATTTCGCACCACTTAGCCAGGTGATGAGATCGCTGGAGAAAGACCTGGAGACCGTATTGAGTACCACGGCCAGATCGTAGGGACGGATACGCCTGATAAAAGTTAAAAATGTGGAAAGACTCCAGTGTTGAATTTGTCGATAATACACCAGGACTTCATCCACATGAGGATTATGGAGCAGGATTTCCTGGGTCAGTTTGCGAACCACCACGGTTATATAAGCCTGAGGGAATCTCTCTCGCAAGGCTCTGAGGGCCGGAGTTGCAAGCAAAAGGTCACCGATTTGATCGTGCTGACGCACGACGAGGATCCGTTTAATCTGGGAATAATCTATCTCTTCTGGCCTGAGAGGGGTTGGAGTAAAGAACAGACCGACTCCCCTCAGAAGGAGATCTCTGAAAAATCTCTCCAAACCTCTCAAGATTTATCCGTTGCTGTTGGCTGTTCGTTGTCCGTAGCCCGCGGCTGGTTGTTTAATACCGGGTGTCCAGAGTCTACCCTGACCGACGGCGGATAACGGACAGCAGATGCCTGCATCTCATACAACCGGGTATAAATCCCATTTAGTTTCAGAAGTTCCTCGTGGGTTCCTTCCTCGACGATTCGCCCATGATCCAGGACCAGGATTTTATGGGCATGTTGAATGGTAGACAGGCGATGGGCGATAATCAAGGTTGTACGGTCTCGCATGAGATTACCCAAAGCTTCCTGGACCACTCTTTCAGATTCTCCATCCAGGGAAGAGGTTGCTTCGTCCAGGATCATGATGGGAGGGTTCTTGAGAATGGCCCGGGCGATGGCAATCCGTTGTCGTTCCCCCCCGGAAAGCCTGAGTCCCCTCTCTCCGATGACGGTCTGGTAGCCTTCCGGAAGTTTCATAATGAACTCATGGGCACAGGCTGCCTTGGCTGCCTGTATGACCTCTTCCAGGGAAGCTTCGGGAACCCCGTAAGCGATATTGTTTTGGACCGTATCATCGAAGAGGATCACATCTTGAGTCACCAGACCGATCTGCTGTCTTAAGGATTTGAGGGTCACTCGGCTGATATCCACCCCATCGATTCGAATAGTTCCCGAGGTCGGGTCATAAAATCGGGGCAAAAGATTCAAAAGGGTTGTTTTACCCACACCACTTACACCGACAAAAGCGGTAATCTCACCGGCTCGGGCCTGGAAATGGATGTTTTTTAAAACCGGCAAGTCTTCATATTGAAAAGAAACATCTTCATAAACGATATCTCCTTTAACAGGGGGTAACTCAATGGCATCGGCGGCTTCCAGGATATCCGGTTGGGTATCCAGAACTTCAAAAACCCTTTCAGCGGCTGCCATGGCCTGTTGAATTTTGTTATTCGTTCGGCTTATTTTTTTGATCGGTTCATATAGCATGAGAAGGGCGGTCATAAAAGAGAAAAAGGTTCCCGGACTTGTAATCCCGTGAATAACCTCATAACCCCCATACCACATCACTCCGGCTACTCCCAGTCCTCCCAACAATTCCGAGACAGAAGAAGAAGTTGCATGAATCCGGGCAGATTTCATAGCCATATGAAAATAATCCTCTATAATTCGGGCGAAACGAGCACTTTCCCTTTCTTCTGCACAAAAAGCCTTTACAATATGAATTCCCGAGATTTTCTCCTGAAGAACGTGGGTAATATCCGCCATCTTCATCTGAGTGGCTCGGGTTATTTTCCGAACTTTTTGACCAAATTGGGTAATAAATAAAAAACCTAAGGGAAGGACTGAAAGAGAAATCAGTGCCAGTAACCAGTGTCGATAGAAAATCACCCCTAACAATCCAAGGATGGTAAATCCGTCCCGGATCAAGTCGGCCAGCATATGAGAGACTACTACATGGAGGAGCGTTACATCGTTGGTAATTCGGGAGATCAAAATTCCGGTGGAGGTTTTAGAAAAGTATCGAAGGGATAAAAATTGAATATGGTGAAAGAGCTGGTTACGTAATTTCAGAATGACCTTTTCACCGGCATAAGCGATCAACGTCGCCTGCCCATAAGCGAAGAGACCTTTTAAGCCCAGGAGAACGATGACTACAATGGGAATGATCAGTAACATAAACTGATCTTTGTTGGCAAAGATATCATCCACCACATTTTTTACAATCAAAGCCGAGACTGCCGTGCAGAGGGCCACCAGGGCCGAACAGATCATCGATCCTAAGATCCACTTCCAGTAGGGTATGGCGTAAGAGAGCAAACGTTTATAAAGTTCCATGGTTCTATCTTGTTTTTCCCTTTAAAGATCGAATGTTTTCCTTTTTTGAACAACAATAAAACTATAACGGTTCCAAAGGAATTTGTCCAGGTTTAAGTTCCTTGAAAAGACGGAAGAATCCCGGTTATCCCTTGTGAAAGAATTATCTACAAGGGGAATCTCAAGTCCACAAAATCCTTGGGAGGTAACGTCATCTCCCCGTTAAAGCGTCCTGTAACTACAGAGAAGGCGATCCCCCTGCAAGGAAGCAACATTTTTATAGAGGGATCGACCTAATTTCACAAAAGCCTTGACGAAAAGAGGAGAACTCACCATAATGAAAATCACAACATCAGGTTTATTTTAACATCAAAAGGGGGAGTTTATGTCAAGGGTTATTATTATAGGCGCCGGAAAAGGGGGAAAAGCTTTATTGGAAATGTTCCATGGAGATTCCGGAGTGACCATTGTAGGGGTTGCCGATATCAATCCCCATGCTCCAGGGATAGAATTGGCCAGAAAATTAGGCATCCCGGTCACCACCGATTATCGCAAGCTCTTGAAGAGTGAAGAGATCGATTTAATTATCAACGTAACAGGCAATCCCCAGTTGGATAAAGAGATTTATGCACACAAACCAGAGGGAGCCGAAATTATGGGTGGCGTCAGTGCCAAATTCATGTGGGATCTGATTGAAGTACAGAAACGAAAGGATGAGCTTCTTTTGGAGGAACGAAAAAAGAAAGAAGAATTAGAATACAAATACAAATTAATGTTAAGGGAGCTGGCTTCCAAGTCTGAGAGCGAGTTTATCATCGGCAACAATCCCAAGATGAAAGAGATTGGAGAGTTAATCCTCAAGGTAGCTCCGACGCCGACCACCGTACTCATTCGAGGGGAGAGTGGTACCGGGAAGGAGCTGATTGCCCGGGCCATTCACAAATACAGTCATCTCAAGGACAAGCCTCTGGTCACGGTAAACTGTACGGCGTTAACTCCGACTCTCATGGAGAGTGAGCTTTTCGGCCATAAAAAGGGATCTTTTACCGGGGCCATTAAAGACAAGATCGGGTTATTTGAGAAAGCCGATGGAGGAACTATTTTTCTGGATGAAATTGGCGATATGAACATGGCCATGCAGTCGAAGTTGTTGCGGGTCCTTCAGGCCGGAGAGATCAAAGCCGTTGGAGATGTCACCACGAAGAAGGTCAAAGTTCGGATTATCGCGGCTACCAACCGAAACTTAGAAGAAGCTATTGAAAAGGGAGAGTTTCGGGAAGACCTTTTCTATCGGTTTAACACGTTTACGATATTTGTACCTCCCTTACGGGAGCGGGTGGAAGATATACCTACTCTGGCGTATCATTTTCTCCGGAAGGCAGAAGCCAAAGTTAACAAGAAGGTTGAAAAGATCTCCCCCGAAGCCATGGAATACTTGAAAAGTTATCACTGGCCTGGAAACCTTCGTGAGTTAGAAAATATCATCGAGCGGGCGGTTGTTTTAACCTTATCTACCCAGATCGAAGTTGGCCATCTCCCCCTTCATATCCAGGAAAAGAGACCGAAGCTGAACATCCAGGAAGGATTCATGAAGGCCAAAGAAAGGGCCATTGCCGAGTTTGAACGAGAATCCCTTATCCGATATCTTTCTGAAACCAACGGGAACATCTCCAGGGCTGCCCAAAAAGCTCAGATCCCCCGTCGAACCTTTCACCGCCTGTTGGCAAAACATGGCATCTCAGCCGTAGAATTTAAACTACAAAAAAAGTATGAATATTTTATGTTTTTTGTACAAAAAGCAAAGAGATATTACTACAAGAAGTCAAAGTAAAGCATGAATTAAAGAGTTATTAAACCGCTTACAAAG
>JAUQPW010000135.1 GCA_030550175.1 bacterium
ACCCTGGGAAAGCAAGCGATAGCCAGAAGCCGATAACGAATATTTCCTGGTTTGATGCCCAGGAGTTTATCAATAAATATAACCTGTGGCTTTTTGAAAACGCTCTGGATAAATTGCCTAAAAATGGTAAGACGGTTGGATTTTTGAGGCTACCAACCGAAAGCGAATGGGAGTTTGCAGCCCGGGGTGGAAATGAAATCCCGCCCATTGAGTTTGATAAAAAATATCCCTACGCCGGACCCCTCAACAAATACGAGTGGTTTGCCGGACCGACCTCTTCCCATGGAAAAATAAAGGATATTGGCCTCCGTGAGTCAAATCCTCTGGGGATCCATGATATGTTGGGTAACGTTTCAGAAATGACGGCTTCACTTTATCAAATTGAATATTATCAGGGACGTGTAGGTGGTCTTGTGGCTCGGGGTGGTCACGTCCATTCTGAAGAAAGTGCCCTTCGTTCCTCTTTACGGACCGAAATCCCGTTCTATCAACTTAATAGCCAGGGTAAACTAACACCAACCAGACAGGAGACACTGGGAATGCGCCTTGTGATTTCTTCTCAAATTTTTACTGGTCTGGATACCAATAAAAAGATAGAGGAAGCCTGGGCCGAGTATGTAAAGAGCCGGGCAACTCACGTTCAACCAGCTTTGACCATCGCTCCCACTACTATTAAAACCAATGCTCAGCTTGCTGATGCCTTAGAAAGTTTGAAACGCTTAACAGATGAATTGAATGCGCTGGATAAGTCTTCTGGGGTAATACCACCTACCGTCTGGAACTGCCTGGGGCTCTTGAGCGCTTCTTTCAAAAATATAGAAGCTACCGTTAAAAAAGCAGAAAACGATTCTGCCTATGCCTGGGTAAAAATTGCTGCAGAAGCTGCTTTTTTTATTAACCGGGAATTGAAACGGCTTCCTCGCCTTCAAGATGCCCTCAAAACTGCAGAAAGTATTGGAAGATCGGCCCAGACAGAGCTCCTTAAAGGACGGGTCGCCGAAACAGAGCAGAATATCAAAGGAGGATTAACAAGATATGGCAGTGCCTTCGAGCAACTGGCAAAAATCGAGGAAGGTACGGTAAATCAAGCCTTTGAAGAATACAATAATTATCTGAAGCTACAGGGAGCCGATGAGCAGGTTAAGGTCAATACCCTGGTAAAGAAGCACTTTCAAGAATATCTTCGGACCAGAAGATCAAACAAGGAGCAGTGGGAAGCCGATTTAAAAAATCTTTGATCGGCTTTCTCTTTATTAACCCATATAACAGATAAGCTTGCAGAATTTTAGAAATTCCGTAAAGCTTATCAGAAAGAAGGGGAAGGGCTATGTTAAAAAAATCATAAGCTTAATTTTATTGGTTGTATGGATCATAGGGTGTGCTACAGACCAGCAGCGAACCAAGGCCCAGGGGGCCGGTCTGGGTGCTGCGGCGGGTGCTGCGGTAGGTACAGCTATAGGAGCCGTTGCCGGGGGTAAAGAAGGGGCCTTGAAAGGAGCGCTCATAGGTGGAGGAATCGGACTGATAGGCGGTTACGCCTATGCTACCCATGTGGCTAATCTTAAAGCACAGTACGTTAAAGAAGAAGATTATCTGGATGCCTGTATCACCTCGGCTGAAAAGGTAAATCAGGAAACGCGACAGTATAATGCCTACCTGGAAAGTGAAATTAGAGACCAGGACCAGGATATCCCTTTTTATTTTGAGGCCATTAACCAGATTCAAAAAATGCTTTTTATTTAGAGCCGGGAACCAAACCCCAGGATATTGTCCGGGAAACTCTCAAAGCCTATTTAAAAAACCTGGATCGTTTCTCCACCTATTTATCTCCGGAAGAATACGCCTCTTTTAAGGAATCTCAGAAAAGCCGTTATGTGGGCATAGGGATGGATATCGAAGTGACTTCCTCCGACAAGATTCTTTGTATTCCCCATGCTCATGGACCTGCGGAGAAAGCCGGGATTAAATTCGGTGATATTCTTGAATCGATCAATGACGTAAGCGTTTCAGGAAAATCTCTTATTGAGGTGAGTATCCTGGCAAGGGGTGAAGCCGGGAAGGAAGTTTTACTCAAAGTTCGACGCGGAGATCAATTGAAAACCTTCAGGGTAAAACGTGAAGAAATACAGGCCAAATCGGTATGGATAACCTGGCAGGGGAACCTGCCGGTGATCACCATTTCATCTTTTAAAAACAATACCCAACGCGAGCTTAAAAACCTCCTTCTTACTTTAGGAGAAGTGTCTCAGATGGTTCTCGATCTTCGAGGAAATCCGGGGGGAGATTTAAATGAAGCCGTTGATTCGGCCATGTTATTTTTAGATAAAAATAAAAAAATCGTAAGTATCAACACCCGAGCCGGCGTGAGTACCCAGTATAAAAGCACCAGTCTTCCTACAAATAGAACCTCTCAACTCTTTTTATGGCAGGACAAAAGAACGGCCAGTGCCGCCGAGGTTTTTATCGCCGCTTTAGTGCAAAATGACCGTGCCAGGTCCATCGGTGAGAAAACTTACGGAAAGGGAATAATGCAGGATGTTATCGAATTAAAAGACGGTTCTGCCCTTATTCTTACAACAGCCTTGCTACAAACCCCCAACGGTACCCTGTATCACGGAAAAGGACTTGAACCTACCGATCCTTTGAACATCCCTTCGCCGGAAACAGATCATTATCTGGCAAAAGTTAAACAATTAATAGAACAAGAGACTTCCTCTCACCCCTTATCTTCTCTGAAAACAAAACCTAGATCTCTGAACAACTCTTCTCTCCCGGAAAATAACTCCCCTGGGGCTTCTGTTCCTTCGATCCCTCCGAAAACGGAACTGAAACAAGAAATTCCTCCTGTTACTTATCTCGTTTGCCTGGATAAAGATTACAGTACCCAAGAAGAGGCGAAAAATTACGCTTTGGAAGTTCGATCATCCTTTAATCACTTTTCTGATCTCTATTTACTCCAGAGAAGGACTCCAGAAGGGACTAAATTTATGGTCTGTCTCGGTACCTTTAAAAGTATCCAGGAAGCCGAACATGAGCAAGTGAGAATATCTAAATCAATGGATCTCCCTGTGTTTATTAAAGAAATCAGGGTTGAGGACTCCGGTGGAAGGGCTTCTGAGACAGCAACCTACAAAAGAAATGACAAAATCTCTCATCCCTCCGCTACCTCCGATTTAGCCTGTTATGTAGACCGTTCTTGCTGAAGGCATAAAATCCAAAATGGGTAACGGAATATTTCCATCTAACAGGAGGCGATAGTGTCCTTTACCTTTATATCCTCACCTCCTATGGGCGAGATACAGGATTTAGCTTCGACTCTTCCTTTTAACCAACAAAGATAAAAAGGTAGCCCCAATGAATAAAATAATTGCGCCAAAGGGATGAAAAAAATAGCGGCTTGTAAGAACGTACATAAAAATATCTATGAGGCAGATGAGTTTAATAATAAAAGCGAGGATAAGTAAGACGGTATACTTATTCATATTATCATTCTCCTGTAGAGGGTTTGTTAAACTGGGTGGGTTGGATACTAAACGAAAATATCATTTTTATTGACATTAAAATCTTAGACAGATTCAATGAAATAGAGCTGAAATACCTTTATAGAAGATAGCCCTTTTAAGAAAAGGAGGTTAGCAGTGAGTTTAAAGATTATAAAATATCTGGCTATAATAGCCATCCTCTTAGGTTTACTTCTCGTATCGAATTATCCCGGCAGAAGTCAACAAGAACCTTCTCAGACGACCCAGAAGTCTTCTCAAAAGGTTAAAGACCAATTTGTTGGAACCTGGAAGCTTGTTTCTTGGGAGATGCAAAGATCAAATGGTGAAAAGATCGAACCCCCTTTTGGACGGGATGCAATCGGTTGGATCATGTATGATGCAAATGGGCATATGTGTGTGCAGATTATGCGTCCCAATCGTACAAAGTTTTCTTCAGATAATCTTTTGGAGGGAGGGACTCCAGAAGAGAAAAAGGCTGCTTATGAAGGATACATCGCTTACTGTAGTACCTATACAGTTAACGAAAAGGAGGGTTTTGTCATTCATCATATAGAACTCAGTTTATTTCCCAACTGGTTAGGTATGGATCAAAAGCGATTCTTCGAGTTCTCAGGGGATCGGTTGGCGCTCAGGCCGCCTCCTTTCATGTATGCTGGTGAGCAGGTGACCGCACGTCTTACTTGGGAGCGCTTAAAGTAAAAGATCGAAATACAACTGGATATGCCTTTTGCCGGAAAAAATTCCGGGTTTTAGGGGGCTTAAGACCCTTTCCTCATAACCCGGTATTCTCAGTTCCTCAGAACGGTCATTCCACCAGGCGAGGGGCGTATTTATGGGGCCTATCTCTTGTTTCTTCCACCTTTATATGCGGGGTTTTAAAGGCATTAAAGGTAATAAGGGTATGGGTTTCCCGGATGTGGGGGATGGTATGGACTTTGGTCTGGATAATCTCTCCCAGGGCTTCCAGATCAGAAACGTAGAATTTCGCTAAGATATCATATTCCCCGGCAACGGAATAGACCTCCGAGGCTTCATCGACTTCGATGAGTTTATCGGCAACTTCTTTAACGCGACCTAAATCGACTTTGATAAAAATAAAAATTGCACGCATGGTTATATCCCCCTGTTGATCCGGTCGATCATCTGACGTAACCGACCGAAGCTTTTGCGGTTAAAATAAAAAACCAATCGAGGCAGGTTGGCCAGATCCCCCTCGTCCAGACCCTCATGGGCGGCATGTGTTTGTTGTATCCTATCCTGAGCTAGGATATCCTTAAATTCGGCATTCAGGATATCCAACAACTCAGGTTCAATAGGTTTTTGTAACCGAATAATGAGTTGATTTTTTACGTAGCGGAGAGAATGATAAACTTTGTAGAAGTTTAGAATCTCCTCACAAGCCTCATCCACACGGTCGGTGACCTTAAAAAGGTGGAGATCTTCTGGAGAGATGAGCCCTCTTTTAAGCATGTGTTGTTCAATATGGGTTTTCCACTCCGACCAGTAAGTTCCTCCAGGGATATCCAAAAAAACAAGGGGCAGGGGCATAGACTTGCCGGTCTGAACCAGAGTCAAGGATTCAAAGGCTTCGTCCAGGGTACCAAACCCTCCAGGGAAGAACACAGCCGCATGGGTCTCTTTGATGAAGAACAGCTTTCTGGTAAAGAAATATTTAAAATGGATAAGCTTCGGATCACCTCGAATGTATTCATTGGCCTGTTGTTCAAAAGGTAGTCGGATATTAACACCAAAACTATGTTCTCGGCCGGCTCCCTTTTGAGCCGCCTTCATAATTCCATCCCCCGCTCCGGTAATGATCATAAATCCATGCTCCCTAATTTTCTCAGCAAACTTAACGGCCTGTTCAAATTCAGGATCTGTTTCTGGAATTCGGGCAGAACCGAAAATACTTACCTTTCGAATATGTCGATAAGGTGCAAAAGTTTTGAGCGCCTGCCCCATATCCTTTAAGGTATTATAGATGATTTTAATATCACCACGATCGGTATTGTTTTCTAATAGCTTTAAGATATTTAAAATAATACCTTTAACAAGTTCGGTATTGGGAGAATCCTTATATAAATTAAGTAGCTGAGTAATATAGGTTTCACTGTCTGGATTTGAAAGGGGATCTGTATTCATCTAAAAGGATGGGTGGATGGGAAGATAGGAGAATAAGAGAATGCCTTTTCTCCTATTCTCCTATTCTTATTCCTGCTGGCTACTTTTGATTTTCTTCCTTAACAACTTTAACTTTAAGCTCTGCAATAACTTCGGGATGAAGCTTGATGGGAACCCTGAACACCCCAAGAGATTTAATTGGTTCCTCCAGATCAATTTTCTTTCGGTCTATCTGGATTTTATTTTCTTCTAAAAAGTTCGCGATATCGATGGATGTCACCGATCCGAAGAGTTTATCACCTTCCCCGGCCTGTCTTGTAATAACACAAGATAAACTTCTGATTTTCTTGGCGATCTGTTCAGCCTGTTCCAGTTCTTTTTGTTTCTTCCTTGCTTCGGCCTCCTGGAATCGCTTAAGGATCATCAGATTTTGGGGAGTAGCCTCCATAGCTAATCCTTTTGGGATCAAATAATTCCTGGCGTATCCATCTGCTACCTTAACCTGGTCCCACCGTTTACCCAGCTTTTCTACATCCTGTTTTAAAATCACCTGCATGTTAGAAGTCCTAAGCGATGGATCCTGAGAGATAAGGAATAAAAGAGATGGTCGTTCTTCATCCCTCGGGACTCATCGCCCAATGAATTATTCTGCCGTAAATGGAAGCAGAGCGATATGTCTTGCCCGCTTAATGGCAGTGGTAAGATGCCTCTGATGGTAGGCACAATTACCGGATATTCTTCGAGGAACTATTTTTCCCCTTTCGGTAATAAACCCCCTGAGACGTTTTTGATCTTTATAATCGATATAAACGATTTTTTCTGCGCAGAACCGGCAGACTTTTCTACGTCTAAAACGCTTTCCCTTGGGTTTAAACATAAAACTTTCCCTCCTTACCCGATTTCTTCATCAAACGACTCATCCGCCTCTTCCTCTTCATCATATTCTTCTTTCCCTTCATCATAGGCATGCATACCGAATTCTGAGCCTACAAACTGGGTATCCAGCGTATATTGCCCGTATCCTGGGGGTAGTTCACCCGGTTTATCGCCTAGTTTTATGATATTATATCGAAGAATGTGATCGGTTAGTTTATATCTGCGGTCGAGTTCGCTCAGAACTTTAGGATCTGCATTAAAAAGCAAAAGAACATAGTACCCTTCTTTCTGTTTTTTGATTTCATAAGCCAGGGGTCTTTTACCCCATTTATCCACCTTAACAATTTCTCCCCCGTTATTGCTAATTACATTCTGAATCAACTCAATGGTCTGATTAACTTCCTCCTCAGAGAGGGAAGGGTTTGCAATAAAAACACTTTCATAGACACGCATTTTAACATCTCCTTTCGGCTAAACAGCTCCGGTTTGTAGAGGCAATCTCTCTTTTTATAGAAGCCCGGGACGGAACCTGTCACATCCAAGACGAGCCTCTGGTTATCCCTACTTCCGGAGCAAGGAGCATACTATTGGGATTTGGTAGCAATAGCGAACCGATTGAACCCGGCGGTCTTTGCCGTATCCATAACGGCTACCACCCATCCATGCTCAACTTTTTTATCGGCTCGGATAACTACCAAATGATCCTGACGCTCTAAATTAAGTCGTCTCAGATTGGAATATAATACTTCCTTTGTAACCTTTTGGCCATTTAAAAAGAGGGTATTATCGTTGGTTATCGTTATAACGATACCTTCCTCTGTATCTCCGGTTCCAGATCTGGCAAGGGGTAAATCTACCCGGATTCCGGGTTGCTTTATAAAAGTAGTAGAAATCATGAAAAAAATCAACAGCATCAATAAGACATCAATAAAATTGATTACATTAATCTCAGGTTGGTATCGACGTTTTCTCTTGAACTGCATAGACTCTCTCCTAGATCCTTCGTGGATAAAATGCAAAGGCATAGAGAAACCTGAACATTTTCAATTTCCTGGTTCGCCAGTCTCCGGGAAAGAGGTTATTCCAGGTTCTGTGGGAGGCGGTTTAAGGGACTCTAATTCCTTCTGCAGATTTTCCAGTTCTTTTTTCTGTTTTTTGATTATCCGAATGAGTCTGATATTGACTAACCAGCCGGGTATAGCGGTAGCCAAAGCCCCTATAAGAATACATGCGGCGATCAGATAGACAAACTGGATAGGTTGGGAAGCGTAGTATCCTAGATACGGTAAATTAAAGTGGATAACAAACGCTTGCTGGAACATTTCTAAATTATTGAGAACAAAGTTCACAATGGCGAGGAGAATACCCAGGGTTAGAAGGATGATAAGAATAGGAACCAAAAAAGCCATAGATAGAAACAGTGAGCAGTAAGCAACAATCGGTGAATTATCCGTTTCTTTACTTAATGGCTCCTGCCTGCTGTTTTTAGTAAGGGCGATGGACCAGTCACCCCTACCGGTATCTTTCCATGGTGTTATTCCAGTGACCTTGAATTTTTAAAATCAAGTCAATAACCTCTCGAACGGCCCCTCGCCCTCCGGGGAGTCTGGTAATATAGTGGACCACTTCTTTTACTTCTGGAACCGCGTCTGGAACGGCTACCGAGAATCCTACCCGTTTCAAGACGGGGATATCAACGACGTCATCTCCTACATAGGCTATTTCTTCAGGCTCCAATTGATATTTGACCCGCAAAGCTTCATACCCTTCTAGCTTAAAAAACACCCCCTGTAAAACATCGACGATCCCCAGCTCTTCCGCTCTTTTTATAACGGTCTTTGAGACACGACCGGATAGAAAGGCAATCTTTAATCCGACCCGCTGAGCCATTCGAATCCCATGGCCATCTTTCACATCAAAGGCTTTGATTTCCAAACCATTTTCATCTATAAAAATCCGGCCATCGGTTAATACCCCGTCTACATCTAATATCAGAATTTTAATCTTTTTGATTTTCTCTTCCAGTTCGGGGCTTAGCATAGTTCATTCTTTAAACAACTCCTGCTCTTAATAAATCATGTAGATGAATAAGCCCTTCCAACTCTCCGGCTTCATTGAGAATTAATAGGGAAGTGATGGCATAACGTTCCATCATTTGAAGGGCAGTGGCCGCAATTTCGTTCTTTTCGATTGTTTTGGGATTTCTGGTCATAAACAGCTTAGAGGGTTTATCTAAAATATTGCCGCCTTTTTCTAAGGCCCGTCGGAGATCCCCATCGGTAATGATACCCGTTACTTTTCCCATTTGATTGACAACACTGGTGACGCCAAATCCTTTAGACGAAATCTCACAAATAGTCTCTTTCATGGGCGTATCTTCTGTAACGACAGGTAGTTTTTTCCCCACATGCATAAGATCTGCAATCCTCGTAAGCTTTTTACCAAGATTCCCACCGGGATGGAGAAAAGCAAAATCTTCTACTTTGAACCCTTTTTTATTGAGAAGGGCAATGGCCAGAGCGTCTCCCAGTGCCAATGAAACCGTTGTACTGGTAGTGGGGGCCAGTCCTAACGTACATGCTTCCTGTTGTACGTGGATATCCAAAACAATCTCGCTATTTTTTGCCAAGGTTGAGTTCTTATTCCCCGTCATGGAAATTAAAGGCAATCCCATCCGTTTAATCCATGGGAGGAGCCTGCAGACCTCTTCGGTTTCCCCACTATAGGAGATGGCTAAGAAGGTATCTCCTCGAACCACTCCCCCAAAATCACCGTGGAAAGCTTCGGTGGGATGGAGAAAAAAAGCCGGAGTTCCCGTACTGGACAGAGTAGCAACGATCTTTCGCCCGATTAATCCGGACTTTCCTACTCCCGTTACAATTACCCGACCCTTGCAGGCATAGAGAACTTCAACAGCCTGGATAAATTCTTCTCCCAACCTGTCTGCAAGCCTCAATAGGGCTTCCGATTCAATTTTTAAAACCTGTCGAGCTAGATCGATAAGAGATACCTGGTTCACAGGGATATGATAACCTTTCTCAAGGAGAACTGCAAGAAAATTCTCCAACCCTCCCCAAGAGTTTTCTTAGTTTTTATAACCATTTTAGCCGTTACGAGACGCGATAAGGACTGAAGCCTTCTAATTGCCAAAAAGCATGTTCAATAACTCAGCGAGCCGATAACCTGCCAGGGCAATACGCTCACGGGCTACCGATTGGGATTGAAAAGTATAATCTTCCGAAGGCCTTTCACCTTCTGGAGTTTTGTAAGCGATTGTCCGGGCAATCTGATAACTCTCTTCGATCCACTTGTCAGGATCCATTTCTTTCCATTCTTTATGGATATCAGGCGGATAGGCAGATAGAATTTCCTCGGCATACTTTTCGATACGCCGCTGATCTTCTTGACTAAGTGGGCGCTGGATAGTTTCAAACTTAAATAAACCGGCGGCTCCATCCCAATACCTGTGTAAGTTATTCACCCCCTCAATCTCGGTAATAATTTTGAATTCATTGCCCCCTCTGTCTCCTTCCTCATCGTTGTTTTTTCGCTATAGCGACTGATACAATGAAGAGGTTGGTGGGCATCTCCTACAAGGTGTAGAAGGACCCCTACGGCCTCTGCATCTTTCTCTTCAGAACCGGTCCCGGTTCTCAGGTTTTCGATACTTGAACGGAGATGTGAGAGGATATTGTCGGACGGTAACGGTATTTCTCTGGGAGGAACTCCATCAAAATAAGGCTTATCAATAAAATGCCAGGTTTTAAGTGCCTCATAGGCAGGGTCATCTCGAAGATCATCCATCCAACATGCCGCTGTAACGAAGGTGTAAGTCTTTTCGTGGAATTTGATTTTTTGTACAAGCGTATCCAGACGCTCTCTTGCTTTATTATTCAGCCTGTTGTAGGCGATCTGTGCAATCACCATATGGGTCGTGTAATCCCAGCCAAATACCTGGGATTGAGATATACAGAGTACCAAGGTCAAAAATAAAATTAATCTTTGTTTATGCATCCTCTTTTATCCTTATCCAATACCCGAACATTCCTGATTTTCTGAATGACCACAAAACCTGAAAATCCTGGGGCGATTTTCTTTATAGGAAAGTATCCCGTTATTTCCAGATCGGAGTTTGAAATGTTTAAAGCATTGCTTCCTTTCTAGCGGATCCTATGGGCTTACTCTAGGGACTTTTTTCTACTCTTTTTTCTCAGATAAAAATTATACCCAAGGGTTTTTTTACAGTCTATGAAAAAACTTTTGACAGATTCCGTTGAATAATATTAAATTCCCTTGGGGGTATAACACTGCGGATGGTATAGTACGGTATTACTCAGCTAAAGTTATTGATTTTTGGGCCGGTACCTGGACGAAACGCGTTTAGATAGTATATATTGTTTGTAGAAATTTTAGATACTAAGACCAAGGAGGAAAGAACTATGGATATACCCAAAGAAAAACTGCTTTGGATATATGAAAAAATGTTACAGATCCGAACCTTTGAAGAGACTATGGCCGATGAGTTTGCCAAGGGAAAGATTCCCGGCGTTCTCCATCTCTATGCAGGAGAAGAAGCCGTTGCTGTTGGATTTTGCGCCCATTTAAGAGATGAGGACTATATTACAAGCACTCACCGGGGGCATGGTCATACCATTGCGAAGGGGTGTGATATCAAACGCATGGTTGCGGAGCTGTACGGTAAGAAGACGGGTTTATGTAACGGAAAAGGTGGATCGATGCACATTGCAGATGTCGATAAGGGCATGTTAGGAGCCAATGGAATTGTCGGAGGAAGTATCCCTATGGCCTGCGGAGCTGCTTTAACGGCTCAATATAAAAAGCTGGATCGGGTGGCCGTCTGCTTTTTTGGGGATGGTGGAAGCAACCAGGGGACTTTCC
>JAUQPW010000026.1 GCA_030550175.1 bacterium
CGGAAGACCGAATCCTTCGTAAAGAGAAGGAAAGACAAAAAGTTCAGCTCCGTTATAAAGATAGGGGAGATCTTCGTCAGGTACATAGCCTGTAAAGATGACTTCTTCCTTCAATTCCCTTCGTTCGATAAGCCTGGAAAGATTTTCATTAGCTCCGGCATATCCCCATCCCCTTCCACCCACAAGAACCAATTTAAGGTCTTTATCGGGGTTTATTTGGGTTTTAAGGAGGTGGAAGGCTTCGATAAGCCGGAGGAGATTTTTCTTTGGTTCTAAAACCCCGGTAAAAAGCAGATATTTACCGTTTAAGTGATGCTTTGCCAGTATGGACTCTATCTTATGCCGGTCTGGGATAGGGTGATAATCGGGATGATGGGCCAGGTAAATGACCTGTATTTTCTCCTCAGGAACCCCTAATCGGTTCAGAATATCTTTTTTAGAAGAATAGGAATCGGTAATAATTTTATCGGCTATTCGGGCAACCCATCTCATCAAGATTCGAAATAAAATAAGATGCTTTTTAGGAACCAGTTTGGGGAAAAACAAAGGAATCAGGTCATGGATCGTTACCACATAGGGACAGACTTTACGCACAGGTAGTTCAAAATTGCAGACGCCGTGATAAAGGTCAATCTGTTTGGTTTTCAAGAGGGGTGGAAGTGAGAAGTTTGTCCAAAGGATCCTTTGTTTTCGAGGAATGGGAACAATATTCAATCGAGGATCTGACCAGGGGTTTACGAAGGGTTGCCGATCACAGAAAAGAAAGTAATGATCTTGATCGGTGCTTACCGCAGGTAGATAGGTCAGGAGGGCGCGGGTGTATCGACCGATTCCGGTCTTATCGTAAAAGGCTAATCGGGCATCGAGGCCAATTCTCACACGGATTTAAAGGTCAGATGGAGGCGGGTTTCACAAACCCGTCCCTATCAGATTAGAATTTCCGCACTCCGGTGTCGATATCAAATGCCAGATTTCTTGAGTAGCCGGGTAGTTCTAATCTTCTTCTATAGGAAGCCTGGACCTTCATAATTCCTCCATCGCAGGACACTTTCACTTGATCTTCTTTAACGACCGTGTTGGGATATTCTTTTATTTTCTTCACAATATTCTCTTTAATACTGTCCACATCCCTACAGGAACCGTATTGGGCCTGTTCGGTTACATAATCTTTAAGGCCGTAATAATCGATCCAAACTGGAGCTACTTGCTTAATGATATAGATAATAACGGCAACTATAATGATAGCAAGAATGAAATTAAGTCTGGCATCGCCTCGAGAGTTATAAAATGGTTTTAAAAATAGGCTATCCATCATAGTTATCTCCTTCAACCCGACCGAATCGGCGCTCCCTTTTTTGAAAATCCAGCAGTGCTTCATATAGGTGTTGGCGTCGGAAATCCGGCCAGAGCACAGGGGTTACATAAATTTCTGCATAAGCAAGCTGCCATAACAGGAAATTACTCACCCGCATTTCTCCACTGGTTCTAATCATAAGATCCAAATCCGGAAGTCCTGCTGTATATAAATAATTGTTGAAGACCGAAGCCGTTAAATCTTTAGGGGATAGTTTTTTGTTTTGGATATCTTGAACGATTCGTAAAACCGCATCCAGAATTTCTATCTGACCCCCGTAATTCAAAGCGAGATTTAAAATAAGGCCTTTATTATTTTTAGTTTTATTAATTGTAAACTTAAGAGCTTCTTGAGCAGGAAAGGGTAACTCTTGAGTTCGACCGATGGTAATTAACCGGATATTATTTTCCTCGAGGGTTTTTAACTCCTTCTGAAGGTACTCCACCAGCATGCCCATAAGTGCCATGACTTCGGAGATCGGTCTTTTCCAGTTTTCTGCCGAGAAGGCGTAGAGGGTTAACACCTCAATTCCCAATTCTACGCAGGCTTCTACGGTATCTCGGACGGCTTTAGCTCCGGCTCGATGCCCCTCTATCCTGGGAAGATGACGTTGCCTTGCCCAGCGTCCGTTTCCGTCCATAATTATCGCTATATGGCGCGGCAATTTAGTCCTGTCGATTCGAGAAAGAAGCTCTTGGGATCCGTTGTCCGTCATCTGTTCGGGGTTTTGGCGAAGGATTTGGTGTCCATTGCTCACGGTTCGCCGGTCATTACTTGTTGTCCGTTGTCCATCCTACCCTGTTATCCATTAGACCAGGCGATCCCTAACGGACAACGGACAAAAATCAAATTTCCATGATTTCTTCTTCTTTTTTCTCTAACAGCTCATCTATTTTTTTCGTATATTTATCGGTAATTTTCTGGATTTGCTCTTGAGCTTTATGGAGTTCATCTTCCGAGATCTCTTTATTTTTTTCCAGGCGTTTTAAGTCATCATTCCCATCTTTCCTGATTTGACGAATAGCAACCCGGGATTCTTCGGCTATTTTTTTTACTACCTTCACAAGCTGTTTACGTCGTTCTTCGGTTAAAGGGGGAATGGACAAGCGTATGACCTTTCCATCGGAGGTGGGTGTAAGACCTAAATCGGATCTCAGGATGGCTTTTTCAATTTCCTTGATGGTGGTAGGATCCCAGGGTTGAATAACAATCAAGTTACTTTCAGGTGCCGAGAGGGTTGCAATTTGATTTAGGGGCGTTGGAGTTCCATAATAATCGACAGTAATACCATCTAATAGACTCACAGAAGCCCGTCCAGTTCGAATTGAAGCAAATTCTCGCTGAAGGACGTTGAGGGTTTTCTGCATCGTCTCTTCAACTTTTTTGTAAACATCCTGTACCATTGTTTAACAGTTCCCAATGAACCATTAACCATGAACCATTAACCATTGTTAATTGTTAACTGCTCATTGTTCTGGGTTCATTGTTTATTTTACAATAGTTCCTATATCCTCTCCCAGTAGAATCCGCTTCATATTCCCTTTTTCACGGAGGTTAAACACAATAATGGGTAAATTATTATCCATACAGAGAGACACGGCTGTGGCGTCCATCACTTTCAATTGCTTTTGAAGAACATCCAGGTAACTTAATTCTTTAAACCTTTCGGCCTGGGGATTCAGCAAGGGGTCTGCCGTATAAACTCCATCCACTTTGGTGGCTTTAAGGATGACTTCAGCCCCGATTTCCATAGCCCGAAGGGCTGCAGCCGTATCTGTGGTGAAGAAGGGATTGCCGGTACCGGCGGCGAAGATGACAATTCTCCCTTTTTCCAGATGTCGAATGGCCCGTCGACGGATATAAGGCTCGGCCAATTCTTTCATTTCAATGGCCGTTTGAACCCTGGTATTCACCCCAAGTTTTTCCAGTGCATATTGTAGAGAGAGGGCATTTAATACGGTTGCCAGCATTCCCATATAATCTGCAGAGGCTCGCTCCATCCCCTTGGCAGCTCCTTGAATGCCTCTGAAGATATTACCACCTCCTATAACAACAGCAATCTCTACACCTAACTCATAAATTTCCTTAATCTCTTCAGCGATAAAATCCAGTACCTTCGAGTCTATTCCATAGCCTTCTTCCCCTGCTAAGGCTTCTCCACTTAGCTTCAAGAGGATCCTTCGGTATATAGGTTTTGCTTGCTGCATGGCTATTTTTTTTCTAAACCTTCTCCCAGCTGAAAGCGAACAAAGCGTCGAATGTTAATATTCTCACCGAACTTGGCGATATACTCATTGATCAGATCCCGGATCGTTTTATCGGTATCTTTTATAAAAGGTTGTTCATACAGACAAACTTCCGCAAAGTATTTTTCCATTTTACCGTCTACGATCTTTTCGATAACTTTCTCCGGCTTTCCAGATCCTTCCATTTGAGCTTTATAGATTTCCCGTTCCTTATTCAGAATTTCCGTTGGAATATCCTCCCGCCGAAGATAAGAGGGATTAGAGGCTGCAATATGCATGGCGATATCCTTGACCAAAGTTTGAAATTCCTCGGTCCTGGCTACAAAATCGGTCTCACAATTTACCTCCAACAGAACACCTATTTTTCCCCCGGCATGGATATAAGAACCAATGAGACCTTCCGTGGCAATACGATCTGCTTTTTTGGCTGCAGCTGCTAAACCTTTTTTCTTGAGAATCTCAATAGCTTTTTCAGGATCCCCCTGGGCTTCCTGGAGAGCTATTTTACAATCCATAACACCTGCACCCGTTTTGGCTCGCAATTTCTTAACCAGTTCTGCTGATATTTCCATTTTAACTTCGCAATGAGCAATTAGCAATTAACAATGAACCATGGGGTTCCTGGCTCATTGTCCATTGTGCATAGTTGATTAGGATACGACTACTTGTTCCTCGTTGGAAGGAGTCGTCGATTTGATTCCTTCTACAGGCTCTTCAGAGTCTTCTAGTTTGCTCTCTTTTTCAGATTCTCCCTGAGTCTTCTCAAATTCTGGAAGCTTTTCCATGGCGGCTTGCTGGCTCTCCAGAATTGCTTTACCTTCCAGTACGGCATCTGCAACTTTAGAAGCAAATAATTTAATGGCTCGAATCGCATCATCATTACCGGGAATCACATAATCAATTTTATCCGGATCACAATTGGTATCAACAATGGCCACAATGGGAATGCCCAGTTTATTTGCCTCGGCAACTGCAATCTTCTCTTTCTTGGGATCAATTACAAAGAGCATATCGGGAAGCCTATCCATATCTTTAATGCCTCCCAGAAACTTCTCAAGCTTCGCAATGGTTCGCTCCAGGCGTAATCTCTCTTTCTTAATTAAGGGGTTATTCTCAGGTTCTTGTTTCAGTTGTTCCAACCGTTTAAGCTTTTCGATACTATTCTTAATAGTAGAAAAGTTGGTTAAGGTTCCCCCTAACCAGCGTTGATTCACGTAATACATCCCACAACGCTTGGCTTCTTCGGCAATAACATCTCGCGCTTGTTTTTTAGTTCCAACCAGGAGAATTTTACCTCCCTTTGCTACGGTATCTACAATTTTTTCATATGCTTCCTTAAACTTCTTCAGGGTTTTCTGTAAATCTATAATATAGATACCGTTCCGTTCCCCGAAGATGTACTGCTTCATCTTCGGATTCCATCGCTTGGTCTGGTGGCCAAAGTGGACCCCAGCCTCTAATAATTCCTTCATGGTTATTTCGCTCAACCAACTCCCTCCTTTCACTCAAAGAACCTTCATGGGAAGAAAACACCATGAAAACCCCTTTGAATGAGTGTAAAAAATTATCTTTTAGAAAATTGAAATCGGGCTCTTGCCCCGCGTTGTCCGTATTTTTTCCTCTCTTTTACCCTTGCATCTCGGGTGAGCAAGCCCGCTTTTTTCAACACAGGGCGCAACTCAAGATCATAATTTAATAAAGCCCGGGCTATACCATGTCGAATCGCACCCGCCTGTCCGCTTTTTCCACCTCCATGAACATTCGCATAAATATCGAAAGTATTAAGATTTTTCGTGAGTTTTAAAGGTTGTTTAATGAAGGTTTTTAAAGTGTCTCGGGGAAAGTACTTATCAATGGGGACTTTATTGACGGTTATACGACCTTTACCAGGTCTTAGCCAGACTCTCGCTATGGCCGTCTTCCTTTTTCCGGTACCATAGTACTGCTGGATTACATTTTCACCTTCCATTTTTTTAAATCCAGAAGTCAGAGGTTAAAAGTTAGAATAAAAACCCTTCCCCCATTTTTTCTCTAGGAGCGTGGGCATTTCTCCTGTCCCAGAGAAGAGCATTATTCTGACTTTCAACCTCTGACTTCCATAGTTTCTATATATTTAACGGCTCAGGTTGCTGGGCCTGATGGGGATGCTCAGGTCCAGCGTATACCTTTAGCTTACGCAAAAGCTTTCGACTTAACCGGTTTTTGGGCAACATTCCCCATACAGCGGACTCAATAAGTCTCTCCGGTTTTTCTTTTAGCAATTTTTCTGCCGTTATAGATTTTAATCCGCCTGGGTACCCACTATGCCGGATGTAAACTTTATGTTGCAACTTCCGACCTGTCAAGGTAATTTTACTTGCATTGGTGACAATGATATAGTCACCCGTATCTACATGGGGAGTAAAAATAGGTTTATGCTTACCTCGTAGTCTCTTAGCAATTTCAACTGCAAGTCGGCCTAAAACCTTTCCCTCCGCATTAATTACATACCACTTATGCTGAACTTCCTCTTTCTTGGCTGAAAATGTTTTCATAGGTTTTAACTGAAAATGACCCAGGGTAAAGATTCCCGAACTGATACCCCCTCTGGATGAGGGGAGTTCGGAATTTTCGGCTTTCACTCCCGGTTTCGTTTTTCTCTTAAGCCATAGATATTAATTATTACTAAGTTACAAGCCCCTTTGTCAAGGGGAAAAGTTTAATATCCAAGCATTTCCCGAGCGTGCTTCAGTGTGGTCTCTGTAATCGTCTCTCCTCCCAGCATCCGGGCAATCTCCTCTATTCGCTCGGACTCCGATAGCCTTCGAACCTTTGTTAACGTCTTACCTCCTTGAACTTCCTTCGAGATCTGGAGATGTAAATCGGCTTTACTGGCTATCTGGGGAAGATGGGTTATGCAAATAACCTGTCGGGAAGACGAAATGAATTTTAACTTTTTACCCACTATCTCGGCAACCCGTCCCCCAATTCCCAAATCTACTTCATCGAAGATAAGGGTTGAAACGTTATCCACGGAAGCTAAGATGGTCTTAAATGCCAGCATAATCCGGGATATTTCACCCCCCGAAGCGATCTTACTGAGAGGCTTTAGACCTTCCCCCGGGTTAGGAGCTATAAAAAATTCCACCCGGTCCTTTCCCTTAGAGGTAAAAGGATATTCTCCTGAGCTACCGGGCTCTAGGGTTACTTGAAACCGGGTTTTATCCATATTCAACTCGCTCAGTTCTTTCATGACCAATAATTCCATCTTTTTAGCAACCTCTTGCCGCCGCCGGGATAACTCTTCAGCACGCATGCGCAGTTCTTCTTCTAGAATTTTAAAAGTGTTTTCTAACTTCTCCAGCCTCTCCTCTCCTTCATCGTAGGATGCTAACTCTTCGTCAATACTCTTTTTCAGATCCAGAATGTCCGAAAGGGTATTTCCGTATTTTCTCTTGAGTCGGTGGAGTTCGTCCAGGCGTCGCTCAACCTCTTCTAATCGTTGAGGATTAAACTCGACCTTTTGAGCATAATCTCGAAGAGAATAGGCCATATCTTCCAACTGGTAACTAATGGATTCACAAGAGTTTAACAGAGGAGATAATGAATTATCAATCTGAGTCAGGTCTTTTAATAAATTCAGTACTTGTCCCAGCCTGTCTACCAGGGATTCTTCACCGCCATAGAGGAGTTCGTAAGCTTCCTGGGTCTCGGTAGCCAGTCGCTCCGCAGCAGAAAGAAGTTTCCTTTCCCGCTGAAGTTCTTCATCCTCACCCGGAATCAGATGAGCTTTTTCAATTTCTTGCTTTTGAAAATTCAGTAAATCCAGGCGCTGCATCCGGGTCCGAATACTTTCTTTTAATTCCCGAAGTTCCGTCTGAATTTGCCTGAACCTTTGAAACTTTTCCTCAAACTCCTTGCGAGGCTTTAACAGACCTCCGAAAGCATCTAACAGGTCGATATGAATAGAGGGTTTCAGGAGAGATTGGTGCTGGTGTTGACCGTGGATATCGATGAGATTTTCTCCGAGTTCTGCTAGCATGGCCGTAGTTGCCAGATTGCCGTTGATAAGGGCGCGGCCTTTGCCGCTTCGGGAGATTTCCCGACGAATGATCAGCTCCTGGGATTCCTCCAAAGGACTTAAAAATCCAAACTCCATAGCCCGGGTCCTAACCGTTTCATTCTCCTGCAAATCCACCCGTACCTCTACCACCGCCTTTTCCGCATCGGATCGAATCATCTCGCTACTGGATTTACTTCCCAAGGCTAAACTAAGGGCATCAATAATAATAGACTTTCCGGCTCCCGTTTCCCCGGTAAGGACATTTAATCCTTTGGAAAATTCCACGTGGAGTTTATCGATAATAGCAAAATTTTCTATATGAAGCTCCCGTAACACAAAAAACAATGGACTCTATGCCATGGGCTGTGAAGAGTTTGTTTTCTATCATTAGCTCAGGATCCACCACCCATGGCCTAGGATCCGCCGGGATTGCGGGCTTTCGCGACGCCAATCATACTATCTCGCGTGACCAGACCGGCAAGTTCTTCTTCACTCATATTTTCTGTCCCCGGTGGGCGTGCCGGAATAACCAGGTAACGCATATCCGCCGTACTATCCAGAACCCGTACTTCTACGTCGGGGTCCAGTTCCAGTCCAAACTCCTTCAAGACACCCCGTGGATCCGCTACAACCCGGGATCTGTAATTTAAACTCTTGTACCAGTCTGGAGGTAGACCCAGGATAGAACGGGGATAGCAGGAACATAAGGTACATACCACGACGTGATGAACCTTTTCGGTATTTTCAACCGCAACGAGAACGCTTAACGGACTGACATCTATTCCCAGTTCGGCCACTGCCGCCTTCGCATCGGACAAAAGACGTGCTTTAAACGCCGGATCCACCCAGGCTCTGGCTACAACCCTGGCCCCCAAGGCAGGAGTCCGTGAATCCATATCTTCAACTGCCCGACGAACCTCGTCCGCCGTTATGATTCCTTTCTCGATCAAAAGAGCCTGAATGGCATAAGTCCGCTTCTCGTAATAGGTAGACTCATGCCTATCGTGAACAGGTACGTGAGCCTCTAGAGAATGGTCTTTGTGCATATCTATCCGGTTGGAGCAACGGCTTCGGTTGTTTTTAATAAAAATGACCCCAAGTCATTCTCCAAAAATCGGGGCTACCGGTTCTCAAGCCGGTTCCAGCCAATGTTCATAAATATCTATGAGAAGCTTGTCTTTGGAAGACCCTTTATACTTTTCCCAAACCTGGGTTTGATCAAAACAAACCTGGTAGAGAACCTGTTTTGGCAATCCATCTCCCCCGTAGGCAAGGGATTCTGGATTCCCAAACAAACCGTGGATTGTTTTAATAATCCCCACCTTACCCTGAATATAGGCCGGGGTACGAAAATGCCCGGGTGGAGAACCTACTCTGATCCGAACCCTATCTCCAGGTTTAAATTTAGTCACCTTTCAAAAAAGGACCCTGTTTGAGACACAGAGACATTTCCCCGCGTCTCCGCGTCCCTTAAGTCCCCCTGTCTCCGTGTCTCAAAATTTATATTCTCCCCTGCGCCTCCAGTTCCTGGACTTTCCAGTCAATTTCTTCACGGGTTAGGATTCCCTTCTCGATCATGATCATTTCGATGGCGGTAATCCACTTTTCATAATAGGTTAGCTTTTCATATTGATCCGGTTCCAGGCTCTCAATCGCCCGGCGCAGTTCATCGACCTTCATGACATTCTTCTGGGGGCTTGTCAACAAAACCAGCAAAGCATCGGTCCGTTTCTCCCACATGGCATAGTCATGCTCAGATTTATCGATCGGACCGGCATCAGGCCATCCCCCTCGATCGTGTATCCGCCTCATGGCTTGTTCTCCTTACTTTGAAGTTGACATTGTCTGAACCTATCTGCTGCGACCTGTTTTTAAGCTTAGCTTTCTTGAAGATTCTGTCAAGATAAATTACGAAAATCCTGAGGCATATACGCCAGGATAAGCTGAAAAAACCATGAGAAGCGAGCAGTCAGTAGCTCCCAGATTTTTTGAACTCTCTGACTGCGTCTGTTAAACAGGTTGCCCCACTGAGGATTAGAGGATGATAAGATCCTATTTCCCCTAACATAAGCCAGAGCTATAAACAGATCACCCCGTTGAGGTTAATTTTCTTATCTTCTTATCCCGACGCCTATACCCTTCTGGAGATAAGAGTAATCCCTGGGTCGTGGAAATGAGTCCCAAAAGGCCTTTTGGATGCCAGATTACTATCCAGCCAGCCAGCCTCCATCTACAAAGAGGGTGTGTCCGGTAACATAATTGGAGGCCGGACTTGCCAGGAAAATAAAGGCCCCTTTCAAATCATCGGGTACTCCCAGTCGCCCCATGGGAATTTTCGGCATGACCCAGTTTCGAAATTCCGGCCTGGCCAGGATGGGTTTGGCTAATTCGGTCTCAATCATACCCGGAGCGATGGCATTTACCTGGATATTCTTGGGAGCCAGCTCGACCGCCAGAGATTTGGTCAACTGCTGAAGTCCTCCTTTGCTGGAACAATAGATGGCACTGGTAGGGATTCCGATAGCCGCGGTCATGGAAGTTACATTGATGATTTTTCCACTCCCCTGCTTCAGCATGTGTTTAATGGCAGCCTGGGAGAGAATAAAGGCCGCTTTGAGATTCAAACCGATAATCTTATCGAAATCTTCCCAAGGAACTTCTATGGTTGGGCGCTTAATGTTGGTTCCTGCGTTGTTGACCAGGATGTCCAACCGTCCAAACTCTTCAACCGTCCTGGTTACCAATTCTGGGATCTTATCAAACTGCAATAAATCCGCCGGAAGTACCAGGGCTTTTCGACCCAGATTCCGAACCTCTTGGGCTACTTCTTCGAGTTCATTTCGAGAACGACTCACCAAAACCACGTGAGAGCCGGCCTCTGCAAGCCCTATGGCCGCCGCTTTTCCGATTCCACGACCAGCTCCGGTAACCAGGCTTACTTTTCCTTCTAATCCAAACAGGTTTTCAAGCATATAAGGGTCCTCCTCCAGCATTATTCTTCTTCAAGGTTTGTAGTAAGTAATTTTAACCAGCCGTAATTTTCTCTTATCCTTTATTTATTCCTGTAAAGATGTCAATAAGAATATCCAGGGACCCTTCTCAAGGGGGGGGGGAAATAAATTCCGAATGAAATAAATAATATTGTTAACCGTTAGCAAAAAGTCATCTAAAATCTTTAACTTAGACGAGTAAATTTTCACATAAAAAGTGTTGACTTTTTTCTTTCCTTCCATTACAAAGTCTCACCTAAACCCTATCGGGAGCTTGAATTTTATTTAATCAAGAACGGTCATTGTACCCTTTGGCTTTATTTAAACCTTAACAGATAAGGAGCACTTATGAGCAAAACAATTCGGTTTGCAAGTTACGCTCTCTTATTTTTAATTTTAGGGGCAATCTTAGGCGGTTGTAGTGAGGACGAAGGCTCTGATCTTATAACTTCAAGTTCCACATCCTCTGCGCTCAGTACGGTTCCATCTCCCCAGTGCGGAGTTACCTTGAGTACAGATCCCGGTTGTGGGGCTATTATCAATCGAACCGATTCAACCCTGCGAATTGCTATAGATGGAAGTAATGGATTTGAAGTGGAAGCAAGTCCTCACACTGCCTTAATCACACAAATTGCTATCCAAAGTTCCCACGATTTTCGGGTGGATGTAATTGATCCGAATTCTCAGGCCCAAAAAACATTTCAGTATTTTATCTTTGTGGATGATGTGGCGGCAGATCAAATTGTAGACATCGGTTCGGAGGTTTTTATGGGTTGGTTCCTTGAAATAAACGATGTGGCCGGGCAATTCAGCCGGATGGGAGGTTAAAAAGGGATCTAGAGAGGCGGGGAGGGCCTCCCCGCTTCTCGGTTCTGTCCGATTCTACTTCTTTGGAGGACGTGGAATCAGCAACCGACCGGAGGGTTTGGGGTCATCTTCCTGGATCTTTAGACCTTGAGTCGATTTAAGTACTTCTTCTTTGCTGGCTCCTTGACCGACCTCTTCCAGCTTGATTTTTAGTCGGAGATTGTTGGCACTATCTGCATTCGCAAGGGCATCTTCATAACGAATGCGACCCTGTTTGTAAAGAATATATAATGCATGGTCAAAACTCTGCATTCCTTCCTGAATACTCTGCTCCATGGCCTCTTTTAGGGTGTCTACTTCCCCTTTTTGGATCAAATCCTGAACCCTTGGCGTTCCCAACAAAATTTCCACTGCAGCGGTTCGTTTTCCATCTACGGTTGGGACTAATCTTTGGGAGATAATGGCGCGTAAATTTAAGGCCAGTTGCAGGTAAATCTGGGAATGACGTTCGGCAGGGAAAAAATTCATGATTCTCTCAATGGCCTGGTTGGCATTGTTAGCGTGGAGGGTTCCCATACAGAGATGTCCGGTTTCTGCAAAAGCCACTGCGGCTTCCATGGTTTCTACATCTCGAATCTCTCCAACCAGAATCACGTCGGGTGCCTGTCGTAGCGTATTCTTCAAAGCGTTGGCAAAGGAAAGGGTATCGGTACCTACCTCTCGTTGGGTTACGAGGGATTTTTTATGGGGGTGTATGTACTCAACCGGATCTTCTATGGTCACGATATGACCCGGGGAATTAGAGTTACGATAATCGATCATGGCGGCCAGGGTAGTGGACTTTCCGGAGCCTGTAGCTCCTACGACCAGGACCAATCCCCGTTTGGCCATGGCAATATTTTTAAGAACAGCAGGTAGCTGGAGATCATCAATGGTTTTAATCTCCGTTTTGATCTGTCGGATCACCAGACCCACACAATTTCTCTGGCGAAATATATTAACCCGGAACCGACCCAGATCCGGGTAGTAGAGGGCCAGATTCATTTCATATTCCTTTTCAAAGATTTCTTGCTGCCGCTTATTCATGACCGAGTAAGCCAGCTGCTCGGTATGCTCAGGAAGCAATTTCTGAGTACCGGCAGGTCTTGTAATTCCCTGAATTCGATACACAGGGGGTGCATCCACCGTGAGATAGAGATCCGATGCATCTTGCTGAACCATAAATTTGAGCAAGTCTTTTACCGTCATTGAGAAAAAAATCAGAATTCAGAAGTCAGACGTCAGAAGGTAGCATAAAGAGATTTCCCATCCGGTTATGGGTTTTATTCCGGCCTCTGGCTTCTGACTCCTGACTTCTTTGTTATCTTTTTAGACTTCCGGTCATACCTCCACTTCCGGTCGGAGTACCGGGTCTTGCAACAGGTTTTATATTCTTTGCATCTTCAAACAGATCTGGATTGGTTGTTCGGCTCAGGGCTTCTTCCTTGGTAATGATGCGTTTCATGACCAGATCCTTCAAAACCTGATCCAGGGTCTGCATACCGTATTGTTGACCGGTTTGCATGATGGAAGGCATCTGGTGAACTTTAGCCTCTCGAATCAGGTTACGGATAGCTGGAACGCCAATGAGGATTTCCAGCGCAGCAACCCTTCCTCTGCCATCGGCTCTTTTCAAGAGGGTCTGGGAGATGACCGCCCTTAAGGATTCCGAGAGCATGGCCCGGACTTGAGCCTGTTCATCGGCGGGAAAAACATCAATAATACGATCCACCGTTTTAGGTGCACTGCTGGTATGAAGGGTTGCAAAGACCAGATGACCCGTTTCGGCTGCCGTAAGGGCCAGACTGATCGTCTCGAGATCTCGCATCTCTCCTACCAAAATGACATCGGGATCTTCCCGCAACGCACTTCTTAAAGCATTAGCAAAGCTATGGGTATGAGGACCCAACTCCCTTTGATTGACCAGGCAGTTTTTGGATTTGTGAATAAACTCAATGGGATCCTCGATGGTGAGGATATGCCCGTACTCAGTTTCGTTGATATAGTCGATCATGGCAGCCAGTGTGGTCGATTTACCGCTCCCGGTAGGTCCGGTAACCAGAACCAGTCCTCGATCGTTTTCACAAATTTTTTTGCACACCTCCGGTAAACCCAACTGCTCAAAGGAAAGAATCTTCGTAGGAATGGATCGAAAAACAGCCGCTTCTCCCCGTCGCTGCATAAACACATTCACCCGGAATCGGGCTATATCGGCCAGCTCTATGGAAAAGTCCAGTTCATGCCTCTCCTCAAATACCTTACGCTGGCTGTCACCCATAACGTCGTAGAGCATCTTATGAACTTCTTCTTTACTGAGAGGGGGAAGATTGATCTTCTTAATATCCCCATGAATTCGAAGCATAGGGGGTTCACCTGCACTGATATGTAAATCTGAAGCGCCTTGTTTCTCAGCAAATAATAACAATTCAGAGATATCCATCTTAAAATTCCTCCCGGTAGGGGCATCCCATCCAGATGCCTCGACTTTAGATTTTAGTTAAGAACCTTGAAAATAACTTCTTCCTTAGACAGCAGGCCTTCCTTCAGCTTTTGTAAAGCTTGTTTCTCAATGGAATTTTCTATACGCTCTAAGATGACTTTCCGTATACCGGTTAAGGCAGTATCCTGAAGGCCGGTACGAATTCCCTGATCCATCTCCAGAAGTTCGTAGAGCTTCAATTCTCCGTCTAACCCCGTAAAATTGCATCTCTCACATCCCTTCGTATGGTAAAGGTGGGTATCTGCGTCTAGATTTAGGAAAGTTCGTATCTCAACAGAAGGACTATAACTTTCCCGACACTCCTGGCAAAGCCTTTTAAACCTGTTTCCGGCTATAATATATCGGAGCGTCAGATCTAGAAAGATCAGCTGGATCTTTTGTAACAAGCTCTCCACGGCTTTACCGCTATCTTTGTAAGGGAGGGTACCGATAATCAACGTACTGGAAGAGGCTGCCTCCCATAAAGCCGGGGTAAGAAAACTCCAAAAAATCTCCGGTTCTGCAAGGACTAAAACCTCCGGATTTAAACCCAGGAGTTCTTCCAGGGCTTTTTCATGGGAACTTTCCTTGAGCTGAGGAACTACGATCTGCACCCCTTCACAGGGAGAGAGGAGGGCATTTTTTTCTAAAACGAGAATCTTTCTGGCCGGAGATTCCAGTTGCCTGATTAATTCGGATAGAATAAAATTTCTTTCAGAAAGAAAAGAACTGGTAACCAGAAACAAACCGTTGAAATGGGAAGAAAATTTTCTCGTAACGGAAGTCAAAATTGGAGAAAGCGGATTTTCTTGAAGCTTTGGAGGCTCTTTGAGGATTTTTATCCAGGCCGCTTCTCCCCGCCGGGTAGGAAAAATAGAAATACCCAGGTAGAACTCCCGGTTGTTAAACTGAACCTTCACCTCGGCTTTTTGCCAGGAAGTATCCAGGGTGGGCAGCTTCCCCATAATCCGTAACTGTTGAAGGGCAGGTCCGTGAAATGCCAGAGATTCCTTAGACTTATGTTCTAAGGTTCCCTTTACTCTATATCTGACCCACAAAGCCTCTTCTACAGGATCTATATGGATTTCCTCAGCATCCTCAGAAATGGCTTGAGTCAGATGAAAATTCAAGAATGAGGATCCGGAAAAGTTTTCTTTCAGGTCGAAATGGATCCGCGGAATTCCTGAGGACTGGATTTCCTTGGATTCTAATCGATATTCTTGTTCCGGCATGGTAAAGAGCTTGGAGAGAACAACCGAAATGTGACTGGCCGAAGCAATGGAAGGTCTTACCTTTCGTCCGGTAATACTTTCCAATCGTTCTATAGCTTTCAAATCGGTGGGGTCTGCCATGGCTACTGCCATCTCATCGTCCAGAATCGCCAGGGGAAGAACCCTGTAGGTGAGAAGAACCTCCCGGGGAATACTTCGAATTAAATCTAAATCCAGGGTATTAAAGTCTAAATTTTCTATAAGAGGGATATGGAGGTGGTGAGATAAAGCCCAGTTAAGCTGTCCTTCCGTTACCAGGCCTAGACTGATCAGGGCTTCTCCTAAGCGTTTTCCGGTTTTTTTAGATTCTTCAAGGGCCAGCTTTAATTGGTCTTCGGTTATGAGATTGTATTCCCGCACAATATCTCCAACCCTTATTTTTTTTTCTTGCTCCATAAACTACCCCCTCCTCGGGGTAACGAGG
Source organism: bacterium (assembly GCA_030550175.1). Taxonomy (GTDB): domain Bacteria; phylum Moduliflexota; class Moduliflexia; order Moduliflexales; family JAUQPW01; genus JAUQPW01. The sequence goes on from JAUQPW010000026.1 coordinate 15,653, forward strand.
TAATATCCGGCATCGATTAACTTCAAAAACGGAATTCTTCCCAAAATAAAACAATGGCTAAGTTGATTCAAAATTCGTGCTGAACCCGAGGAGACTCGCGAATCGGTCCAGGGAAAAATTAGCAGAGGTTGAACGGGTAGGACCCAGTTCCAGGCTATTTCGGCTTAAAAAGATGTAGAATTTTGCTTGCAAAAATTTGATTTTGGAAATTACGATATTACATTACTTCTGTATTAAAATGTTTTAAGATCCTAGGTCCAATCTCCTTAAGAAATATGCCAACGAGGATTTTATTTAAAGGTAAGAGCCTATTACCGTGCTTCTTACCTTCGATGGCAAATTTCAAAATCCGATGGATATTTAACAGAGGAGCTAAACGAGAATGAGCGCGCAAGGTTACCATGTTGCGGTGGTTGGTGCCACCGGTGCTGTTGGAAACGAAATGATTAAGATCCTGGAAGAGCGAAACTTCCCGGTTCGAACTTTAAGGTTATTCGCATCCAGTAAATCTGTAGGAAGAAAGCTAGAATTCAAAGATGAAGAAATTCCGGTGGAAGAGCTTAAAGAAGATTCCTTTAAAGGCATCGAAATAGGTCTCTTTTCTCCGGGGGCCAATGTCAGTAAACGATTTGCTCCCATTGCCGTAAAAGAGGGAGTGGTTGTCATCGACAATACCAGTGCCTTCCGAATGGATCCAGAGGTTCCCTTGGTGGTACCTGAGGTGAACCCTCAAGCCGCTCTACGTCATCGTGGACTTATTGCAAACCCCAATTGTTCAACTATTCAAATGGTCGTTGCTTTGAAACCGATCCATGATCGAGCTAAAATCAAAAGAATTGTCGTCTCGACTTATCAATCCGTTTCAGGTACCGGTAAAAAAGGAATGGATGAGTTGTTAGAGCAGACGAAGGCCCTCTTAAACTTCAGAGAAATTGTCTGTAAAGTCTATCCTCATCAAATTGCCTTCAATTGCCTTCCTCATATCGATGAGTTCCTGGAGGACGGTTACTCTAAAGAAGAATGGAAAATGATCAATGAAACCAAGAAGATTATGGAAGACGATTCAATCCGTGTCACGGCTACAACCGTTCGGGTTCCGGTCTTTCATTGTCATTCGGAGTCGGTCAATATAGAGACCGAAAAGAAGTTAACCGCACAGGAAGTTCGGGATATCCTCTCCAAAGCCCCTGGAGTTGTGGTCTATGATAATCCCAAACAGCGGGAGTATCCTCTGGCCATCGATGTAGCAGGTAGAGATGAGGTGTATGTAGGACGTATTCGAGAAGATAAGACGATTCCCAATGGGTTAAATATGTGGATTGTAGCGGATAATCTCCGCAAAGGAGCTGCACTCAACGCAATTCAAATTGCCGAACTGCTGATCCGAGAAGGGAAGTTGTAGAGTCGATTCGTAAAAGTAAAGTGATTATTCAGCCGCAAAGTCACGAAGATACAGAGATGGGGGATCTAAAACGGAAGGGTGAAAACCCAAGCCCTTTCCAACCTTTCCTCAAGGTCGGTATTTTAGTGTCTTTGTAGCTGGATCCTCATATGGCACTCATTGTTCAAAAATTTGGAGGGACTTCGGTCGGCAATATCGAACGAATTAAGAAGGTTGCAGATCGGATTATTGAAACCAAAAAGCAAGGACACGATGTCATCGTAGTGGTCTCGGCCATGAGTGGAGAGACCGATAAGCTTTTGAACATGGCCTATCAAATCACGGATACCCCGGATGGACGGGAACTGGATATGCTGCTGGCTACGGGAGAACAGGTTTCCATAGCTTTGCTGGCCATGGCTTTGCAGGCTAAAGGACAGGACGCTCGTTCCTTTACCGGGCAGCAGGTCCGGATTATAACGGATAGCGCACATACTAAGGCTCGAATTCGGGAAATCGACTCTGAACGTATCTTTCGGGAGCTCAATCAGGGTAAAGTGGTGGTGGTTGCCGGATTCCAGGGTATCGATGAAAACGGAGAAATTACAACCTTGGGACGTGGAGGTTCTGATACGACCGGCGTAGCGATTGCAGCAGCCATCGGTGCTGATATTTGTGAAATATACACCGATGTAGATGGGGTCTATACCACAGATCCCCATATTGTTCCTGAAGCCAGAAAACTCAGTCGAATCTCTTATGATGAGATGCTGGAAATGGCCAGCCTGGGAGCTAAGGTGCTACAAATCCGATCGGTAGCTTTCGCAAAAAAATATAACGTTCCTATCCATGTTCGCTCTAGCTTTAAGAAAGAGGAGGGAACCCTAGTCATTCAAGAGGACTCAAGTATGGAGGATATCGTTGTAACGGGAATTGCCCACACCAAAAACGAGGTAAAGATTACCATCAAAGGAATCCCGGACCGACCGGGTATAGCCGCAAAGTTGTTTGAAGCCATTGCCAGGGATAATATCAATGTGGATATGATTATCCAGAATACCAGTGATAACGGTTTGGCTGACATTTCTTTTACCATCTCAAAGGAGGATGGTAAAAAAGCCCTAAAGCTAACCGAGGAAATAGGGAAGGAACTCGGTGCAACGAAGGTCTTGTTTGATCCCAATATTGCTAAAGTATCCGCTATTGGCGTGGGTATGCGTAATCATGTGGGAGTGGCAGCAAAGGTATTTCAGGCCCTGGCTAAAGAAGATATTAACATTTTAATGATCAGTACTTCCGAAATTCGAATTTCTTGTGTTGTAGAGGCTAAATACGGTGAACAGGCCGTTCGGGCCCTTCATGATGCCTTTGATCTGGCGAATAAAAAGTCTTAATAGTTGAAAATCAGAAATCAGAAGTCAGAATAAAATCAGGAATCGGAGGCCAGAAACCGGAATAGGATGGGGATTTTATTGCTCTTTATTCGGACTTCTGACTCCTGACTTCCAACTTCTAAACCTTTCTATGTTTTTATTTCCTAAGATGTTTAAAATTCGACAAGAGTTCTCGAAGCTTAGGGTTTCGGATATTCCTGCCACCGTTCATGATGAATTCGTTCGGGTCGGATTGGCCGGTTGCGTCCAGCCTGGAATGAGAATAGCCGTAGCCGCAGGGAGTCGCGGAGTTGCCAATATCGATGTGATAGTAGGCTCGGTTGTTAGGGAACTCAAAGCCTTAGGAACCCGGCCTTATATCATTCCGGCTATGGGTAGCCACGGCGGAGGGACCGCAGAAGGTCAACGGAATGTACTTAAAAATTATGGAATCTCCGAAGAAACCATGGGAGTACCCATTTACTCTTCCATGGAAGTGGTTCAGGTGGGGAGCGCGCCCCAGGGATTTCCTGTCTATGTAGATAAACATGCCTTGGAAGCAGAAGGGATTATTTTGATCAATCGGGTCAAGCCCCATACAAACTTTAAAGGAGAGTTGGGAAGTGGTCTTATGAAAATGATGGCCATCGGGTTGGGGAAGCGACAGGGGGCCGAGATTTACCACCGGGCCATGTCTCGATTCGGTCCCTTGGAGACGATTCGAACCATTGCTTCCGTGGTCTTAAAGAACTGCAACATTCTCCTGGGATTGGGGGTTGTGGAGAATGGATACGATCAAACGGCCATTCTCTCAGCCCTTAAACCGGAAGAAATACCCACCAGGGAGCCGGAACTTCTCCAAAAAGCCCGGGAATTAATGGCCAAGTTGCCCTTCGAAGAGATCGATTTACTCATTGTAGATGAAATAGGTAAGGAGATTAGTGGAACTGGAATGGATAGTAATGTCATTGGAAGGGTCGATATCCTTCCCCCCGGCGAATCCCAATCTCCCCAAATCTCCCGAATTTATGTTCGCGATCTGACCGAAAAGACCCATGGAAACGCTGTAGGAATAGGTCTGGCCGATTTAGTCCATCGCCGTGCGGTTAATAAAATAGATTATAAGGCAACTTATATCAATTGTATTACCAGTGGAAGCCTTGCCAAATGTAAAATTCCCCTGATCTGCGAAACAGACCAGGAGGCTCTGGAGATCGCTTTGTCCGTTCTTGGAATCCATCCGCTGGAAGCGGTAAAGGTAGTTTGGATTAAAAACACTTTAGAGCTCAGAGAAATGAGGGTTTCTGAAGCTTTTTGGAAAGAAGTCCAAAATCTTAAACACGTAACGGCATTGAGCGAACCGGAACCGATTCAATTAAATTTGGAGGGAAACCTTTTATGAGCATTATGAGCAAAAGCAAAGGGATGGCTTTACCCCTTTCGCTCCGGGTTTGGCTTACTTTACTCTTCACAACGAAAATTCCATTCCCAACTTCAAAAGACAGGATTAGCTTATTTTCGGATAACAGGTTCTTCTTCCCCTCACTCCTGGCCCCTCTCCCACAGCGTGGGAGAGGGGAACCGGCATATCTTCAGGCCAACTTCCCACAGGAGGTTCTGGGTTAAGCTTTATCCTGGCATGTATGGGGTGTTCAGGCCGAAAATAAGGTTTCTCCCCTTCTTAGCTTGATGCGTATGGGGCGGTCTCTATCCTTCATCCCCACGTTTCAATACTGACCTAGTATTACCTGGTTGGCTCTTCTCCTCTCCTTTGAGAACTTTATTCTGTAAACATGGTTTTTTCTGGAGTTGCATAGCGAACTGAAATCGTATAGAATTTCACGTATAAACCTTAGAATCTTAATTAAAAAAATCTTGACATAGATTCTGATGTATGGGACTGTTTTTATTAGATAATCCTGGGAGGAGTTTATAGAGAACTCGTATTGGAATTAAAGGGATAAAAAGACACGTTACGAAATGTGAAATTCTGGTTCAAAGTAATCAAATGGGGTATTCATAAACTTCGTAACGTTTAAGAAACTTAGTAAATGTAGAAACCCGTTTTCATTGATCTTTTCCATCCACAAAAGATTGTGGAAGGTCTGGGAAAGCGAGTTTCTGGGGGTACAAAGGGGAGGGAATTTTTATATTATGAATGATACGAATATTCAGGCAAATCCTAAGCAGGAGGATAAGGAGGTAACCTATCCAGGGATAGAAGGAGGACTCACACGACGTCAGTTTATAAAAACTGCGGGATTGATTGCAGGAGCTGCTTTAACGGAAGGGGCTTTGGTTGCAACGACTCCAAAGATAGCGGTTCCGGCTGTTATAAAGGGGACCAGGTTACACCTTCTGCAGTGGAGTAATTTTGTTCCACCGGCCGATGATGAAATCCGCAGGCAGGCCGCCGAATGGGGTAAACAGATGGGGGTTGAAGTGACCATTGAGACCATCAATGCCAATGATTTGCAGGCCCGGATTGCGTCGGCCATTGAGAGCGGTACCGGACCCGACATTGTACAGATGCTTCATAACTGGCCGTATTTGTATGCCAGTGGATGTGTGGATGTGGATGATGTTGCCGAGAAAGTAGAGAAGATGTATGGAGGATTTTACAAGCAAATTCGGGATGTGAGTTTTGTAGAAGGCCGTTATAAAGCGGTACCTTATCACATTGTAGGGGCTGCCATGACGTATCGGGAAGATTGGTTTAAGGAGGTTGGAGTTGAAAAGTTTCCGGATAATTGGGACGAATATAGGAAAGTCGGTAAGATGCTGAAGGATAAAGGGCGTCCCTTTGGTCAAACTTTTGGCCATACTTTTGGAGATGCTCCTGCCTTTGCCTATCCGTACTTATGGAGTTTTGGGGGAAAGGAAGTGGAGGAGGATGGGAAGACGGTTGCTTTAGATAGTAAAGAGACGTTGCAGGCCGTAGAGTTCATCGTGGCTCTTTGGAAAGACGTTTTTGATGAAACAGGGCTTTCCTGGGATGATACCAGCAACAATCGAGCCTTTTTATCCGAGCAGATTTCCTGTACCTTGAACGGGGCGAGTATTTACTTTGTGGCCAAGAAGCAGTATCCGGAATTAGCCAAACGAATCAACCATGCGGTTATGCCGGCTGGTCCGGCTGGAAGATTTCACTATCATGTAACCTTTGAGCATGCCATCATGAATTATTCGAAGAATGTCGAAGCTGCAAAGGAGTTCCTTCTGTTTTTAATGGATAAGCCCAATTTCTATAAATGGTTTGAAATCGCCGAAGGGTATAGCGTGGCTCCAGGTCCGGATCATGAAAATCATCCCTTATGGCAGAAGGATCCCCGTATGTTGGCTTTTAAGGATATTGGAAAATTAGGACATGCCATCGGTTATCCAGCACCGCCTACCCGAAGCGCCTCAGAGGCCCTCTCCAAGTATATTATTGTAGATGTTTTTGCCAGGGCTATTCAGGGCGAATCGCCTAAAAAAGCAATCGAATGGGGTGCCAGTGAACTTCGTAATGTTTATAAGTCCTGACCTCTGTTGTCTGTTGTTCCCTGTTGTAAGAACGGCAATCGATTGTTTATAACAAGGAACAACGGACAAAAAAACGTGAAACCTAATGTAAAATCCGTAGAAAACCAGGTAGAACAAGTCTCAGATTATGCAGACTCTAAACTTACCTCGATGGAATATGTAGGGCTGGCGGTCAAGGAAATTGAGGAGAAAAAGCGGGATAAGCTGAAGTCCGGATATTTGGAGCGGGAAAATATCCTGGCTTATATCCTGGTAGCTCCGGCGGTTATCATTCTGGTTCTTTTCATTGCCTATCCCTTTGTTTTGGGGGTGTGGCTAAGCTTAACCGATAAGACGGTTGGGCATGAAGGGTCCTTTGTAGGATTACAGAATTTTCGTAATATCTTGAAGAGCCAGATATTTCTACAAACCGTTCAAAATACCTTCGTTTATACCGGAGTTGCCACCGTCTTAAAGTTGGTTTTTGGATTGGCACTGGCCCTGGTGCTTAATCGCCAGTTCAAATTTAAACGACTGGTTCGAGCCTCCATGCTATTACCCTGGATCATCCCAACCGTTTTGAGTACCCTGGCCTGGTTATGGATGTTCGATGCCACCTTCAGCGTCTTTAATTGGATTTTGGTTCATCTGGGAATTCTCAAGCGTGGCCTTGTTTGGTTGGGAGATCCTCACCTGGCCATGGTTTCGGTTATCATTGTCAATGCCTGGCGTGGAATTCCCTTCTTTGCCATTTCTCTATTGGCCGGTCTGCAGACAATTCCTCCAGATTTATATGAAGCGGCCGATATGGATGGAGCCGGTAGCTTTGCTAAATTCTGGCATATCACACTTCCCATGTTAATGCCGGTTCTATTGGTCGTTCTCATCTTTTCCGTTATTGTAACCTTTGCCGATTTCCAGGTTGTCTATGTTTTAACTCGAGGAGGACCCTCCAATAGCACGCATCTTTTCGCTACTTTAGCTTACCAGGTTGCTTTAGCCTCTGGAAGACTCGGAGAAGGTGCGGCTATTTCCTTGTTTATGTTTCCCTTCCTCCTCCTGGTCATCATCGTTCAACTCTGGTACATACGAAGGGAGCAGTAAGATGGCAGCGGTCGGTGAAACGTTTACAAAAAAATTGTTTAGCTTTTATATTCCCCTGTTTTTTTTCACTATCCTGATGCTCTTTCCTTTTTATTGGATGTTCATTACCTCCATTAAACCTAATCGAGAGCTCTATAACGTGAAAAGCCTTCCATTCTGGGTTTTTAATCCAACTCTGGAACACTGGAAATATCTATTTAAAAACACCCTCTTTACCCGATGGGCTTTAAATACACTCTTTATTTCCATTGTCTCCACGGCAATTTCCCTTATTAGTGGAATTATGGCCGGCTATGCCCTGTCTCGATTGAGATTCAAAGGAGCTTCAGCTTTGGGAATCGCTATTTTTATAACCTATCTGGTTCCTCCCACGTTGCTTTTTATTCCCCTCGCTGAAGTGGTTCATAATTTCAATCTACTGGATACGCCCTGGGCCTTAATTTTAACCTACCCTACCTTTTTAATTCCTTTCTGTACCTGGCTCCTTTCAGGTTACTTTAAAACCATACCCAAAGAATTGGAAGAGTGCGCCCGAATAGACGGAGCAACACGTCTTCAGGCCATGATCTGGATTATTTTACCTCTGGCTACCCCGGGGATCCTATCGGCGGGTATGTTTGCTTTTACCCTTTCCTGGAATGAGTTCATCTACGCTTTGGTGTTTCTCTCCTCTCCTACCCAGAAAACCATCCCGGTAGGTGTGGTCAGCGAACTTATCAAAGGAGATGTCTTCTTCTGGGGCTCTCTGATGGCAGGAGCCTTATTCGGTTCTATACCGGTAGCCTTAATCTATTCATTTTTTGTAGAACATTATGTAACTGGATTAACAGGGGCGGTGAAAGGTTAAGAAGAAGTCTAGAGTCCAGAGTCCAGAGTCAGAAAAGATAGAAGATTTTGGACTTTAGACCTCAGACTCTAGATGTTAGACGTAAAAAATGGCAAATGTTATATTGGAAAAATTAACGAAAAAATTTGACGATGTCATAGCGGTTAACGCTATTGATTTAGAAATCAAAGATAAAGAGTTTGTCGTGCTGGTGGGTCCGTCCGGCTGTGGTAAGTCTACGACCCTTCGTATGGTTGCCGGTTTAGAGGAAATAACCGAGGGGAACATTTATATCGGGGGAAGGCTCGTTAACGATGTGGCTCCAAAGGATCGGAATATCGCCATGGTATTTCAGAATTATGCTTTGTATCCCCATATGACCGTTTATAAAAATATGGCCTTTGGATTAAAGTTACGGAAATTCCCTAAAAGCGAGATTGATGAACGGGTCCGACGGGCCGCAAAAATTTTAGGGATTGAACAGCTTTTAGATAGAAAACCGAAACAACTTTCGGGTGGTCAACGCCAAAGGGTTGCAGTCGGACGTGCCATTGTTCGTGATCCAGAAGTATTCCTCTTCGATGAACCCCTCAGTAACCTGGATGCTAAATTACGGGTGGCCATGCGAGGGGAGTTGGTTAAACTTCACCATCGCCTGGAGACCACCATGATTTACGTAACCCACGACCAGGTTGAGGCCATGACCATGGGAGACCGAATTGTCATCATGAAAGATGGCCTTATTCAGCAGGTGGGGGCGCCTTTAGAGGTTTATGACCATCCATCCAATATCTTCGTAGCCGGATTTATTGGGAGTCCTCCCATGAATTTCTTCCGAGGTACGTTGGTTCCCGAAAAGGATCATCTGTTTATCGATATGAAAAGCTTTAAATTAAAAGTGCCCGATGAGCGTAAAAAGCGTTATGAAAGGTATATACGAAAAGAAGTAGTTTTCGGAATGCGACCCGAAGATATCATAGACTCTACCCCGGAAGGGAGAAGTGGGGAATGGGATAAAACAACGGCTGTGGTGGATGTCCTGGAACCTCTGGGAGCAGAAGTTATGTTGGAACTCTCTAAAGGAGAACACTCCTTCACCGCTCGGGTTGATCCTCACACCAACTCCAGAGTTCACCAAGAAATTACCGTCTACTTTAACATGGGTAAAATGCATCTGTTTGATGCAGAGACCGAAAAGGTTATTTAAAGGATCGATCCCTGGCCGGGTTTGTGGAGTAAAAAAAAGAAGGTCGTAGAGATCGGAGTAATCCCTACGACCTTCTTTTTTTTAACCAGAGACTTCCTTTATCCCCTAAATAGCTCCATCCTTATCGGTTTTGGCTACCCGATTGGGTGCCCTGTTCGGAAGTCCCGGATTGGCTATGGCTTCGTTCTGTTGGTGCTCCTGTCTGTCCGGCACCACGACCTTCCCCAGTACCCCTAGCACCGCTAAAGCTCTGGATTTCATATTTTCCGCTAGTAGCTTCTGAAGCCTGGAACTCGATCGTTTGACCGGGTTTTATATCAGTAAGAGATTTCCACTGGGTCCCTTCCCATTTAACTTTGTCGCCCACGTGAAAAGTCATGGTCTCACCTTTTTTCTTGTTTCCCCAGTCTTTATTTAATTCGACGGTAATCGTCTTGTTGGCCGGGTCCACATTTTTCACGGTTCCAGAAATGGTTTTTCCCATTTCACTACCTGTTTGACCAGCTGCAGGCTGCTGCTGACTGCCGGGTTGTTGGCTTGAAGGTTGCTGAGCATAGCCGATCCCTGCCCAGGTTATAACAACGGCTAAAGCCAAAACCATTATAGCAAATTTCTTCATCATACTGAACCTCCTTCTATTTGAAACTTCCAAGTCTCAAGCAAAAGGGTTTTTGCTTAGACTCGCTTTAATACTTGGGATGTTACTTACTTACATCTCCGAGTATCAAATAGTTAACCTATTTAATACTCAATTCATCAACTAAAGCAATATCTATACTAATTTTTTCCCATAAAAGATAATTTTAGTTCTTTTAAAGGTATTTTATTCATAAGATCTAAGTATATTAAAATTAAGGACTTTTATATCCAGATGAAATAGACAAAATTAAAAATAATAAAATCTTTATGAGATAATTAAGCTAAATAGAGTAAAATATTACCCTGATTTATTATCTTCCCTGAAATAAGAATAAGTATAATGAGATCAAAGAAAAATTTATAAATCTTCTTCTTAATTTATTAAAAATGGGTATACTTTAACCCTCCCACAGGTTATTACCCTATCTTTCTTATCTATTTAATCTTTAATTGATCTTATAGTCTCTATTTTGTTGGTTTTAGCATAGAATCTACTCATTTACTATATTTACTCAGGATATAGATTATATTATACCTGTTTAGGCTCTCTAGATAAATTCTTAGAAGGAAGCACCTCTTATTAAAAAGTAAGCCTACAACCGATCATGAGGTAAAAAATGGATAGAAAAGCGTGGGGATAGCCAGCAACGGTTAAGGCTACCGGCGACGGTGAGGAATCAGGAGTTCTTCGGATCGATTTCCCACGGTACAGCGGCGAGAAATCCCTTGAGGAAATTTCCTGGGATGAATTCTTCGAAAAATTTGAAGAGAAGAAGTTAGTTTTCCTTGGGGTATTACCTACAGGATTTCTTGATGATGAAACAACAGGTCTTCTGGCTGTGAAGATACCGGGCGGAGTCACCCTTGTTCAGAGTCCTACGAAGAACTACCCTTACTAAATCCATGGGTAAAGCAGCTATTTTGTATTTTATTTAATTAAGGTTATGCCTTTAAGATTATGCCCCCACAGACTGCTATTTTTCTATCGAGATGGCACTTTAATTCGCAATGAACATATGGTTTTGTCCGAATCGGACATCCAGGCAGTCATTGAGGTGCTTTTAGATGCCTATTATCACCATCGTACGATATTCATTATGGGTAATAGCGGGAGTGCCTCCACCGCCTCTCACTTTACCTGTGATCTCAGTAAAGGAACCATTTTACCCGGGCGTCCTCGCTTCCGTGTGATCGCTCTCACAGATAATATTCCCTTAATGACCGCTTGGGCCAACGATTTAACCTATCAAAATATCTTTGCAGAACAGCTTATCAGCCTGGCAAAACCTAAGGATATTGTGATTGCCACCAGTGGAAGTGGTAATTCGGCCAATGTGATAAAAGCTTTGAAACGGGCTCATGAACTGGATACTGTTACCGTTGGTTTTGACGGGGGTTCTGTCAAGGACCTGGTAGATTATTGTGTTCATGTTAAGAGTTTTTGTATCCAACAGGTAGAGGACGCACATATGATCTTGCAACACTTGGTTTGTACTACCCTGCGAGATCTCATAAGAGTAAACGGTAAATACTTCACCGTGAATTCTTACTAGTTACCGAGAATTATGAAGGACAAACCCCTGGTCTCTTTAATCTTACCAACCTACCATCGAACAGATTTATTGACTCACAGAATTTGTTCGATTCAAAGGCAAACGTGTTCTGCAGTTATACATAAACAAGCTTTCGCATCCCTCCATCATAACGGTTTACCTCTCTTTGTATATCAAAATTGACAGAGCCTTCCGTACTACTCTCACCCCCTTATCTCCTCTCCCGAAGCTTCGGGAGAGGAGAGCCGGTGGATCTCCAGGTCAGCTTCCCAGATAACCCCTCTCCCAGGCTGTGGGATAATAGGGGAGCCAACGGATTTCCGGACCAATTTCCCCCGTGCCCCCTCTCCCGAAGCTTCGGGAGAGGGACCGGGGGAGAGGGCTACTTAGTAGTACACTTTTGTCTTTAATACTTATGTTGACGATTTCATAACCTTCTTCCGGCAAGGAATAGATCGAAAGTCTAAAGCCCAAAGTTGAAAGACTCCAAACTTTAGAATCTGGACTTTAGGCATTGGATTTTTGTTAGTGGTTAAATGTACACTCTTGGAATCAATGCAGTTTACCACGATTCAGCTGCCTGTCTGGTCAAAGATGGGTGGGTTGTTGCAGCGGCTGAAGAGGAACGTTTCACACGGATTAAGCATGGGAAGCGCCCTATTCCCTTTTCTACTTATGAACTCCCCTTTTATGCCATAGATTACTGTTTACGGGAGGCTGGAATTACCCCCGTAGAAGTTGACCACATTGCTTATTCCTATGATCCCTTTCTACTGTTGGGCCGTTATCGCCAGGATGCCACTATTAAGCTTCCTCTAGAACCCAGTGCCCATCCGAGTGGGAATCTGCAGGGGACCCTCTTTTTTATCCTCCATGGTCAACGCACCCAGGCATTTAGGAGGGGGTGCACCCCATCATCTTCAAACACGCTTTCGAGGGGCACGGGCGGATGGTCCTTACCGGTGGCATTTTGTCCCACATCACCTGGCCCACGCTGCCAGCGCCTTCTACCCTTCCCCGTTTGATTGCGCAGCGGTACTGACCCTGGATGGACGAGGGGAGTTGCCTTAAATTGTGTTATGAATGCCCGATTACAAAACAAGGAGAAGAGCCATGCCAGGGGAAGAGACCAAAACCGTTAGATTGATGGGTAATAGAGAACGACATAGACGACTTCCCATAGGAGCGGAAGTATTATCAGAAGGAGGGGTTCATTTCAGGGTTTGGGCTCCCCGTTGCCGGAAGGTGGAGGTCGTCCTGGAAGGAGGTCCTGGGTACCGACCTGACAGGGTTTTCTCTCTTGAGTTAGAGCCTGAGGCATCCGGCTATTTTTCAGGACGGATTCCCGAGGCGGGGGATGGGACACTTTATCGTTATCGACTCGATGGAAGAGATCCCTTATATCCAGATCCGGCTTCTCGTTTTCAACCCGAAGGGCCCCACGGCCCCTCTCAGGTGATTAACCCTGGGGGGTTTCCATGGACGGATAAAGAATGGCAAGGTATTCGTCTTGAGGGGCAGGTCATCTACGAAATGCATATAGGAACTTTTACCCGGGAAGGAACCTGGGAGGCTGCAAGTCGTGAATTACCGGAATTAGCAGCTTTCGGTATTACCGTACTGGAAATCATGCCTATTGCAGAATTTCCAGGACGCTTTGGTTGGGGTTATGATGGGGTAGATCTGTTTGCACCGTTCCACCTCTATGGAAAACCGGACGACCTTCGCCGTTTTATCGACCGTGCCCATGCCGTTGGAATTGGGGTCATCCTGGATGTGGTTTACAATCATCTGGGACCCGATGGAAACTATTTGGGTCAGTTCTCTAAAGATTATTTCACCGACCGTTATAAGACCGAGTGGGGGGAAGCCATCAACTTTGATGATGAGAATTCCGGTCCTGTACGAGAGTTTTTCCTTGCCAATGCGGCTTATTGGATCGATGAGTTTCACTTTGATGGATTACGGCTGGATGCAACCCAAAACATATATGACACATCGCCCGATCACATCCTCGCTGCCATAACCCGGCGGGTTCGAGAAGCCGCTCGAGGCCGCTCAACACTTGTCATCGGAGAGAATGAACCTCAGCAAGTAAAGCTTCTACGACCCCCGGAACAAGGCGGTTATGGGATAGACGCCCTATGGAATGATGACTTCCACCACACTGCTATGGTAGCCATGACCGGACACAACGAGGCTTATTATACCGACTACCTGGGTACACCCCAGGAGTTTATCTCCGCCGTTAAATGGGGTTTCCTTTATCAAGGTCAACTCTATTCCTGGCATAAAAAACGTCGAGGGACTCCAACTTTTGGATTAAAACCGGCTGCCTTCATTACCTTTATCCAAAACCATGATCAAATAGCGAGCTCGGGGCGCGGTCTCCGTTGCCATCATCTGACCAGTCCAGGTCGCTATAAGGCCATGACGGCCCTTATGCTCCTGGGGCCGGGGACCCCTATGCTTTTTCAAGGCCAGGAGTTCGCTGCATCGAGTCCATTTTTCTATTTTGCAGATCATAAAGAAGAGCTTGCCAGACTTGTTTGTAAAGGTCGTGGAGAGTTTCTTAAACAGTTCCGAAGTCTGGCTCTTCCCGAGGTACAGGCTTGTCTTCCCGATCCTGCCAGTCCTGAAACCTTTGAGCGCTCGAAGCTAAATCTATCCGAACGTCAAAGCCATGCCGAGATGTATGCCTTACATCGGGATCTTTTGAAGCTTCGTCATCGGGATCCGGTCTTTAAAGCCCAACGTAAGGGAGGTGTAGATGGCGCTGTACTGGGAGCCCAAACCTTTGTCCTGCGCTTCTTTGGAGATCATGGAGATGACCGGCTTTTATTGGTTAATCTGGGTCGAGACCTGCATTTTGATCCGGCTCCAGAGCCTCTGTTAGCCCCTCCGGAGGGCATGCTTTGGGAGATTCTGTGGTCTAGCGAGGATCTTCGTTACGGAGGAAATGGTACTGCACCCCTGGATACGGAAGAAAACTGGCGGATTCCCGGGGAAGCTGCCGTTGTTCTGGCTCCAAAAGCGAAAACATCCTCTGAAAATGAAGAGAAATCCGGAAGCTAGAAGTTAAACATCAGAATTTTGACTGACGTGAAACTTCTGGCACTTGAGTTCTACCTTTTGACTCCCGATTATGGAGAATTTAATTCTTAAAATACCGTGGTTCGGATCCGGTAATGCCGATCCAGAATTTCTCTTAACCCGTGAATGGTTGGTAACTAATGGACTTGGTGGTTATGCTTCAGGTACCCTGGCCGGGGCTATTACCCGACGTTACCATGGACTGCTGATAGCCGCACTTCCCGCTCCCCTTGGACGGAGAGTTATGCTAAGCCACCTGTCGGAGTTAGTCAGGCTTCCAGACGGAACTGTCATCCGAATCAGTGGTGAGGAACAACTCGATGGGGTGTTAGAATTGCATGGAATGGAATATTTAACGGAGTTCCGACTCGATGCAGGTTTGCCCGTCTGGCGCTATGAAGTCGGAGGATTTGTGATCGAAAAGCGGATTTTCCTCCCCCACATGCAGAATACAGTGTACATCCATTATTGTTTGATTTCTGGAGACGGTACTATTCGGCTAAAGCTTCGTCCATCGGTTCATTTCCGTTCTCACGATGCCCCGGTCAGTGAGCTGCATGCAGAACCTTATACCTTAACGGCTGTGGAAGATCGCTATGAATTAGCTGAAAATGCCCAGACTCCTCCGCTACGGATGAAATTATATGGTCAGAGGGGGGCCTTTACCCTGGATGGGAAAAAACTTCAGAATATTTTCTATCGTGTCGAAGCCCGCCGGGGGTATCAAGCTACGGGGGATCTCTGGAGTCCGGGTTATTTTCGGGTTGATTTAACTAAAGACCAGCCGGCGACTTTGGTTGCTTCAACCGGGGCCTGGGAAACCATCTTTGCCCTTAAACCCGAAGAAGCCCTCGAGACCGAATATGAACGTCGACAGCGACTGATTTCCATGGCCCATCCCAAAGCCCAAACAGGTGTGGCTGGGGAGCTTGTCTTCGCAGCCGATCAATTTATCATTACCCCCGCCGGCCGAATTGAAGACGCTGCACGTGCCCGTGCCTCTGGGGATGAAGTACGCACTATCATTGCCGGTTATCATTGGTTTACAGATTGGGGGCGAGATACCATGATCAGTCTGGAGGGATTGACCTTAACAACCGGACGTCACCTGGAAGCCGGCTACATCCTTCGTACCTTCTCCCACTATATTCGAGATGGGCTCCTCCCGAACTTATTCCCCGAGGGAGAGAAAGAAGGCCTCTATCATACTGCCGATGCTACCCTTTGGTTTTTCCATGCCCTGGATCGCTACCTTGAGGTCACCAACGATTACAAGACCCTTACACTCATCCTTCCTAAACTTCTCGATATTGTTGAACACCATCTTCGGGGTACCCGGTTTGGAATTCATGTCGACCCCAAAGATGGGCTTCTTTCTCAAGGGCAGGAAGGATATCAACTGACCTGGATGGATGCCAAGGTAGGAGATTGGGTCGTAACCCCTCGTCGGGGTAAGGCAGTGGAAATCAATGCCCTTTGGTACAATGCCCTACGTCTTTTAGAAGAATGGACCCGCAAAGGACTCGGAGAGGAAGTTGCCCACCCTCTGGCTCAACATGCCGAACAAGCCTATCACTCCTTCAACCAACGCTTCTGGTATGAAAAAGGAGGATATCTCTATGATGTGGTGGATGGGGAACAGGGCGACGATCCGGCTTGCCGGCCCAATCAGATATTTGCCATTTCGCTTCGCCATCCCATTCTCGATCCGGCAAAATGGAAGCCCGTCCTGGAGGTGGTACGGGAACGTTTGCTAACCCCGGTAGGACTTCGTTCCCTCGCTCCGGACTATCCAGATTACAAACCGACCTATGAGGGGGACCTTCGTGCCAGGGATGCCGCCTATCACCAGGGAACTGTTTGGGCCTGGTTGATCGGGCCCTTTGTGGATGCATGGCTGAAGGTGTATCCCGAAGATCGCGTAGAAGCCCGACGTTTTCTTGAAGGATTTGTTCCCCATTTAAGTGAAGCCTGTATCGGCTCCATTAGCGAGATCTTCGATGCAGAACCTCCCTTCACCCCCCGAGGATGTGTGGCTCAGGCCTGGAGTGTAGCCGAAGTACTCAGGTGCTGGGTGAAGACAGCAGAATAGCCTTGAGTCTGTAAGATTAGGGGATCATTCCAGTAGCTCAAACGCCTCGTTTGATGGTTAGAGTTCTACGATTATGTCCAGTTGCCCATCGACCTTGAGAACCTTCACAGCAACGCTATGGTCAGAAGTACGAACAAATCTTAAATCGACGGAAGCCTGACCAATTCTCAATCAACGAACCTCGATCTGATGAATAAAATCCGGAAGTATAGGACGTACAATTCGGAGTCGATGATCAAATGCTTCCGGCATTAAACCCAAAGAGCTCTCAAGTAAGTAGGGGACGGTTCCGGCCGCCCAAGCCTGGGGATGGCAAGCAACAGGGTAACGGACCGGAAGCTCATAGTCTTTACGGTGAAAACCTGCAAAAAGTTCGGGTAATCGATAATTTTTAAAATGCATGGCATCTCAATTCAATTAGGGAATACCTTTTCAACTGGAAAAGGTAGAAAAATGTTAAAAGCTCACTCAAAAGCAGATTTCATAGGAGTTTTTCCTTTTAACTAATTAACATCCCCTTTAAGTTTTGGACTTTGCCTTTTATGTAAAGTAGCGTAGGAAGCCCCTGCGATTCCGAGTCCGGCTAGGGCGATCCAACCCCGCTGGATTCCCTTTGAAAACTCAAATTCGGATAAACTTTTATTTTTATAACATATATTAAGACAATATTTCTGCCGTTATGTAGTTATTTTTCATTTTAAATATTGAATAGAAAAAATATGAGTCACAGTATAACTTTGCGGGGAAGGGAATTTTGATCAGAACGTTTCTTCCCCTGCGAGGCGGGGGAAGGTCAAGAGGGGGCCTTAACTTAACCCCATTGAGGTTTTATTTTGGAAAAAAAATGATGATCCAACCATTAAATAATCCTTCGTTACCGTGTCTATACCCATAGAGAAAAAAATAAGACCTCCCTCTAATGCTTCCGGAATCCTTAGCGGGAATTCAAAGGAGATTATGAAGGGTGGTAATCCTTTAGCCTAAGGAGGTATTTATGCGCTACCTATATGGAATACTGACTATGATAATCCTTCTAAGCAGCACACTTTCCCACGCGGGAACTGTGGATCCGGCCCTAGTTGGAAGCTGGCTTACCAGCAAAGATGACCAGGCCGTAGGAACAAAGGTTCGTATTCTCTGGGTTATTCGTCCAACCGGTGAGGCGTCCCTTAACTTTGTCACCGAAGAGATCGGGTTCCTCATTACAAACCCAGAAAGTTGGGCGGTAAGGACTCCCAATAAGCCTTGGGATCTTGCCCATGGTAAATACGTTGTGAAGAGTGCCCATGCCTTTTCGACCCAGGAAGCTGGATCCCCCTATGATGAAATTCAGTGGACCCGGGTCCCGTCCGGAACGCGACCGTCGGGGATAGATCCTATTTTTTTAGATAAGGTTTTAGCCGCTCCTCAAGAGGGACTCCCGCAAAATCCGTTAAATTCGGCTCTGGTTGGTCTCTGGCAGGCAAGTGTGGTAAAGGACGGTATTCCGTTGACCCTGGTTTGGCGGATCAGTCCAAATGGCCATTCGATTCGTGTCATTTCGAGTGCAGAAATTAAGGCCCGCGTGGAAGCCGACAACGGGCAGTTGAAGATAATACCGACCGATGGACCGGCTACAGAAGTTACCTATCAAATCCTTCATACCAATATGTTGGAGATGACCGATAAGGAGGGCACTATACTGTGGGTCCGTGTGGGTAAGAAAGATTCCTCAAAGTTACAACCTTCTGAGACCACTTCGGCCATTGTCAGTCCGGTTGAGCCGGCAGTGGCGGGTACTTGGGAACTCAAGGTACCCAATGCAAGCGGTGTGGCGCGCTGGATATGGGAGATCCGATCTGATGGTACTTACAACTTCCGAAGTGAAGGACCCGGTTCCCCGGCCCCCCATAGTGGAAGTATTACGATCAAGGATGGACATTGGAGTTTAAAGTCAACCGGTGGCTATACAGACGAGGGTACTTATCAATTGCCGGATACAAACACGCTGATAGCCACGGGTAATCTCGGCACGGGTGTGTGGCGACGGAGTAGTCCTATACAGACGGACATAAGGGAGCCGGATAGAGACGACAGATCCTTGTCGTCCCCATCGAAACCACGGATGGGGCAGCCGACCATGCCTGAAAGGAGATCCACTTCCGACGCGATTCAAACCCAGTCCTCGACACTCCTAAATACTGAGGCAACCACCCGTGCCCGCACGCTCTTTGAGCAGGGCAAGGAACTCTATCTGGCCGGGGACTATGCAGCAGCCGCACAACGGTTCCTGGAAGCGGCAAAACTGGGTTACGATCAGGCCCAGCTACAGGTAGGGTATCAGTATGAGTATGGGGAAGGGGTCCCCCAGAATTACACCGAAGCAGCTCGATGGTATCAACTCTCGGCCCGTCAGGGTAACGCTACGGCACAGAGCAACCTGGGTGCCCTTTACGAAGATGGCAAGGGGGTACCTGAGGATTGGATGACTGCCGCGTACTGGTATGCCTTGAGTGCCAGGCAAGGCTATGACCTGGGTGAATTCCGCTTAGGACGCGCTTACGAGTATGGTATGGGGGTTCCCCAGGATCGTAACACCGCCATCTTCTGGTACGATAAAGCCGCGGCACACGGCCACGCCCAGGCAGCCTATATGGCCAGGCACCTGCGACAAATCCTGAGCGTTACCTTCCGTACGGAAGAGGAACGGCAACTCATCGGGTTTCGCACCTATCGAGATCCCAAAGGCAGGGTATTCCGAAACGAAGCTGAGCGCTTCAGCTATTTGATGGGTGAGCGGCAGGCCAATGACGCTGCAGACGCCTGGCTCGACTATGATAGCAGAAAAGATGAGTACGATCGTTGTCGGAACGCGGGTCGAAGTGGTTGTATCGAGCCAATGCCCCCCGCTTTCCCCAGGCCGTAATCCCTGGGAGGAAAGAGAATTTCTACTTATGCCAAATCTGCTTAAACACTCTGCCAGGTCATCTGGACTAAGAAAAAAGTACTCGGCATTCAGTACTTAGTACTCTTAAATCAGTACTATTAAAAAGGATCTATAAGTCAGTAAGGTCGGCTACTGGAGATAGAACGACTGTAGAGCCTAGGTTATATCTCTTACAGTCGTTCTCAAAGGAAATTATCCGCCCAGGGTGATATCCTGCTCCTGATACCAGCGAAGGGCGTCTAAGAATTCCTCCAGAGTCATGTCCGGCCAAAGAGTATCGATAACATACATATCCGCATAGGCACATTGGATCGGTAGAAAGCCGGAAAGCCGACGACGTCCACCCCAACGTACAACAAGATCCACGCGTGAAACATCCCCGGAAGCCAAAGCCCGCAGTATTCCAGAGTAGGAAAGGGTATCGTTGGTTCGTGTATGTTCCAGAGCTGACAGGAGATCCCATTGCCAGCCATAGTTTACCAGCAAATTAACCCGAATATCCCCCGGGGTCCGTTGTTTTGTAAAAGGTCGGAGGGCATCCGGAAAAACGGGAGAGCTTGAATCACCCACGACCAATAAAGCCGCACCCACTTCAATGGCGGAGAAAACAAACTTTACGCAGGCCTCTCGAAACTTCTCGATTTGCTCGGATGGTCGATGTACATTCTCTTTGGTAAAACCATAAACCGAGGCTTCTTTAATTCCGAGTTCCCGACAAAGATTCAGGAGACGAAGTCCAGGCTCAATTCCAGCTTCATAACCTTCCTGCTGCGCAAGACCTCGCTTCTTTGCCCAACGACGATTTCCATCTGGAATAATACCTACATGTTGAGGAAGGCGAGAAAACTCCTTTTGTCTTTTCGTTGTCGTTTTCAATTTTTATATCCTTTTTACAAGAATACTCCTCTGGCACTCAAGATGAATACCACAGCAGTTATTTTGTAAAAAATACGGTTTAAAGATAATCCATTAAAATATTGCAGCGTAGGGTGGAAGCCTACACAAAGTTATGCTAATCTAAGATTATAACTTCAAGTGGTGAGATCAATGGCAAATTTACCGTTCTTTACCTCCTGTTTAGAATTAAAATTGGAATCTCTTCTATTTAGAGGTTATGGATTGGTTCTACAACGACCTTGAGGTTGAGCTTAATTCAAAAGAAGAAGCTAAAGAAAATGACCCATTTCTTGTTAAAATAAGATTTGAGTTGTTAATAAATATCAGGTGGGAATGGATTCTGGTCTAGGGATGATATAACCATAAACTTCAGAGCAAACAGGGGAATTGCTGGTTTATTCAACAGGGTTAAAGTAATGAGATACTACCTATTTTCCTGATGGGGAGGACTCTCTTCTTGTTGATTTTTGGGTTCATGACCGGATTGACTGGATTGAGTCTGAGGTTGACCAGACTGACCTTGTTGTCCGGGTTGAGTTTGTATTTGAGAACCTTTCCCGGCTTCTACATCGCTTTGTTGACCGGTTTCACCTTGTTTGGTAGGCTCGGTGGGTCTGATTTGTCCTTGATCACCGGCGGCAGAAGGCTTTCTGGCACCCTGACTTTGTTCCGCGCCCGTCGCAGAAGAATACTTACTAAACCTCTGGATCTCATATCTTCCGGCAGATTCTAAGGCTTGAAATTCTATCTGCTGACCTGGCTTCACATCGGATAAAGATTGCCAGGGACTCCCTTCCCATTTTGTCTTATCTCCTACGTAAAAGGTCATCTGTTCGCCTTTTTTCTTGTTCCCGTAATCTTTACTCAGTTCGATCGTCAGGGTCTTATTGGTGGGATCTACGCTCTTTACGGTTCCTGAAACGTTTTTCTCCTCTTTAGCTTCCCTCTTTGTTTCCTGAGGTTTGGGAAGTTGGGCCAGCCCAGAAGCTGCGAAAGCCATACTAAAGGTAAAAGCCAGGAATAAGGTAAATAATTTTTTAAACCTAAACACCTCCTATTGAAAGGCTTCGAAATATCTAAAGCCGGTCGGTTTTTCCTATGTACTTTATTTATCTCGATACTTCTCCGATCCATGGAATTCATCAGGTGGATAAGTAAGACTCTCCTGAAGAGTCAGGTTTTACTTTATTTTTCTTGAGCAACTTTAGTGCCAGGTATGCTCCTTCTCCAGAAGGAACCCTTTCCATTCCCCCTGAAGAGGTTGCAGGCTGAGGAGGGGCGACTCTGCATAGCCTTTAGGTAGGAAGCCCTTCCCGCCCCCCTCGATCCCCCCGCATGCGGGGGGAAGGGTTAGGGTGGGGCTGTCTCTACCTTACATCACATTTCAATAGCGACTGAGTAGGATCTGGGCTTTTACCCTTTCTGGATTTATTTAAATGGTAAGGTTTAGATCTACCCCTTCGAAACCCATACCTCTTGAAAAACCTCTATAAACCAGGGTCTTTACATGTTTTTGGTCTTAAACACAGGGGGGTTTAACCGGTATTCTCTTGATTTTCGCTTAGGGCGGGTCCCAGGGTACTTGCCGGGCCTTGACGGTAATTCCGTACATTAATATGGTATTTCTTAATGATTTTCCGGAAATTACTTTTATCCAGTCCAAGCTCTCTGGCTGCTGCTCCCACATTGCCTTTGTATTTGATCAGAATCCACTCTAAGAGCTCCCTATGGAAGTTTTCAATGGCCTGTTCTTTTAACTCCTGATAGGTCTTTTTTAGAAATCCTTGATCCTTTTTATCCCAGGATGGATTCAGGATAGCATTTTCAGCTATGGCCTGAGGTAAGGAACTTAAGGTAATGGTATCGGTTTCCTCTCCATGATACTGCTGAGAAAATTATTTGCCCGAATAAGGTCTTTATTCCTTTCTCTGAGTTTTTCATTGGCCAATTCCAGCTCCAGGTTCTTCTCTTTTAATTCATCCCGGCTCTTTTTGAGACGAACCAGGACCTTGACCCGAGCCTTGAGTTCTTGGGCCTCAAACGGCGATACGATATAATCATCTCCTCCGACTTCCAATCCCTTTACAATATTCTCTGTATCCTGATATATGGCGGTTGTAAACAAAACTGGAATATCCTGGGTCTTCGGATTCTGTTTGAGTCTGCGGCAAATCTCAAATCCATCCATTTCCGGCATATTTACATCTAACAGGATACAATCCGGTAGCTCCTCTTCGGCTTTCTTGAGAGCTTCTTCGGCCCGAGTCTCTGTGATGATTTCATAGTTGTCCTCTTTTAATTTGACCGTGGCAGAAAATATATTGTCTCTTCTATCATCAACGATTAAGATTTTTGCCATAGTATCTTAATTGCCAGTCGTCCGTTATCTGTTGTCCCCTGTTACTCTTTAACTATTTAACCGAACCCTGTCGGATTAGAAAGAATTCTTTCACTGTCGGGGCCAAAGATTCCAAGGATTAGGGTATCCACATAAGATTTTCTGATCCCTGGATTTTTTTGTCCTTGGAGTTAAGAGATTCTAAGGAACTTAATAGGGTCAAGCTAATAATCCTGGTCATGAACAACGGACAATAGATGACTAACAAGAGATTGAGTTGAGCCAATAGGTCACTTTATTTAACAAATCCGAGTCCTGGATCGGTTTTGTAATGTAATCGTTATATCCTATTTTTATCCATTTGCTTCCCTGTTCTTCTTTAGGACCTGAGGTGATCGCCAGAATAGGAATCTCCTTAAATGTCTGGATTTCTCTGAAAGCTTTAAGGACCATATGTCCATCCCGATTTGGAATCGACACATCCACCAGGATTAAATCAGGTTGAACTTCCAGATTCTTATAAAATTCTTCTTGTCTGTGGTCTGGGATAATGACCTGGATGTCCCTGGTTGCCAGGAGGAACTTGATTGCATACTGGGTGAATATAACATCCTCTATCAATAAAACTTTGCGACCCTGGTCATTTTTAGGCCTGAGTTCAAATTTTCGAAATCTGGCTTCTACATTTTTTTCCCCTTCCAGGATATAGGCCAGGGCTTCAGGACTTATCTGATCTTCACAGGTAGGGATAGTAAACACAAATGTGGATCCCTCTGCAGGCTCACTGTTAAGCCAGATCTCTCCTTCTAAGATTTGAACCAGTTTTTTAGATATGGCAAGGCCTAACCCCGCCCCTTGATACCGACGGGCCCGGGAAGTATCCACCTGGATAAACTCTCCAAAAATGGCCTCTTGATGCTCTTTCGAAATTCCGATTCCGGTATCCGATACAGAAAATTGAATATATGGTCTTTGGATATCTTCCCGGAGGCATTTCTTGATCCCGAGAACCACCAGTCCTTTCTCCGTAAATTTAACTGCATTGCTGGCCAGGTTTAAAATAATCCTTTTGATTTTCTCTTCGTCACTGTAAATCACAGGGGGGGTAGACGTGTCTACTTCAACAAAGAAGTGTAATCCTTTTTCTTGGGTCATGGGATAAATGATCTCCACAACCTCCTCGATGAGGCGATTAACTACAAAAACCCGATGATTTAACTTCATCTTTCCGGCCTCTATTTTGGCCAGATCCAGCAGATCATTGATCAATTCCAACAAGTCTTTGCCATTTTTGAAGATGATCTTTAAATATTTTTCCTGATCCGGGTTGAGTTCTCCGGGAATCTTGCGGATCAGTCCTTCTGACAAGGACAGGATGGAGTTCAAGGGAGTTCTCAGCTCGTGGGACATGTTGGCCAGGAAAGCCGATTTGAGTCGATTGATTTCTTCAAGTTTTTTATTCATTTGCTGGAGTTCAAAATTTTTAGTCTCCAATTCCTCGGTTCTTTCCTTAACCATTCTCTCCAGCTTTGAGTAAGAGCCTTCAATCTCTTGAGCCATTTCAGAAAAAGCCCTGGCCAGGGTCGTTACCTCCGTAGGAGCAATAAGGCTTCGTGAGGAAACTTTTCTGTTTCCCAGGTTACTGATGAAGGATTTAGCCTCTGCTTCCAATTCTTTAATAGGCCGTGAGATCGTTCTGGAAAGTAAAATACTGATTAAGACAGAAAATCCACAGATCCCAAAAATCCAGAAGGCTAGTCGTTGATAAATAACTTGAATTTCCGAGTAGATTTCCTGTAAGGATTGCTCAATAAAAACCTTCCATCCCAGGGGGCGAAGAATCTGGAAACCGACCAGACGGATGGCCGACTCCGGTGAGATCCTCTCCTTCACTTCATCGAGCCGATACTGGAAAACTTCAGATTCTTCTTTAAGAGCCTGGGTCATAAGTTCTGTATTTTCCAGATCCTTGAGGGCCCAATAGCGTTTTGGATTACTGGAACTGATCACCCGATTTCGTTCATCCACCACGATAATTTCCCGGTTTTTATCGGTTTTAAATCTGTCGATGAAATGATTAATAACCTTCAGGTTCAGTGTTCCTCCGATAAAAGCCATCATTTGCCCTTTTTCATCTAGAATCGGACTAACGATCACAACCGTCGGTTCAAAGCCTCCCTCTACGGCAAAAAATACCTCTGAAATGGTGGTATTTTTCGTTTGGACAAGCTGCTTATAGTAATCCCGGCTACTAAAGTTCATTACCTCTGAAATACTGGAACCCGGTTTTATTACCATGACCTGACCGGAGGCATCCGCTAAATAAACGGCCGAAAATCCTTGATACTCCTTGTAAGCCGTTTCGATCAGGTTTTCGATTTCTGGGGAAGGCTCCAGATTTTTTCTGGATTCAAGCTGCTTGACCAGGGTTTGGAGCCCTTCCATATGAAGTTTTAGGTATTTATCGATGCTGATACTTACCGAGTTGGAGATTTCTTTTAGATTATTTTTTCGTTCCTCCAGTTTGCTTTTAATCAGAGAACGGCTGTTAACGAGGCTCATCACGGCAACCGGGGTAATGGCTACGATGACAAAGGTAACAAAAAGATAGGATTGAAGACCTTCGCTTGGATAAGATTTCTTTCCTCCAGAAATACTGAGACTGATTCCTGGGAACAGCAACAGCAGCAATTTAGCCAGAGCTATGTTGATAAATCCATTTAGAATTAATCCTACCCAAAGGATGCTTACATAAATTTTTGAATAACCCAGCCAGGAAGTATAAAACCAATAGGTCAGTGGAGATCCTATCAGAATCCAGTAAAACATGTCCATGATAATGGGGGACCTTTGTTGACGGATCAGGCTACCCAGTACAAGAGCTTCAAGGGTGTAAAGAATAACCCCGTGAAAGGAATTCCAAAGATAAACCGTATAACTCGAGGCAATAAGGGCAGTTAAAGATCCCCATAAGGGGCCTAAAGTGAGGGTAACAATTAAAGCCGGAATACTTCCGAAAAAGATCCATACTTTATAGAATAGCTCTATGGGAAGGGTATTTAACAAAAAACCTGACAATCCGGCCAGAAGTGCTACCACAAAATTGAACCAGGGCTGATCTTTTATTTTTTTCAAGATTGAAGGACTCATAAGCTATGGTTTCTCAAGTTAGGAGGAATATTTTATTGAATTATTGAAAAAAGGTTATAATTAACCTTCTCTGACCATTCCTTTAGGTAATTTTAGTTATTATTTCTTTATTTGTCCATAACCACCTCTTGTTTTTAGTTAGCCTTGTTCAGGATAAATTGAATATAGACTCTTCCTGGTCCGAATAGCCGGTGTGGGAAGTTTTTTGAGAGTTTGCATTCTCTAAAAAGGCCTCAGCTTCAGATAATCGCTCTTCCCCTTGGGGTAAAGAGGAAGGAACGGGAAAATCTTTAAGGATGGCTTCGTTCCTTTGACCGGTTTCTTTAGCGGGAGGCCTATCTTTGGGGGTAAGTGGTAAGATATTGAGGCATCCGGATAAGGAAAAAAGACCTAAGAAGAGAAGAACCCTGAAATAACCCGGCATCTTTAACTTGAGGTATGTCATAAAAACCCTCCTGTCATCAGGTATGGATAATAAATACATTGGGGCAATAAGTATGCCAGAACATAAAATGAAATTTTTCATGAATCTTTAAGAATTTAGAAGGGTTATAGATCCTTCTCCCTGTCTATTCCAGGAAGGTCTATTTTTTCCCGTGGATTAACCAGTTTAAAGACAAAAGGTTGGATTCAATTCCACCAACTAAATCCCCTAAGAGGGTTTTAAATACCCCTCACCCCAAGATCAGCTTATGATCAAGGGTAATTTTATTTCTCCGACAAGGGTATATTTTTACCTCCCCCTTTACTTTAATGACTGGAGAGAGGTCCCTGGCCTGATATTTGCGTAGCAAACATATAAATAACATAACTAACTAGGTAAAAAAAAAACAAAAACCCCGGAAACAGAAAAATTCGAGACAAAAAAAGAACTTCTCTCAAAGAACACCTCAGGGAAGTCTGGCGTTTGGGTGGACTCAGCAAGGTAGAATTACTACGGCGTCTTAAAGAAATTCAGAAACATGATTGCCTGGGATCTGCTGCCCAATTGGCTTATTATTTCTTATTTGCCCTGTTCCCGTTTTTACTTTTTCTTACGAGTCTTTTGGGATATGTACCGGTTCCTGATCTGATGGATAGGATCTTGGAGCTCCTGGCAAAGGTAGTTCCAGGGGAGGCTTTAAAACTTATTCAGGGTCATATTCGGGATCTGGTTTCTAACCCGAGAGGTGGACTCCTGTCCTTTGGTATTCTAGCGGCCTTGTGGGTCTCTTCCAGTGCTATGACTGCTATTATAGAAACCCTCCATCGAGCTTATGGAGTCCAGGAAGGCGTCCCTTTTGGAAGGTAAGAGACACGGCTATTCTCCTGACCCTTGGGCTTTCAATCCTCTTCATCACGGCCACGATTCTTTTGATCTTTGGTCCTCAAATAGGGGGTTAGATGACCAATCGGATAGGTCTGGGAAGTATTTTTGAGGTGACCTGGAATATTCTACGATGGCCGGTTATCCTCATTTTCTTGATTTTAGCCATGGCGATAATCTATTATTTTGCCCCCGATGTAGAACAGGAATGGAAATGGATCACTCCGGGATCCGTTTTTGCCGTTATAGGCTGGATTATTACCTCGCTTGGATTTTCTTATTACGTTAATCATTTCGATTCCTATAACAAAACTTATGGAAGTATCGGAGCTGTGATAGTCCTTTTAACCTGGATGTATCTGACGGGATTTTTTATTTTGGTAGGAGGGGAAATTAACGCCATCCTTGAGCAGTCGGCCCAGGAAGGAAAGGAACCGGGTGAAAAGAAAGGATAAGGATCCTTTTCCATAGCAGCCCTTAACAGAGAATCTCCTCTTTTTAATCCGGGTCAAGTTCCGGTCTTCATTACTTATTTGAATAATTCTCTAAAAAAGAGATTTGCTTTATCCTGCTACGATTTTAATCCCTTCCCTTTACCTCATAAATTTAAGTGGGAATCTATAAATTTCGCTTGACAGTTCGCTATTTATTCATGATATTCATGATATTAACACGTCAACATGCGTCCTGATAATTGAGCAGGATATGATAATCTTTTCTAGAATAAGACGAGTTTGATCCAGTAAAATGCCCCAGATCTTTCACCGTAGTACGAATACCTTATCCAAGCTAAGTATCTTTGGAGCCGTTTTCATTCTTGTAGTATTTGTCTGGGTCTTGATGCAAATCAATCGCTCAGAGTACGTTACCCAGGCGAATGTAGTCCGTGTACAACCGGTTCAGTTCAGTCATGAACATCATGTTAATGGATTGGGAATTGATTGTCGTTATTGCCATACCACCGTGGAGGAATCTTCGTTTGCAGGGATTCCTCCGACGAAGACCTGTATGAATTGTCATTCTCAGATTTGGGCCAACAGTCCCTATCTGGAACCTGTACGCGAGAGTTGGCGAACCGGTAGAGCTATTCAATGGACAAGGGTTCACAACCTGGCCGATTTTGTTTATTTTAATCACAGTATCCATGTCAATAAAGGAATTGGGTGTGTGACGTGCCATGGGCGGGTTGATCAAATGCCCTTAACCTGGCAGCAGAAGTCCCTCCAGATGGAGTGGTGCCTGGAATGTCATCGCCAGCCGGAACGTTTCATCAGGCCTCGTGAGTATGTCTTTAGTATGGATTGGCAGCCACCGGCCGATCAGATTGCGCTGGGACAAAAACTTGTGAGGGAATACAATATCCCCGATGTTGCCTTTCTTACCAGTTGTTCTACCTGTCACCGATAACAGTAATTAGTAAAAAGATGTCCGTTGCGAGTTGTTCGTTGCTGTTGGTTTGTGCAACGAACGATGGACAATGGACAAGGGATCATGGACAACGGACAATGGACAACCGATAAGCGACTGGATCTTGCTTCGATTCGCGCGCGTCTGAAAGCCACTCAAGGTCCGCTCTATTGGCGGAGCCTGGAAGAAGTGGCCGAAACCGAAGATTTTCAGGAATTCCTCCATCGTGAATTTCCTCAGCAGGCAGCGGCATGGTTAGACCCGGTCAGTCGTCGTCAATTTTTGAGGTTAATGGGGGCTTCTTTAGCCCTTGCCGGTTTAAACGCCTGCGTACGTCCACCCGATGAAAAGATTGTACCTTATGTCCGACCCCCCGAAGAAATTGTACCCGGTAAGCCTTTGTTTTTCGCTACGGCCATGTCCCTGGGCGGCTTTGCAACGGGTCTATTGGTTGAAAGCCATATGGGACGTCCGACCAAAATAGAAGGAAACCCAGATCACCCTGCCAGCCTGGGAGCAACCGATGTGTTTGCCCAGGCTTCCGTCCTGACACTCTATGATCCCGATCGCTCGGAGACTGTGACTTATCGAGGGGATATTCGACCCTGGGAAGTCTTCCTGGCGGAGTTTCGTAAAGTGTTGGCGGAGCAGCGTAAAACCCAAGGGGCCCGCCTGCGGATATTAACCGAAACCGTTACCTCACCGACCCTGGCCCATCAACTGCGTAGTTTGTTGGCTGCGTTCCCATCGGCGAAATGGCATCAATATGAACCTGTGGGACGGGATAATGTCCGGGCGGGGGCTAAGCTGGCATTTGGGGAGTATGTCGAGACTCAATATCGTTTTGACAAGGCAGAGGTTGTCCTGGCCCTGGGTTCGGATTTTCTGACGCGGGGGCCTGGAAGCCTGCGCTATATTCGGGATTTTATTACCAAACGGCGGATGCAGATAGGTGAAGGTAAAATGAACCGTTTGTATGTGGTGGAGTGTACCCCTTCGAATACAGGGGCTGTAGCTGACCACCGGCTTCCGTTACGTGCCGGTGAAATTGAGGGTTTTGCACGGGCCGTTGCCGTAGCCCTGGGCGTTGAGATAGGATCCCTAGCTAATCAGCCGATTACTCTGCCGGTTATCCCGACCCAATGGATAGACCCCCTTGTGCGGGATCTTCAGCAGCATCGGGGTACCAGTTTGATTTTAGTTGGTCCTGAGCAGCCTCCCCTGGTTCATGCCTTGGCCCATGCTATGAACCATGCCCTGGGTAATGTGGGGAATACGGTGGTTTATACCGATCCTGTAGAAGCCAATCCGGTAGATCAAATGACTTCGCTCCGTGAATTGGTTCGGGATATGGATCAGGGCCTTGTAGACGTGCTTGTAATTTTAGGAGGTAATCCGGTTTATACTGCTCCGGCAGATCTTCAGTTTGGTGAGCGTCTGGCAAAAGTAGGATTCAGCGTTCATCTGAGCCTGTACGAAGATGAAACTTCAGCCCTGTGTCATTGGCATATTCCCGAAGCCCATTATCTGGAATCCTGGAGTGATACCCGGGCCTACGACGGGACCATTACCATTATTCAACCCTTGATTGCACCTCTTTATGGGGGAAAGACTGCCCATGAAGTATTGGCCGCATTTACCGATAAGCCTGAGCAGACCGGCTACGATATCGTTCGTGGTTATTGGAAAAGCCAGAGGCCTTCCGGTGACTTTGAACAGTTCTGGCGTATAGTACTGAATGCCGGATTTATCCCTGATACGGCGCTTCCACCCAAATCGGTATCCTTAAAGCCGGATTGGGTACAAAGAGCGGTAGAAATCCAGAAACCCGGAGGCCCTGGAACCGGTTCTCCCTCTTTAGAAATTGTATTTCAACCGGACCCCTGTATCTGGGACGGTCGATTCACAAACAACGGCTGGCTTCAAGAATTACCAAAGCCTCTGACCAAACTTACCTGGGATAATGCCGCACTCATCAGTCCGGCTACCGCCGAACGCCTGGGCCTTTCAAATGAGGACGTGGTTAAATTGATTTATCGAGGGCGTGTGATAAGGGCCCCGGTCTGGATTATGCCGGGTCATGCGGATAATTCGGTTACGGTGCATTTAGGATATGGTCGGACCCGCGCAGGTCGGGTCGGAACAGGTCAGGGATTCAATGCCTATGCCCTTCGTACCTCTGATGAGCCCTGGTTTGGTTCCGGACTGGAAATTCAAAAAACAGATCAGAAGTATCCCCTGGCCTGTACCCAGATGCACCATAGTATGGAAGGCCGTAATCTTGTTCGCTCTGCCAGTTTGGAGCAATATCGAGAAAATCCCAATTTTGTGCATGAAGGGGAATCCGAAGCTGGACCCTACCCTTCCTTATACCCTGAATACGAATATAAAGGATATGCCTGGGGTATGGTCATCGATTTAAGTGCCTGTATAGGCTGTAATGCCTGCGTCATTGCCTGCCAGTCCGAGAATAATATTCCCATTGTCGGGAAGGATCAGGTCATGAAGAGTCGCGAGATGCATTGGTTACGTATCGATCGTTACTACGCAGGTGGGCTGGATAATCCGGAAACCTACTATCAACCCGTCTTATGTATGCAATGCGAAAAAGCTCCCTGTGAAGTGGTCTGTCCCGTTGCGGCTACCGCTCATAGTGCGGAAGGACTGAACGATATGGTATATAATCGGTGTGTAGGCACCCGTTATTGCTCCAATAACTGCCCTTATAAGGTCCGCCGTTTTAATTTCCTCCAATATTCAGACTGGAATACCCCGAGCCTTAAATTGTTAAGAAATCCCGATGTAACAGTCCGAAGCCGGGGAGTTATGGAGAAATGTACCTATTGTGTTCAGCGAATCAATGCAGCTCGGATTGAAGCGGAAAAGGAAGGTCGGCAGATTCGTGATGGGGAGATTTTAACAGCCTGTCAGGCCGTATGCCCGGCCGATGCTATTGTTTTTGGTAATATTAACGATCCCAACAGCCGTGTTTCAAAGCTCAAGGCCGAACCTCGTAACTATGGATTGCTCGCAGAATTGAATACAAAACCGCGGACCACCTATCTGGCGGTGATTCGTAATTCTAACCCTGAAATGACCGAAAATAATAGGGGATAAGGGGTAAGGAGCAGGTGAAGGGAACGCCTGTCTACTTAATACCTTATCCTTTCTGAATAGGGTATCCATGAAATCGGAACTTCCACACGAAATGGGTAAAACTAAGGAAATAGGATCCGTTCGTCAGCCGGGCCTTCCCCCGGTCATCGAGCCGGGGCACACCTTCGAGTCGATTACCGATAAAATCAGCTCCATTGTACTGACCCGCAAGACTCCATGGGGATGGTTCGTGGGTTTTGGGATAACCTTCCTATTAACCCTGATGTTGTTATACACCATCGGTTACCTGCTGGTGGTGGGGGTTGGGATCTGGGGCGTCAATATCCCGGTAGGATGGGGGTTTGATATTCTTAATTTTGTCTGGTGGATTGGGATCGGACATGCCGGGACGCTAATCTCGGCCATTCTACTGCTTTTACGTCAAAAGTGGCGAACTTCGATCAACCGGTTTGCAGAAGCCATGACTTTGTTTGCAGTTGCTTGTGCGGGATTATATCCGGCTCTTCATACCGGACGACCGTGGTTTGATTACTGGTTGCTTCCTTACCCCAATACCATGGGGCTCTGGCCCCAGTTCCGCAGTCCACTTGTCTGGGATGTCTTTGCAATTTCGACTTATGGTACCGTTTCCCTCCTGTTCTGGTTCGTGGGGTTGATTCCTGATTTAGCCACTTTGAGAGATCGATCCCAAAGTCGATTGGGTCGTATTATTTACGGAATTCTGGCAATGGGATGGCGCGGTTCGGCGAAACATTGGCACCGCTATGAGACGGCTTATCTGTTGCTTGCAGGATTGGCAACTCCTTTGGTAGTTTCGGTTCACACCGTTGTAAGTTTTGATTTTGCTGTGGGGATCGTGCCCGGATGGCATGCTACCATCTTTCCCCCTTATTTTGTGGCCGGGGCCATTTATTCCGGTTTTGCCATGGTGATGACCCTTGCGATTCCGATTCGTGCGGTTTATAAACTGGAAGATTTTATTACCATGAGGCATCTGGAGAATATGGCCAAGATTATGCTGGTCACAGGCCTTATTGTAGCCTATGGGTACATGATGGAAGCCTTCATGGCCTGGTATAGTGTGAATCCTTACGAAAGATATATGATTCTGAATCGCATGCAGGGACCCTATGCCCCTCTTTATTGGGCCTTAATACTTTGTAACGTTTTAATCCCCCAGGTACTTTGGTTCAAACGGGTACGAACAAATGTACCGGCCCTTTTTGTGATTGCCTTGGTCGTCAATGTCGGGATGTGGTTGGAGCGTTTTGTTATCGTCGTC
Source organism: bacterium (assembly GCA_030550175.1). Classification (GTDB taxonomy): domain Bacteria; phylum Moduliflexota; class Moduliflexia; order Moduliflexales; family JAUQPW01; genus JAUQPW01. The sequence continues at coordinate 48,848 of JAUQPW010000026.1, forward strand.
GTCAGCCTGCATCGGGATTTTCTCCCCTCCTCGTGGGATATGTATATCCCAACCCTGTTTGATTGGTCTACGTTTGTGGGTACAATTGGCCTATTCCTTGCTCTGCTGTTCTTGTTTATTCGTTTCCTTCCCATGATTTCCATCTTTGAAATGCGGACGATTTTACCCCAAGCTGAAGTCAGGGAATTGGTTGATTATATCGAAGATTGAAATTCAAAGTCAGATGCCAGAAGTTAGAAGCAAGACTTCAGGCTCCCTTGCTTCTAATTTCTTGGATCTCTTTCATTTTGATGGATGCAAGGCCTCCGATATATGGTTTGATGGCCGAATTTGAGAATCCAAGCGATCTGGTCGCTGCGGCACGTAAAGCTTATGAAGAAGGCTATCGGGAGATGGATGCCTATACTCCCTTTCCCATCGAAGAATTGACGGAAGCCCTGGGTTTTCGTCAAACCCGTCTCCCACTTGTTGTGCTCATTGGAGGTTTGATAGGGGGTGTGGGAGGATACTTTTTGCAATATTATACTGCCGTCATAGATTATCCCCTCAATATCGGGGGACGTCCTTTAAATAGCTGGCCGGCTTTCATCCCTGTTACTTTCGAGTGTGCGATTCTCGTGGCATCTTTGTTTGCGGTGTTGGGTATGTTGGCCTTGAACGGTCTTCCCATGCCCTACCATCCCGTTTTCAACGTACCCCGTTTCGCCCTTGCAACACGAGATCGATTCTTCCTGTGTATCGAAGCCACAGATCCCCGCTTTGATCCGGAAGCAACCAGGTATTTCTTGGAAAGGCTGGCACCCCGTGTGGTCTATGAGGTGGAGCATTAATTAGAATGAGAAATCAAAAGTTAAAAGGCCAAAAATCGAAGATAGAAATACGATTCTGGAAGAAAATACTTTATGGGTTTTCAGGGCCCCTGAAAAATCGTTGGCTGTTTACCCCTTTCCTGTTGCTTTTTACCTTTCTGACTGTGGGTTGTCGTCAAGATATGGCCGAGCAGCCCAGATATGACCCCCTTGAGGCCAGTACGTTTTTCGCCGATGGTCAATCTGCACGGCCCCTTCCACCCGGTACCGTGGCCCGGGGTTATCTCCGAGAGGATACGGAACTTTATACCGGTAAATCTGGTAAAGATTTTACCAATACTTTTCCATTTCCGGTGACCCGAACAGTATTAGAACGTGGACAGGAACGGTATAATATTTTCTGTTCCCCCTGTCATGATCGTACGGGGAGTGGAAATGGGATGATTGTACGCCGGGGTTATACCCCTCCCCCCTCGTTTCATCAAGACCGGTTGCGAGAAGCTCCGGTTGGTTATTTCTTTGATGTTATTACCAATGGCTTCGGAGCTATGCCGGATTATGCAGCTCAAATCCCACCCCGGGATCGATGGGCTATTGTTGCCTATATTCGTGCGCTACAACTCAGTCAGCATGCTACGCTTGAAGATGTACCGGCGGAGGAGCGTGCTAAACTCAGCCGGTGAACTAAAAGGTCTAAAGGGATACATACCCGAAGCCGAAGGAACATCTAGGATCGGATTCTTTTAACTTTAGATACTTTCTGTTCACCTTAAACAGATTTAACCGAATATTCTATCCATGCAAGACCTGGATCAAATACAGCAGCGATCTTTCAAGATTGGAGTAGTAGGCCTGGTAATTTGTATTGTATGGGCGTTCTTCAATCCTGGACAGTTTTTCCACTCTTACCTGTTAGCTTATATATTCTGGATTGGAATTGCCCTTGGCTCTTTCGCCCTGTTAATGGTGCAATACCTGTCGGGCGGAGTATGGGGGCTGGTCATCCGACGCCTACTCGAAGCCGCGACCCGAACATTCCCGCTCCTGGTACTTCTGTTTCTACCTCTTGTTTTGGGTCTTCGTTACTTATACCCCTGGGCACGTCCAGAGGAGGTTGTCAAGGATGTTATCCTCCAGCACAAAAGTGTTTACTTAAATATTCCGTTCTTTCTGGTTCGGGCAGCACTTTACTTTGTGGCCTGGCTGAGTGTCTCCCACTTCCTGAACAAGTGGTCTTTGGAGCAGGATCAGATGGCAGATCATCGCCTTCCTGAACATGTAGAATACGCCAAATTGAGACGGTTTCGATTACTTAGCGGTCCTGGATTAATAATCTACGGCTTAACCGTTACCTTTGCCTCCATTGATTGGGTGATGTCCCTGGAACCCCTTTGGTTATCAACCATCTTTGGGATTATGTTTATGGGAGGACAGGGAATCTCGGCTCTTTCATTCGCAATTATTGTTGCAGTTCTACTGACAAATCGTACAGAGTCTGGAGTCCCCGACCCCTTATATGCACAGCCCCTACGCTATGTCATCTCACCGACCCATTTCCATGACCTTGGTAAGCTGTTACTGGCTTTTGTAATGCTTTGGGCTTATTTCGCATTTTCTCAATTCCTTATCATATGGTCGGGTAACCTCCCCGAAGAGACTCCCTGGTACCTGCGTCGAATGGAAGGTGGCTGGAAGTGGATAGGCTTATTCATCATTCTCTTTCACTTTGCCTTACCGTTCTTGTTGCTCTTATCGAGACCTATAAAACGCAATCGGCGTACACTTGCCATCATAGCCGTCTGGATGCTTTTGATGCGCCTGGTCGATTTGTTCTGGATCATAGCCCCTACCGCCCAAATGGAAACAGGCACCGTTTCTTACCTGCATTTCCATTGGATGGATATCCTGGCCCCCATAGGGGTGGGAGGCATTTGGTTGGCGCGATTTATCCAACAATTGAAGAGCCGACCCTTATTACCCCTTTATGATCCCTATTTAGAAGAAGCCTTTAGTTCGACAGGAAGTAAACATTGAGTGTAGGAAAAGAACAGGAGTCAGAAGCCAAAATAATCCCTGGTTCCTGACTCCTGAAGGATTATCTTTATATTTAAATGGAGAAGACAAGCCTTCGTACCACCGATAAAGAGAATCCCCAGGTGAGCCATGAGCATACCGATGTAAATGTCCGGGGAATTCTCATCTTTGGAGTGGGACTCATTGTTCTTGCCGTTGTGGCTCATCTTTTGCTCTGGTGGTTATTTGACTATTTTTCCGCCCGTGATCAAAAGCAAACTCAACCCCGGGTGCCAACGGTTTCCCGTCCCCAGAAAGAGCTCCCTCCGGAGCCTAGATTACAGGTTTCTCCAGCCCGGGATATGAATGAAATGCGAGCATCAGAAGATGCCATCCTTCATAGCTACGGTTGGGTGGATCAAAAAACGAATACGGTCCGAATTCCCATTGAGCAAGCCATGAAATTGATAGTCGAAAAAGGTCTGCCTGTAAGATCCAGGGACGGGGCGCAGGGACAAGAAAATACCGCCCCCCAGGAGTTTTTCTCCTATGAGCTGGTGGAGGATTCCAGTTCGGGTCGAACCATTCGAGGGGAACCTTATCGTGCTCCCCGGAAACTTCCCGGTATTCAGCAGGCTCCTGGATTGGTGGCTGCACCGACAGGTGAGAAACCGGGACCGTCTGGAGAACCTTCTTCAAAAGCTCTGGCATCGGAAGGAGAAAAACTCTTTCAGGAAACAGGTTGTAACGTTTGTCATAAAATTGGCTCCCGGGGCCGTGGGCCGGATCTTGCGGGAGTGTTTGGTAAGCCTGTGCAGTTACAAAACGGGGAAACGGTCATAGCCGATGAAGCGTATATCCGTGAATCGATTCTCCATCCGGCTGCAAAGGTCGTTGCCGGTTTTCAACCTCTCATGCCTCCCTATGAAGGCAAACTCAGTGAGGAGGAAGTATCAAAGCTTGTCGAATACATTAAATCTTTAGGGAGTAAAGAAAAATGAAGTGGGTGATCTTTACGTTTTGCCTTTTATTAGCCGTTCCGGTACAGGCCCATCAGGAAAAATCTCTATCACCCGGTAACATCCGTATCGATCAGCGATTGAACGAGCAGGTACCCGGGGATCTGGTATTTCGAGATGAAACGGGACGGTTGATTCAATTGGGGGATTACTTTGGTAGTAAACCCCTCATCCTGGTACTGAGTTACTATAGGTGTTCCCTGCTTTGTCCTACGGTTCTGGAAGGACTCATAAGTAGCCTTCGTGTGCTCTCTCTTAACGTTGGGGAGCATTTTTCTGTAATCACAGTAAGTTTTGATCCTAAAGATACTCCGGAGATCGCCGCAACCAAAAAAGAGGAATACCTTCGAAGATATGCTCGTTCTGGAGCAGCCGAAGGCTGGCACTTCCTGACGGGGGAAGAAGCATCCATTGAACGTTTAACGCAGGTCGTGGGGTTTCATTATGCCTACGATGCAAAGCGAGATGAATATGCCCACGCCAGCGGCATCATTCTATTAACCCCTCAGGGAAGGATTGCCCGCTACTTCTTTGGAGTCGAATTTGCACCCAGGGATTTACGACTTGGTCTTGTAGAGGCCTCAGCAAACAAAATCGGTTCCCTGGTTGATCAGGTGATGCTACTCTGTTACCACTATGATCCTACGACTGGAAAGTATAGTGCTACGGTTTTAAGCCTTGTACGTCTGGGAGGTATCCTGACGGTTCTGGCTCTGGGAACTTTTATGTTTGTTATGTGGCGACGGGATCGTAATTTGTCTTCTGTCTCTTATCCTTTGCTTGTGGATGATTCCTTGCAGAGGGCAAAGGATGAAGAACCCCCTATAAAAGATAGATGAAACAACTTCCCTTCTTTCCCGAGCAAGCATCTACCGTTGCAGGACGTGTGGATGCGCTTTTCTACTTTTTGATAACCATCACCGGTTTTTTTTCATTGCTGGTCACCGTACTTATTGTTTACTTTGCTATTAAGTATCATCGTCGGTCGGAAGCTGAAAGGCCAAGACCCATAGAAGGCTCATTACCCTTGGAGATAGTATGGACAATAATCCCCTTTGGTCTTTTCATGGTTATGTTTTTTTGGGGGGCCAGTATTTATTCTACCATGGCCCACCCTCCAGAGGATGCCTTAGATATTTATGTTATCGGTAAACAGTGGATGTGGAAATTCCAACATCCCGGAGGACAAAGGGAAATCAATGAACTCCATATACCGGTAGATCGTCCCATTAAGCTGATAATGTCTTCCCAGGATGTCATTCATGACGTCTTTGTACCTGCTTTTCGCGTCAAAGGGGATGTGATTCCCGGGCGCTATACAACCCTCTGGTTCCAGGCAACTAAACCTGGAACGTATCATTTATTTTGTGCTGAATATTGCGGGACTCAGCATTCCGGTATGATAGGTCGCGTAATCGTTATGGAACCTGCACAGTACCAGGCCTGGCTGAGTGGAAACCTGATACAACAGGCAGGTGCCCTTACACCCTCCCCAGCAGTGACCGGGGAAATCCCAACCACAGGTACCACACAAGGACCCACTCCCCCTGCTGGGGCGACAACAGGTATGGCTCCAGGATCTACGACACCTTTAGCAGAAGCCCCAAGTACCGGTGCTGCTGAAGGCTCCCTTGCGTCAGCCGGAGAGAAGCTATTTCGAGATTTAGGCTGTATAGTCTGTCACCGACCGGGTGCGGAAGGACGAGGACCAAATTTGATGGGAATATTCGGCAAATCCGTTTCTTTACAGAATGGAGAAACGGTGATTGCAGATGAAAATTATTTGCGTGAATCGATTCTTCATCCACAAGCTAAAATCGTTGCAGGCTTTCAGCCTATTATGCCCCCTTATGAAGGCCGGCTAAGTGAAGAAGAATTGATCCAGCTCATCGCTTATATCAAGTCTCTTAAGTAATGATACCTTGTTTATCCATGAAGGACCCCTT
>JAUQPW010000027.1 GCA_030550175.1 bacterium
ACAACTGGCCCAGTCATTTGAAGTTTTTATTCCACACCAATTGAGTCTGAATCGTGTTGGGTTGCTTGGCATCACTATCAGCCACACGGCGAAGGTGGCCGCCTTGCCCTTTCATCATCGTGATCCATTTGACCGCTTGCTGGTAGCACAGGCTCAAGTCGAGCAGATGCCCTTTATGAGTGGTGATGCGGCATTTGATGCCTATGGCATTACACGCTTGTGGTGAGTCAAAGACAAGATGCGCTGGCTAACCTGATCAAACGCAACGGCCCCTTGTCGTGATAGACTTATCGGTGGAACAGGCGACTCACACCACTGGCAGTTTGAATACGCTCCCTCTTTTTGGTGAAGATCAACCCCAGCCTCAAAGTATCCCCTTGTTCTGGAACGAGATGATACAAGCGCTGGTCATCAAACGATTGTTGGAAGGTATTCGCATGGTGGCAGAGTGCGCCTACAAACAGAACCGCAGCCTCAATACACTGGTCCTCATGGATGAAGCGCATCGCCTTGCGCCTCGTGAAGAGCCTGAAAGTGAGGAGAAGAAAGCAGTGCGGGGCATCTTGATTGACGCCGCGCGCACCACGCGCAAGTACGGGGTTGGGTGGCTGTTCATCAGCCAGACCCTCTCCAGCCCACATCGCGAAATCTTGGAGCAGTTGCGCATCTTTTTCTTCGGTTTTGGCCTGGGAATGGGGGCCGAGTTCAAGGCGTTGAGCGAGCTGGTAGGTGGACGTAGTAAGGCCCTTGACTTGTATCAGTTGTTTCGTGACCCGCATTCGTCGTTCGACAGTGCAACCAGAGAGTATTCCTTTATGACTATCGGTCCGGTCTCTCCACTCTCGTTTGCTGGGACACCGCTGTTCTTCAACGCCTTCAATACCGTTAGGGAGTTTCTGGATACGAATCGACTCTTTGGAGACCCTGGCTAAGACTTACCTGGGGGTTGCTATTTCCCTGCTTACTTAAAAGCAGTGATAGCCGGATAAAAGGAAAATACTTCTCAATTTTTTATTGCAAACTTTTTTTGTTGCAAAATTTTCTAGAGAAGTTACATTAGTTTTGTTAGCGCAAGCTGACAGCTACCATAATCGGTCGTGGTCATGGGCAAGATCGAGGAGCTGAGCCTGTCTATCGCGGTGTGGTTTGGACTGGATGGGCCCAAAGCGCGGGGACTGGTGAATCCAGAGGGTACGTTGCGACCTACGGGCGAGGCCTTCCAGCGCTTCGTTGCTGAGAATTTCAAGTAGACCCAAGCGTTATGCCTATTGACTTTAGAAATGCCGCGGACGGGGGACGTAAGTTGGGTCTTTGAATCTCGGCCTGGTAACGGCCTAACGACAATGCGGTGAAGGTCTTGGGCGAACCGGCGCTGAAGGCTATTGTGTGCGAGCTGGTTGAGGCCGTCCGCAACAATGCGAAATCAACGCGTTCCTGACGCATGTAGCTTTGAAGGAACGAGTCAGCGCCTCGACACAAAACTAAGCTCTTTCGGCCCTGTTGTTCCTTTACCGTTGTGTGATTGGCCGCCAGGTCAGCGACCTTGGCCAATTAATTCGCGCCCGGTGACCGACCCACTTACCCGTCGTCCTGACGTGTGAGGAGGTGAAGGCGGTTCTGAGCCAGCTTCACGGTGACAAGTGGCTGATGGTCTCGCTGATGTACGGTGCAGGATTGCGATTGATGGAATGTCTGCGGCTTCGGGTGCAGGACATTGACTTTGCCCGCAGCGAGATCACAGTTCGAGATGGCAAAGGCGCAAAGGACGGCGTGACGATGTTGCCCGAATCGCTCAAGACGCCGCTCCAGAATCATCTGCGAAAAATCAAAGCGATCCATGAAAAAGACCTGCGTGAGGGCTATGGCAGAGTTCCCTTGCCAGACGCAGTGGACCGGAAGTATCCGAACGTCTCTGGTGAATGGCAGTGGGTGTTTCCGCAAGAGCATCGGTGGAAGGACGAACAGACAGGAGAGCAAGGACGGCATCAGGTGGATGAATCCATTTTGCAGAAGGCATTCAAGCAAGCAGTCATCAGGGCGGGTTTAACGAAGCGTGCGACCTGCCACACACTGAGGCATTCGTTTGCAACGCATCTGATAGAAGCCGGCTATGACATCCGTACCGTTCAAGAGCTTCTTGGCCACAAGGACGTGAAGACAACGATGATGTATACGCACGTGCTGAACCGTGGTGGGAAAGGCGTCCGTAGTCCGATTGACACGTTGTAGCCAAGACAACGATGGCATGTTATGCTGAAACCGTATAAGAACCAGAAGATGCTAAGCAACAGGTTGAAAATGTTGGCAACAAAGAACTTAATAACTCACGCGCACAAGTGTTTTATGCCGACAGAAAACGGCGTAAGCATCTTATGTGGAACCATATAAACAATAGTTAGCTGGCCCGCGTCGGGGCTGGGAAACAACGAAACAACGGGGCGGCGACGCCCTCCCCACAAACAGAAGGAGGTTAGTCATGACAACACGCGTTTTGAAACTCTGGGCCGCCCTTGCGGTCGTCGCTCTGATGGCGCCCAGCTTCCACACGGCCTTCGTCCAGGGCAGTGCAGAGAAGAAGCAGGCGTCCCTGTACGACCGGCTGGGTGGCCTCGCGCCGATTTCGGTCGTCGTCAGCGACTTCATAGATGCCCTCGTGCCGGATGCTGTCCTCAATGCGAATCCTGCGATCGATGCGGCGAGGAAGCGCGTGCCAGCGCCATACCTCAAGTACCATGTGACTGCGCTCGTCTGTCAGGCGACTGGTGGTCCGTGCCAGTATCAGGGTCGTACGATGAAGGAGGCACACGCGCACCTCAATATCACAGAGCGCGAGTAGGACCGAATGGTCACCATCTTCAAAGAGATTCTCGCCAAGCACAAAGTGCCGGCGAAGGAGACTGAGGAGCTCCTTGCGATCGTTGGCTCGACGAAGGCCGATATCGTGGTGTCCAAGAGCGGCAGGTGAGAGACAGTGAGCCAGCTAACAACCAGTTGCAGCGGACGGCGCGACGCGCCGCCGCTGAGCCGGAGCGTTAGGCGTTCTTACAACAGGAGGGTCCATCCCATGTTCGATCTGTTCAAAGATATCTAAAAATACAAAGGCAAATCACCTTACGCCAGCGAGCTGTACGGCGTGTATCAACCTTTGTTGGGCTGGCAATCGCGGCTGACCAAGAAATGGATCCAGCAAGGAGGGCCTATCATAGACCCGCGGATTAAGCAGATTCTGGACGGCCGTATCAAGCCCGGCCCCAAGCAGGTCCTCTTCAATCACCCGCTCGAGTTCATCGCAGACCCTCTCGAGCCTGGCTCGGGCAAATCGCCGTTCACCGTGATGCTGACGCGCGAGCTGAACAGCGAACTCTTGAAGATCGTCCAGGCCAAGGTGCAGCAGTTCGTAGAGAACCACGACGGACGCCTTCCAGACGGTGCCGAATGGAACCAGCTGATTGAGATCAACAACCTGATGGATGCGCAGAACGGCGATCTTCGTCTCGCCAACGATCGCCACCGGGAGGGCATCCATGCCGCAATGATTAAGGCGTCGGGAGGTGGCCCCATCACGCCGGAGATGGTGCAGAAGGCCAGTCATGATCACCTCGCCGTGATGCAATACGAGTCTCAGATCGCGGCGTTTCTTCTATTCCACGCCGAAGCGCAGCCAGGTCACGACCCCAACTTGCTGAAGCAGCTCTTCATCGTGAAGGTAGCCCCAAGTCTCGACGAACTGCTGTGGTCGCCCGACCCGCTTGCTAGTATCGACCCGACGGACACGGGAGGCGCACTATCGCCCGTTGGCTTCGTGCATCTCTATCGCCAGTACTTCTTCGACCTCGGCACCTTCCTCGGCGAACCCATCGAGCACGTGTGGCTCGCACCCGGTACAACAATTGAGTTGGTGGAAGTAAGCACACGCCGCACACTTGTGGAGCAACAGACTGAGACATTGGTCGAAACCATTACCAAGAGTGAACACTCCGAAACGATGAAGGACGAGCTCAGCGACGCGGTGAAGGAGGAGAACCAGAACAGCACGAAGCTCGGCGTCACGCAAACGAACACGGTCAACGCCTTCGTCTACCAGGGCACCGTGTCGGCGAACTTTGGCCTTGAGTCCACGCGCAGGCAATCACGAGAAATAGCGCACAAGCAGAGCCGTGAACAAAGTGAAAAGCTCTCCACCGAAATCAAGCGAAGTGTGAAGACCCTTTTCCGCACCGTGACCGAAACCACCGACACGCGCAGCCGCCGTTACGTGCTACAGAACACCACGGGCAAGCTGATCAACTATGAGTTGCGCCGGAAGATGAGGCGCGTCGGCGTGCAGCTGCAGAGCATCGGCGAGCGCCTGTGTTGGCAGGTGTTCGTTGACGACCCAGGTGCAGAACTCGGTGTCGCGCGCCTGGTGCACATCGCTGAGCCGGCGGACCTCTCACAGATCCACGCACCGGACGTAACGCCGTATCCTCCGCCTGTTAAGCAAGCGCTCAAGCTTCTGTTGTCTTTCCAGCGGTACCATGGCGACAACGACACAGGGAACATGTACATCGAGGACGGCAACCTCTCAGAGACCGGCCACCTCCACCTTGGCGACGAAAACGACAAGATCAAGGTGAACTACCGAGGCTTCCGCGTCAGCCCTCCGCCCGGGTACAGGCTGGCTAACGTACAACTGAAGAACGTAGTGGGTGATCACTATCTGGACCCTGTGTTCTTTAACGTGACCGACACCACTTTCGACGTGCATTTGAAGCAGGCATTCTTTCCGGTCGAGGGTCGGATCAGCGCGGAAGTGGAACTCGAATTCCTTACCACAAAAACCGAGATGGACCGCATTGACAAGGAGAATGAGACCAAAAAGCGAGAGACCGACCTGGAGCAGAGGCGCAAGATCAAGGAAGCCTATGTCAAGGCTATCCGCGAGCGCATCAAGCTGGCCAGCAAAATTCAGCGCCGCGCAAGTTGGGATCTGCGCGAAGAAGAACGCACAGTGGTCTATCGACGACTGCTTCAACGGCTGATGCTGGATAGCTGGCAGAAGCCGGGCACACCCGAGCAGCGCCGCATCAATCACGTCCGCTCGGAGGTGATCCGGTCGATCTTCGACATCGACAGCATGCTGTACTTCGTCGCGCCCGAATGGTGGGTGCCTCGTTTGCATCGTAGCCGGCAGAACTTCAGTCCCTCTCCGGCTCTAGATAAGAGTGGCAATCCGATTCCGGTTGCCGACAGTGATCCGGTGGGTTGGGGCGGCACCAACGAGACTGGCCGCGACAACTATGACATCACCGAGGATTCGGCACCCGCGCGGCTTGGGAGTTCGCTCGGTTGGCTCTTACAGCTCGACGGCGACAACTTGCGCAATGCCTTCCTGAATGCGCCGTGGGTGAAGGCCGTTGTACCCATTCGGCCCGGGCGTGAGAAGGCGGCGTTGAATTGGCTAAAGTCGTTGGAAGGTCACGACAAGGATGGCTGGGAGACGCCTTATCTCGGCAACGACGATCCAGAGTTCACTGGCAAGAAGATTGGCGAAGTGCTGGAGATAGTTGCTGACCGTTTGGAGAAGCGCAACGGCAACATCGAACATGTGCTGCAAGCCGACAAGGTCTTCGAGCACGGCTTTGATCACTTGGCCAAGGGCTTCGACGCGGGCGTGGAGCCGAGTGAGGTGTTTAGTCAATACATCTCTGTACTGCCAACTGATCAGATCGTTGCGGTGGAATATGAGCCAACTGATCTATTGGTCTAACACCAGAAAGTAAGAACTCGGTGCCGACAAAGGAGGTAGGGCGTGGACCTGACGATTGAAGTGACGGACGCAGTTGGCGCACCTATCGGCGGGGCGGATATTTCGGCCATACTGTCGGGCGTCCAAACTAACGGTAAATCCAACGCGCAGGGCAAGTTCATGCCAGGCCCTATACCTTCTAGTGCCTTCCAGGTTGATGTCAGGCACCCTGCTTATCTCAGTGAAGAGGTAAAAGTTACCCCACCGGCCCCCGCTGGGGCCTTTCTTTGGGACAATCCTGTCTGTAGCGTTAGTGCGTCGGGAGTCATCACCGTCCGCCTGTCACGGCTGCGCGCAGCCCCAACCTTCTCCATCTCAGACCCGGAACTGGAACGGCGAGACCCGTTTAACCCGCAGGCTGTCTTCACCTGGACGGACCATGGTGGGAACCCCACAGGACGTTATCTCGGAACCTTCAACAACGAAGAATTGATCGTTCCCATTGGTCACCCCTTGCTGCCCGACAAGCCTGGGGAGGGGTGGGGCCGGTTTAACCATGGTGAACCGGTGAAACTCGACCCGAGTCGGACGGGCAATATGATCTGGCTAGAGTGGGGGCTTGGCAGTGGACAACCCCGCCTGCTCATTGCCGCCTGGGTTCCGCATTTCCGTGGTCCCACTCCCACAAAACTTGACTTTATAGTCTTCTATTCGCCGAACACAAGACCCGACGCAGGGTATCCCGTGGACAAGTTCCCGTGGCTCGACCCGTATCCGTACAAGGCGGTCAAAAGTGGTCAACTTCGGAAAGATGGCCCTCCAGCCCTCACTCAACCCTATCCCGCATTAGGACATCGATACCTCTTTCGTGAAAAGTGGCTTATTTACCAGTTATTGGCGGTGAAGCGTCAGGCCATCGTTATTTTTCCCATCCAGCCTTCCATGGATTGGGGACCTTTTGCTCATGCTGCTGGCATTGCCCGCCTAATAGGTGAGGTCACACACTTACTGCATCGCACTGCTCTGACGTCCGGTGGTCAGACCAGCCGCGACGAAGACCGAGCACTCTCGCCGGGCTACCGCTTCTTTCGAACTGCTATGCATGCCCCGCCACCTCAAGCGCAACGGATCGTCTTGAGTGGCTTCAGTGCTGGCGTGGCACCCATTGTGAACATGCTCGGCACCAGCTTCGGACAGAAATTGGACGACCGGCGTCCCGGACTCGACCATCCTCTTTTTGGAGCAGACGTCGCTCCCTTCCTAAACGCCTGGATGGAAGTCTGGGATCACGATGCGCCTAATCTTGCACCGGACTATACGCGGACTGCGTTGGAAAGGGCTGCGCCAATATGGATGAACCAAAATAAGCAGCGAATGTTACGTTGTTATCAGACCGAATCGACGGGTACTCCCAAGGATTGGATAGAAACAACACCTCTCACTCAATTTGCTCCCGGCCCGGTGAAGCCGCCGGTTTATGCTGGGGGGCACAAAGCAGCGGAACGGCATGTGGACGCCCGTTGCTCGTTGGTTTATTTCGATAACGGGTACCTGAAACATGCTACGACAGCACCCGAAATCGCTCCGGTTTTCTGGAAGGCGAACGATGCCCACCAGGCGGTACCTATGGTTACGTTTGGTCATGCGGCGTCGTTGAGTGGGTTGGCGCGGATGTAATCTTGTAATCAGCTTGGATATGGCGGTACTGGGTATGGAGGAGGCCCGACCATTAGCCAGGGTCAGCTCTGTCCCATATGAAATTTAAGGTGATAGAGGAGCTAGAGGGGGCCAGTGCAGGCACGCAAGGTGGATAATGATGGTGTCCAGCGCCAGGCGGAACGTCCCAAAGGGCACATCCACCACCCGCACCAAACTCAGCTCCTGGTAGCGCGTGACAAACTTGTAGAGACTCTTGGAGAAATGGCCCAAGGCTTTGAACACCCGCCACAGCAAATCACACACAAAGGCGGCGATAATCTGCAACTGCAAGGCATGGGCCGTCTGCCCCACAGGCCGTTTGATTTTGAGCAGCCCCTTGATCCATTTCCACCAGTTTTCCACTTTCCATCTCTCTTTATACAGTTGTGCCACGCTGGCGGCACACAGATCAAAGCGGTCAGTCAACACCCGCACCAGGCGGCCATCGGGCAGGCGGTAACTACCACGCGCAACTCTACCTGCGGCCAGCCCGCCAGCCGCACCGTTCAGTCACTGAGCAAGCGGATCTTGCCCCGCTGGTGCTCCGAGGGAACCGGGCGCCGCTCTACCACCGTCCACTCCATCCCCCGCTTCAGCCACACTACGAAGTGGGCTTGACACTGCCGTATCTGCTGCAGCCGCTTAAAGCTGACATAGCCCCGGTCTTGTACATAGGTCCATCCGGCTTCCCAGCTTATCTTCACCGCCGGGTTGGCCTCATACACCTTGCCTGGGGTCAACACCAACTGCGCCGGGATGCGTCCACTCCACTCCAGCACCGCATGCATTTTGGCTGCCCCACTGCTGTGCCGATATTCGGCCCACGCGTAAGCAGCCAAAGAGAGCTTGAGCAAACTGGCATCGATCAAGGCCATGCGGGCGAATTTCTTTCCCAGCTTCTCTACCCCCAACCGCTCCTTGAGCCGCAGCCAGACTTCGGTCATAAGTTCCAGCGGGTAGTGGGCCAGGGCATGAGAGAGGGTATGGCGGGCTACGGGCCCCCCACGGCCTCTTGCAGGGGCTGATGCTCGTTAAGGGCAGTCACTACCCCACGCAGATAGGGACTTTTGATCAGCTGATGGACCACCAAGACCCCCATCAGCTTGGGCCCCGGCAGGGCGGTGCTGCGCGACTCATAGGGGTCACGCTCAAAGATATCCTGGAGGGGCACTTGTTTGAGGGCCTGCAGCATCAGGCTCACCAGTGTGATAGACTCGGCCATGCGAATCCTCCCGAAAGTTGTGTTTTAGTGAGCGTCATCATATCTGACGCTCGGGAGGATTCGTACTCCTTGCTTGAAAATTCATATGGGACACCACTGAGCCAGGGTACACAAGAGCGAAGCGGTGTCCACCACGCGCCCAACAATCGCATCAACTCGGACTGCCAACTACGCTACGCTTCGTTGGCAGCCGGTTATGCTTGGCGTTAGACGTTCAAATCTCCTATCGGAGGAGAATGGAGTGTGGCAATGAACCGTAAAGGACAACTGGCTGATCCTACAGACGACAGTGAGGAGGTCTTCCGGATCGAAAGCGGGACGGGCTATGGTGTGTTCCCCCATGTGGTTATGATGCTCCTGCTGATTGCTGCAGCGATCGCTGTGGTGGCGTACTTTTCTCCGCTGACCATCGATATCAACTCGCCCGATTTCAATCCGGTTGTGGTGCTAGTCATATTCCTTGGTCTCGCCGCGGCCGGAGAGGCCATGAAGGCGGTACGTTCGTGGTCCCGCAACCGTAAGGGTGTTTCCGTACTCGAGCTGCGAGATCGCCCCTATGCGGTGCTTGGGCAGGAGTTGCGGGGTACAATCCGTCTACCAGCAGGCCTGCGACCGTCCGGTCCCTCCGACCTGCTTCTTGAGTGCCTCGAGATCGGAGGCTCGACCCCCAAAATTCTGGTAGGCCCGTCGGCGGTGGCAAGAAACGCCGCCGTGGGCTGGAAGTCGCTACAGTCGGTGGAAGCCTTTCAGGTCCAGCACGGCATCCCGGTGCGCTTTCAACTGCCCACTACCGATCCAGTTACGGACACGAGTATCCGCCGAGGAGTCGTCCAGTGGGAGCTGGAAGTCCGGATACCCTGCGAAGGGCAGGACTATAAAGCACGCTTCGTCGTACCGGTGTTTGACCGCGACCCAGAAGAGAACGATACAGAAGAGGCGGAGTGGGACGAGACCTCAAGAGAATGACGTCTGTCCCCACACCGTGTGCCAAGCGGTAAAAGAAAAGGGGATCTGAAGTCTAACCTATTGCTTCAGACCGACGCAGAATATGCGGTCGCAGCTGTCGAAGCAAAGCTGTCCGCAAGCAGCCTCTTTAAGCCTGTGTGAGACATGACCTGCGGGCTAGTACTCTTTCAAATTAATTTTGAAACATAGGGTACTTATTTTTTAACTTTATGCGAGCATCGTTTTTGGTAAATTTCCATATGGGATATAGTTTCTTGGGCATGTCTAACTCCTTTCTTGGAGTTAGTATACCGTATAGTTTTTATGTTTCAAAACTTTTTTGAAAAAGCACTAGTGACGGGGCTAACAACGGCATGCAACGGAAGGTCCGTTGCGCGCCGCCGCTGAACCGGAGCGTTCAGCGGTTGTAGGCAGTACGGAGAGTTCCTATGTCGATACAGTCACGCGGACCAAGAAATCAACAAGTCGCTCGTGCTGGCGAGTATTTTGTTCTTGCCGAATTGAACAAGCGCGGGGCGTTGGCCGTGCCTTTTGCTGGTAATATGCCCAAAATTGATATCATTGGCTTGCAACAGTGACGCAAGTCGCACGGTTTCCATTCAGGTTAAGACCAAGCATGGCGGTAAGACGTGGCATTCGAGTATCGTTGGCTGCCAGCCAATGTCTCCTAAAGCCGACGAGAATAATTTCTGGGTGTTTGTTGATTTGGGTGATACGACTACGTACCCACGCTTCTGGATTGTGCCAGAATGGTGGATAAAGGACAACATCTACAGGACACACCAAGCATATCTCAACAAACACGGTGGGATACGTCCTGGAAATCCAGATTCGACGCATCACTCTATTGATGAGAGTAAGCTTGACCAGTGGAAAGGTCGCTGGGACATCCTGGGTATCTTTAAGTGACGAGTTCGCAGTGAAATCTCAATGCTGCAAGGTCGCCGCCCAACGGGGTGGCGGGTGAGCCGCGGCCCGCAGGGCCATCGGTTCCAGCCGCCACCCTGTTAGATGGCAGCATGGAATTCTTCCTTTTCGATATTGAGACGAGCCATTTCTTCGTCAGATACTTTGATGCCTTGTCTATAGGTATTTTCATCTAGTCGCGCCAGAATTTTAAGCCCTGTCTTTGTTTTTGTGTTCCCAATTAGATTGACTACGGTCTCTCGGGTAATCAAGGGTTGTCCCCTCCAATTTTGAGATATATAGCTGAACATCCGATGCTCAATTTTATTCCATTTACTAGTTCCAGGCGGAAAATGACACACGTAAATGACCTTATTCAGTTCATTGGCCAGCTTCTGTAATTCGACCTTCCATAGCTGTGTCCGGTATCCCTTGCTCCCACCACAATCCCCCGGGATCCGTATCTTATCGGCCTCAGTGTATAAAGCCTTCCCCATTTTATACCACCAACTTCGAATCGTATTGACGGCAAATTCCGCTGTATCATGACTTATCTCTACACTCACCCATCCCTCATTCTTGCCAATATCATAAACTCCATAAGGAGAGACTTTTCCAAGCTTCTCATCGGGAAAGTCATGCCCTTCTACCTCTACAGGACAACCTTTTTTACAATATTCTTTCCCATTATTCTTGTAGTTGCCGATGTTTTCTTTCTTCTTGGTATCGACTGATAAGGTCGGACAATGATCCTTCTGAAACGATTTGACCTTATTGTTGATATACTCGAACTGGACATCCCAGTCGGGATGGTTGGCACCTTCTTTAGTCTTTTTATTGGCTTGAAGACTATAGTCAAGCTTTGAAAGAAGACTGCATACCGTTCTTTGACTGATCTTATCTTGCTTTGCGGTCAATTCCTCGGCTAATTTGTAAGTGCTCTTGGAAGTCCATCGTAAGGGAGATTCGGGGTCTCCTCAGGTAACCGGTTCTACTAAAGATTCCAAATCTTGAAGAAGGGTCGGATGTTTATCCTCTAAGCTCTTGCAACCCTCACCCGATTTTCGGATACGATGCCCATTTAATCTTTGGGGATCGTCTAATTCTTGAACTCCTTTTCGGATGGTCTTAGGATCGATTCTAGTGGCTTCTGAGACCACGCTCATCCCACCCCAACCATAACTCATCGCTTCAGAGGCGGCCCAAACTCGACGACTTCGTTCATTGAGGTAGAAAAAATTCGCTCGAACTTCTCACGAATTATTTGTATTGACTTTTTCTTTGAAAGATGTACGTATGTACTATAACACTCCTATGAAAATTAGGAAAGTTATTTTTGCTTAAACCCTTAAAGAGCAAATAGTAAAAAGCAATGGGTTAAACAGACGCTTTGACCCATTGCCCTTTTAAAAAAGGAGGTTCTGGGAACTATCAAGGAATAAAGGAATTTTTTCTGAAAGTGGTATTACAAACAACTTGAAGCTTTTTCTCAGAAGCCTTGGGAGTAAGAAAGTTTTCAACGACCTTCTTGCCGGATTCTGAGGAAGTGATGAGAGGAGATGTATGATGAGATTACGGAATGTGTTTTTTATTGGGATTATCATGGTTTTATTGACTGCCTGGATAGTTACAGCGCAGGCAGGCAGGGAGCAGGCGAGTGGTATATCGCAAAAGCTCGGTACCGTGCAATTTCCTGTCTCCTGTACTCCCGAGGCCCAGACTGAGTTCAACCGTGCTGTAGCCCTGCTACATTCCTTCTGGTTTGCCCCGGCCATCAAAAGCTTCACCACAGTCACCGAACTCGACCCCACCTGTACCATGGGTCACTGGGGCGTTGCCATGAGCATACTGGGTAATCCCTTTGCCTGGCCACCTCCATCCAAGGCACTCAACGAGGGGGCAGCTGCGGTCGAGAAGGCCAAAGCCATAGGAGCGAAAACTCCACGGGAACAGGCCTACATTGAAGCCATTGCGGTTTTCTACAAGGATGCCGGGACGGTGGATCATCGTACACGTGCTTTGGCCTACGAGAAGGCTATGGAACAGCTTGCCCGTCAATATTCTGAGGATCGAGAGGCCACCATCTTCTATGCCCTGGCTCTAAATGCAACTGCACTGCCCACCGATAAGACCTATACCAACCAGCTCAAGGCAGCTTCTATGCTGGAGAAAATATTCGTGGAACAGCCTGATCATCCCGGTGTGGCCCATTATCTCATCCATAGCTATGACTATCCCCCCCTTGCGCAACGGGGTCTGGACGCAGCTCGTCGTTATGGAAGTATTGCCCCTTCGGCCCCCCATGCGCTTCATATGCCTTCCCACATCTTTACGCGCCTGGGGTTATGGCAGGAATCCATTGATACGAATCGCGCTTCCACCGAAGCTGCTAAAGATGAACTCCTTGAGACGTATCGGCAAGGTATTGGCTCCTACAATGCATTACATGCCATGGACTACATGATGTATGGCTATTTGCAGACGAGTCAGGATCGAGAAGCCAAACGGATTCTGGACGAAATCAAAGCTATCGATAAACTGGATGTGGAGAACTTTGCCGCGGCCTATGCCTTTGCCGCCATACCCGCCCGTTATGCCCTTGAACGAGGTCGTTGGGCCGAAGCCGCAGCACTGACGTTACATCCCCGTGATCTGGCCTGGGACCGCTTCCCGCAGGCGGAATCCGGGTTGGTATTTGCCCGAGGTTTGGGAGCAGCCCGTAGTGGTGAGGTTGCTGCTGCCCGCAAGGATCTAGACCGTCTCCAGGCTTTGCGTGAAGCCATGCTTGCGGCTAAGCAGAACTATTGGGCGGAGCAGACCGAGATTCAGCACCGTATAGTGGCTGCCTGGATAGCCCGTGCCGAAGGGAAGAACCAGGAGGCCCTGGAACTCATGCGAGCAGCTGCCGACCTGGAAGACTCGACTGAAAAACACCCCGTCACACCGGGTCCCCTTGCGCCAGCCCGTGAGCTGTTAGGTGAGATGTTACTTGAACTCAACGACCCAGGGCAGGCTCTGAAGGCATTCGAGGCTTCACACCGCACAGAACCCAACCGCTTTAGAGGTTTGTATAATACGGCACAGGCCGCTAGGTTAACTGGTAAGCAGGAGAAAGCACGTAGGTACTATGAGCAGCTTATTGCTCTGAGCGAAAAGGCGGATAGCGAGCGTCCCGAGTTGAAGGAGGCCAAGGCCTTTCTGGCGCAGAAGTAAACCTATCCTTTCATACCTTGCGCGGTGGTACTTAATTAAGTTAAGGATGGAAAATTTTTCCCGAACTATGGGAAACCCTTTGATTTATTAACGGTTACGAACCCGGCATATCAAAAAGAAAAGGCCACTTTGAGATAAAGTGGTTATTTTAAAATCTGGTGCGCCTGAGAGGACTCGAACCTCCGACCTAGGGATTAGGAATCCCTCGCTCTATCCAAACTGAGCTACAGGCGCATGGGGAAAAGAAAAAAGGGAAAGCTTTTATGAATACTTTATCAGGGAAAAAACTTCATAGTCTTTTAACCGTTCTCGACCCTTTAAAAATTCTAATTCGATTAAAAAAGCCAAGCCTACAATATTGCAATCGAATTTCTTGACCAGATCGGTCACACCCTTTACAGTTCCTCCAGTTGCCAGGAGATCATCGGCAATGAGAATATTTTGCCCGGGTTTAATGGCATCGGCATGAATCTCCAGGGAATCTGTTCCGTACTCTAATTCATACATAACTTTATGGGTATTATAGGGAAGTTTACCCGGTTTACGGATTAAAATCACACCGGCCCCCAGCTTATAGGCCAGGGCCGCTCCCATGATAAAGCCCCGGGCTTCTACCCCTACCACGACATCCACTTTTTTATCTATAAACCGATCTCCTATGGCGTCGATAGCTTTTTTGAAAGCCTTACCATCACTGAGTAAAGGGGTTATATCTCTAAATAAAACTCCTTTCTTGGGAAAATCGGGTATATCCCGTATAAGCTTTTTTAATTCTTCCACCCTGATCTAATAGGGGAGTAGGGGAATATGAGAGAACCTTTAACCCTCCCCTACACCCCTACACCTCTATGTTTTTTATCTACCCACCTTGCTTTTAGTCTTTGTGATAGGGTTCTCCTTTAAGGATGGTAAAAGCTCGATAAAGCTGCTCCAACAATATAAGACGGCTCAATTGGTGCGTAAAAGTCATTTTTGAAAGGGACAACACCATAAAAGCTTTCTTTAAAATGGAGTCTGCCACTCCCAGGGTGCCTCCAATGACAAATTGTATAACCCGGGTACCCTGCATCTGCTGACGTTGAAGGAATTCGGCCAGCATTTTAGAGGAAAAACTCTGACCGCCCTCATCCAGGACAATTACAATTCCATCCGACAAAAAAGTTTTTTCGATCCGCTGGGCTTCACGTTTCTTAATTAACTCCTCGGAGAAGGGACTTAAAATTTTTTCATCCTTCACTTCAATGTATTCTACGTCGGTATAATGTTTCAACCTTCCAAGATAATCCTCAATACCCTGCCGGATATAGCGTTCTTTAACTTTGCCTACACAGATTATTCGAATCTTCACGCTTACCCTGCTTGCCGGCAAGCCGGTCGAAGGAACAGAATCCTTGAAAGGTTAATCGGCCTCAACGGGAATCTGCGGGGCATCCCCCCATAACCGCTCCAGCTCGTAGAACTTTCGAGTTTCCTCATGAAAAATGTGGATGATCACGTCGTCGTAATCCATTAAAACCCATCGGCTTTCCGGATATCCTTCAATATGAGAAGGCAGAACTCCTTTTTCCTTAAATTTTTCTTCAATGGCATCGGCAATGGCTCTAACCTGGGTAGTTGAAGTCCCGCTACAAATAAGAAAATAATCGGTAAAGTCTACAATCTGAGCCAGTTCAAGGAGAACAATATCTTGTGCCTTCTTACTGAGGGCTATTTTAGCTGCCAATAAAGCTTCTTCTTTAATCGTGGTATCAACCAATAGTCTTATCGGTTCTATGTACTTCGCACCCGATAAATGAATCAAGAATAATCCTGGTTCATTTACCGGGCTCAAAGTAGTTTAGCAAGATAGTTAATGAGGTCCGAAAGACCTTCTCCGGTAGCTGCTGAAATGGGAAAAAACGGAATTCCCTTTTCGGAGCAAAAACTCTTAAGTCCTTCCAGTTTAGAAGGGTCTGAGAGAATATCTATTTTGTTACCCGCAACGACTTGAGGCTTTTGAATTAAAGCTTCATTATACGATTTGAGTTCCTTAAAAATGGCCTGGTAGTCCGAAACGGGGTCCCTTCCCGAAGTGCCTGAAACGTCGATCACATGAACTAAAACCCGGGTCCGTTCGATATGGCGTAGAAATTGAAATCCCAATCCTGCACCTTGGGAAGCGCCCTCGATGAGACCTGGAATATCGGCCACCACAAAACTTTTCGTATCAGAGACCCGAACGACTCCGAGATAGGGAGTTAAGGTCGTAAAGGGATAATCCGCAATCTTGGGTTTTGCAGCGGATATGCGGGAAATCAGGGTAGATTTTCCCGCATTGGGAAAGCCAACCAGTCCCACATCTGCCAGTAATTTAAGCTCTAGCAGCAGCCAGCGCTCTTCTCCGGGAATCCCTTCTTCGGCTTCTCGGGGGGCTTGATGGGTGGGAGAGGCAAAATGCGCGTTACCACGCCCGCCCCGTCCTCCCCTGGCAACCACAACGACCTGTCGATCTTCTACCAGATCGGCCAGAATTTCACCCGTTTCGGCATCCTTGATCACGGTCCCTACAGGAACTTTGATAATTAAATCCTTTCCGCTTTTACCCTGTTTCAGACTCCCCTGCCCGTGAGCCCCATTTTCGGCCTTAAAGGTTTTCTGATACTTGAAATCGATTAAGGTATTTAATTGAAGATTTGCCTGGATGATAATGTCTCCACCCTTCCCCCCATCCCCTCCATCCGGGCCACCCCGGGGAACATATTTTTCCCTCCGGAAACTAACGCAACCACGCCCTCCATCACCTGCCTTGACATAAATTTTAGCCTGATCGATAAACAAGAAATGATTGAAACCCTCTACTCTTCCTTTATTAAAGGAGGGATGGTATCTCCACCTTTAGTAAAGGGGGATTAAGAAAATATTCTGAAATTTTTACAGATATAAGAAAACAAATTTTAATTTACCGTAGAAGCGGCTTCTACCGATTTTACAGCCTGCTCAACGGGATAAACGCTGGCATAATGTCTTTTCTTGCCCTTGTATTCATAGGCTACTATCCCATCAATTCGGGCATATAGGGTAAAATCTCGGCCCATGCCCACGTTCTTACCGGGTTTGATTTTACTTCCAACCTGACGAACCAGAATCGTTCCTCCCGAAACATACTCCCCGGCATATCGCTTAACCCCACGATATTGAGGATTACTATCCCTTCCATTTCGGGAACTACCTCCGGCTTTTTTATGTGCCATAACCCTCGTACGGTCTAATACCTAATACGTAATACGTAAAAACCTTCCCGGTACAGGAAAGTTTTACCCATTACGAATTACGTATTACACGGTGATTTCCTTAATACGTAAGGCGGTATACCACTGCCGGTGACCTTTTTTCCGCCGGTAGTTTTTCCGCCGTTTATATTTAAAAACAATAATTTTTTCCCCTTTTTTATGCTCCAAAACTTCCCCGATCACCCGTACCTTATCCAGATAAGGACGTCCGATCAGGGTTCCATCCTCTTTCTGAACCATTAGAACCTTCTCAAATTGCACTTCAGAACCTGGATTCGAATCTAATTTCTCTACTTTAATCAGTTCTCCTGGAGAGACTTTATACTGCTTCCCCCCGGTTTCAATTACAGCGTACACGGTTCTTTTACCTCCGTAAATAGTATAACATAAGTTTTTCTATTTATACAATATGGATATGGATAAAGTAATTTATGGCACCAGGACCCTGAGTGTCAAGAATTAATGACGGTGATATAACTTTTTATCTTTAACCCGTTGGATAGACGCATACTCCTTTACCTCCTGGAAAGGAAGGAAGAGATCTTGACAACGCTAGAACCATAACTCATCTTAATACCATACCGTTTCCAATAAGGTTTGGGGGAGGGAGCCATTGGCTAAAGGAAGGAAAATCTTATGAATCTTTCACCGAATGATATTATCCGTATGTTTCAGGGCTACCAGATAACCTCCATTTTGAAAACGGGGATTGAGTTGGGTATTTTCGATTATCTTGCAAAAGGGGCTGCAGATGCTTCCTCCGTTGCTACGACGATAAGTGCCAGTGAGCGGGGTACACGAATTCTCCTGGATGCCTTGGGGGCCTTGGGAGTACTGGAAAGTCAAACAGGGTTTTACCGTTTGACTCCTGTTGCAGACACCCACCTTGTTAAAGGCCGGCCGGCTTATCTGGGTGATCTGGCGAATATCTTGGTGAGTAAACACTTCTGGGAAAGGTACAGGCAATTACCGGAAGCCGTACGCCGGGGTGGAACGATTAGGGAGGACCATGCAGAAACTCCGGGACATCCTTTTTGGGAGGATTTTGCTGCCTATAGCTCGGTGGTTGCAAGTCAGGCCAGTGAAATATTGGCTAACATTTTAGCCCCCTGGGCTTCTTCGCATCAATCCCTTGAAGTATTGGACGTAGCCTGTGGCACTGGACTTTATGGATATACCCTTGCGAAACAACAACCCCATGCCCGGGTGTGGTCCCTGGATTGGCCCAACGTTCTGTCCATCACCCGGAACTACGCCGAACGGCTTGGGATTCTCGATCGGGTCCAGTTTATCGAGGGGAATATGTTTGAAGTTCCCTTACAGGGTCCCTATGACCTCATCCTGGTAAGCCACGTTTTCCATCACTTCTCACAGGATCGCTGCATCCAATTGCTCCGTCGTTTTGCAGAGGCTCTTAAACCGGACGGACGAATAGCTATCCATGACTTTGTACCCGGAGAAGCATCCCCTGCGGTAGAGGCTTTCTCACGCCTCTTCTCGGTGCTTATGCTGGTGTGGACCCGCGAAGGTGAAGCCCATTCCCTTGATTCTTATCGACAAATGTTAACGGCAACCGGCTTCACTTCCCCCTTTGTCTTTGATTCAGAAGCCATCACCAGCCGAATTCTTATCGCAGATCGAGTTCTTTAAAGATCATCGCCACTTACGTTCAAGATCCCGGAAAGTAAATCCGGGAGAGGAAGTTAATCGATCCTTTATCCTTAATTTAAGGGGTCAGAAGTCAGGAACTGGAAAACTCTGAATTCTGACTCCTGACCTCTGAATTCAATGGTTCCTGACTCAAATTTATTTGATTTAAGTGGCAAAGTCGCAGTCGTAACCGGGGCCGGGGCGAACGGCGGTATAGGCCACGCTATAGCCGTAGGATTTGCCCGATATGGGGCCGATGTGATCGCTGCAGATATCGATGAGGCGGGAGCTAAAACCACGGCCGAGGAGATCCAGGCGCTTGGACGTAGAACTCTGGCTGTTTATTGTGATATATCGAAACCGGAAGATGTTGAGAATCTCTTTGTAAAAGTCGATGAATCCTTTGGTCGGATTGATATTCTGGTTAATGTTCCCTTTGCCTTTCCCAGTCGGGTTCGCCCCCATGAACTGAGTTTAGAAGCCTGGCATAAGACCCTGGAGGTAAATTTAACCGGTTATTTTTTGTGCTCCCAGCAGGCCCTCCGGCGCATGCTTAAACAGGGTACCGGGGGAAGTATTCTCAACATCGGTTCCATTGCCGGAGTTTCTGCACTGGGACGAGGAGCTTTTCCCTACAGTGTTTCTAAAGCCGGAATTAACCAGATGACCAAGGAACTGGCCGTTGAGTATGCCGGGCAAGGTATCCGGGTTAATGCCGTCTTGCCTGCCCAGGTTCTCACGCCGGGCTTCAGAAAGCAACTCTTGGAAGATCCGCGTTTTGGTGAAAAATTACGTCAACTTTTTCTTAAAGGAATTCCCATCAATCGCCTGCTTGAACCGGAAGATTTTGTGGGGGCGGCAGTTTTCCTCTGCTCAGAAGCAGCCGCAGCAGTAACCGGAGTACTCTTGCCTGTCGATGGGGGAAATCTTGCACTTAATGCCGGCGGTAGCCATACCTGGCCCACCGAGTAATAAAGGATTCCTGGGTCCTGGTCACCAGAACCCCGGAAGAACGAATCGACGATAGCACCTAGAAAAGGGGTTCTTCTGGATCTGCAACGTCTTGAATATTTTTTATTGACACTCTATAAGATTGCTGTAAGAATAAAAGTAATATTTCTAAAAGGTTAAAGGCCCATCCGTAAAATGGCCTGTAACAAATTAAAGAGGGGGATGAAAACATGCCGACTGTGTCAACTCCTAAAATAGGAGATGAAGATATACGTATTCTGGATAAAATTCAAAAGCGGGTTCTTTGGTTAGCAACTTATATGATCCATTATGCCAATTCGATTCGGGAGAATCCGGATGGAACTAAAGTAGGAGGACATCAAGCCAGTTCAGCTTCTCTGGTCAGTATTATGACGGCCCTTTATTTCCATGCCCTCCGTTATGGAGATCGGGTATCCATTAAACCCCATGCGTCTCCGGTTTATCACGCCATTCAAGCTCTTCTAGGCCGTTTGCCCATGGAAAAACTCAAGGGGTTTCGGAGCTTTAAAGGGCTTCAAGCCTACCCCAGTCGTACCAAAGACCCGGATGGGGTTGACTTTTCCACGGGTTCTGTGGGGCTGGGAGCCGTTTCCCCTACTTTTGGAGCCTTAACCCAAGAATATATCCACGACCATTTTGGAGATGGAACTAAAGGTCGTTACATATCTATTGTGGGAGATGCCGAATTAGATGAGGGAAATGTATGGGAAGCTCTGGGAGAAGAAATGCTGAGCCAGTTGGGAGATGTGTTATGGATTATCGATTTGAACCGACAGAGTCTGGATCGGGTGATCCCCAGTGGAAGTGCTCAAAAGATCGAGAGAATGTTCCAGATTAACGGCTGGCATCTCATCGAACTGAAATACGGGTCTAAGCTAGAGTCGGTTTATGCCAAACCCAATGGATCGAAGTTGCGGGAACGCATCGATCTGATGACCAACGACGAGTACCAGAGTCTCCTGCTGTTGGATGGCGAAACGATCCGTTCTAAACTTCCGAGTTCGGCAGGTTTACCCATGGATAAGGATATTTTCGAGCTGTTACGACCCTATTCTGGTCAGGAAGTCAAAGAACTCCTGTCGGATCTAGGAGGACACGACCTCCGGAAGCTCATTGAAGCTTTTGAAGAAGCCGATAGAATCACCAACAAACCCGTCGTCATTGTAGCTTATACCATCAAAGGTTGGGGCCTTCCCTTTGCCGGTGACCCCCTCAATCATGCCCTGCTGCTAACCGAGAAACAAATCAAAGATCTCCAGGAAGAACTGGGTATCCCGGAAGGTCAGGAATTCTCAGGGTTTCCAAAAGATAGTGAAGAATACAGGTATATACAAAATTACCTTCGACGGATCGAGCTCCAGAAAAAATCCTTTACACCCATCGGCTCCAGTCTCTCTCAAAAACCTGAGATTCATATCCCGGAGACCCTGAATGAAACCTACAAGGGACGTATGTCGACCCAGCAAGCTCTGGGAACTATTTTGACCTCCTTGAGTCGTATCCCCGAAATTGCAGAACGTATCGTAACCACTTCTCCCGATGTGGCCATCTCCACCAATCTGGGAGGCTGGATTAATAAAATGGGGGTTTACTCCCATGAGCAAACGCTTAACTACTTTGCTAAAAACCAGGTCCGTCGTCTTCTAAATTGGGAACAGTCCCCAAAGGGGCACCACATTGAGTTGGGTATCTCAGAAAACAACTTCTTCTTGCTGTTGAATATGCTGGGACTTTCCCAGGAATTTACAGGTCAAATCTTGCTCCCTATTGGAACCATTTATGACCCCTTCATTTGCAGGGGATTAGATTCTTTCATCTATGCCGCCTACTCCGATTCTAAATTTATTTTTGCCGGAACCCCTTCAGGTATCAGTTTGAGTCCAGAGGGAGGGGCTCATCAATCGATCATTACCCCTTCCATCGGAATTGAAATGCCCAATGTGGCCTATTATGATCCGGCCTTTGCTCAAGAACTGGAATGGATTTTACTGGCAGGGATGAAAAATCTCCTGGACCGAAAAAAAGGAAAGATTTTGTACCTGCGTCTCTCTACCAAACCTATCCCCCAGGACCTCTTCCCCTATGAAGTATTAGACAATAAAGAGCAGGTCGCAGCCCTCCGGGAAAATGTTATCAAAGGGGGTTACCGATTAATCGATTATTCTAAGAAACCGGATTACGAACCCGGCGTCAATGTAGTCAATATTTTCGTGACCGGAGTAATGGTGCCCGAGTGTATCCAGGCCAGTCAGGAGCTACTTGAAAAAGGAATCTATGCCAATGTCATTAACATCACAAGTCCCGGATTGTTATACCAGGGCTACCATCAGGTGAATAAATTAAGGATGAAAAATCCTCAACTCCGTTTGACCTTCCATCTGGAGAAACTTATTCCTCCTGAGGAAAGACAGGTACCTATTGTGACGGTAATGGATGGACATTCCCATGCCCTCTCGTTTATCGGAGGAGTTTTCGGAACTCGAATGATCACCCTGGGAGTCGATGAATTCGGCCAGTCCGGAACACGAAAAGAGCTTTATGACCATTATGATATCGGTGTCTCGGCGATTAAACAGGCCGTAGAGTATTCACTGGATTAGAAATTTGTAAATTCTGCCCTTTGGAGATGACTCATTTTTAATCCAGGCAGGCCAGGAAAGGAGAATAGAAATAAAAGAAATTTTTATTTATTCTTGGCCGGAAGGAGTAAATTCAAGAAATTAAATAGCCTCTGTAGGGGAGCCGACCATGAAACCAGACAGGGTTCACAGGGTTTATTTCTACGTTTTGTTTGTTGCCTTTTGCTCTTTACCCTTCGAACTTAACGCCGAAGAGATCCCCTCCGATAACGGATTACCTAGGATAGGTGAGGTCGTTCCTATTCCTATGACCGATGATAACCAGGGTAACCGAACCGGCATTTTCACAGTCGATACAAAGAACTTCGACGTGTTGTTGATGGTTTACTCGTTGAGTCAACAGCCGGGGAGCTACCCGATTCGTCTTATTTCGGAAAGAGGCTTTTCAAAAAAGATTAAACTTCCCTTATACGTTCAGAAGACTACGATTCCCACCGCCACGGCTTACGCTGAATACTACTTTCGCCGTCGTTCGGTCTACCCTTCTCAGTTCGTAGAGTCTTCTGAATCTTCTCCGATGAGCTCCCCGGATACAACCAGAGATTTCTGGGTCCGACGGGTAGAAGAACCCGACAAGTTTGTGAAGGTATCGGCTGATTTAAAGTTTCATGGGCAGAGATGTCTGATTTATCGAGATAAAAACATTCCAGATGACTTTATGCCTCCCGATCAAATAGAGGAAATAGGAACCCGGTTCGATAACGAAATTTATCCCTCTGGTCGAACCCACTTTGGTGCAGAGTCGGATATCAATGGGGATTCCCGAATTACCATTGTGATTACCGGCATGGTTTCCAACCACGCGGCTTTTTTTGACCAGAAGGATCTATTTCCGGATGTTCCCTACAGCAATAAACAAGAAACCATCTTTCTACGGGTACCTCCCTACCGGGTTCCGACTCATTTCTTTACGGCAACCCTGGCCCACGAACTTCAACATCTTATCAACATCAACCAGCGGGTTTTCTTACGGCATACCTATCCGGAAGAGCGCTGGTTGGATGAGGGATTTTCTTATCTGGCCGAGTACCTGTATGGAAGTCAAGGGACGATTACCCATGCCTATACCTTTCTTTCATCGCCTCAAAACTATTCCCTCCTTTACTTTACAAAACCCTATGGTGAGAATCAGGGAACTCTGGGAGCCATTTATCTATTTATGCGATATTTGCTGGATAGATACGGGGAATCGATTTTACCTAAATTAGTCCAGAGTGAGAAGCGTGGAATTGCCAACGTTGAAGCGGCCACAGGAATCGATTTTCCCACTTTGTATCGAGATTGGGCAGCGGCTCTGTTTCTTAGCGGTACCGGCTTGAATCCCGATCCTGTCTTTAATTATCGATCCCTTAACCTCAGGGGTCTCCAGGCTCCTATTCAGATCTTTCGGGTTCCCATTCGACATTTTCTCAATGGCCCGGCAGAGAAGGTTATAAATCTCCACAAGGAGAAGCTCGAAAAACGCCCCTTTGAGAGTAGTATAGAGGCGATGGGAGTTCAGTATCTGCGGTTAAAGGCGTCGGAAACCCCTGTTCGACTTAAGTTAATCGGAAGCCCGGAAAGCAGGTTAGAAGCAGCCCTTATTTATCTGCCTAAAGATTTTGAGCTGGTTCCACAAGCCCCCGTGGAAACCCTGGAAGGTATCCTCCTGGACTCCCCCCTACCCCTGGTATATCCTACCAAGAAAAAGATCACCATCAGCGGTAAAGTAATTCACCCCGGGGTTGAAAAAGTCGGTCTTCGTTTTGAACCCCAACTGGATAATTTAAATCAACAGGCCTTAACCTTCTGGAGTGATGTGGACGCTGAAGGTTCCTTTACCTTTACCTTTAAATTTCACCCCAAACAAAAAGGAGACTTCTTAATCGGTGTAGGTCTTTTCACCAATCCTCTGGAAGCCCCGGTTAAGGAAAATATCTGGGTTCGGGTACAGTAAATGCTACCTGGGGGTTACCCTATAACCCTTACCTGGCTACCTTTTGAAGCTTGTCCACGAGAAGCCTGATATTTCTCTGGGGATCTTTAAATAACGAGATTTTTTCACTGGTATGGGGAGTATAGATGATTAACGAATCGGATAAAAGACCCTGTTTTACGCCCAGATTGATAATTTTTTCATGGGGAATATCCTGAAACTGCCAGCGGAACCATTTCTTACCCATGAGGATCAGACGCCGATCGGTTATGATAAACCACCCAGGCCCTCCGGTCCCTAAGGTCCCCTGAATGTTTCTTAGAAGAACATGGATGGTCTCTCCATTTAAAAGATAGTTCTTAAGCTTCTGATAATCTTTGGTGGGAATCGGCTCAATCCAGGAAACCTCTTCAGGAGAAACCTTCTTAGAGCCGGAAAAAAGCGCTCTTAAACCATAGCTTAGCTTCAGCATAAAAGAGTGACTGAGCTTTAAGATTTTCGGGAAGAGCAGCGCAAACAGAACCAGAAAGATGATAACCAGGGCACCGGCCAGTGAGGGATGGGTAACGGCCAGATAAGATCCTACAATAGCGACGACATCTTCAAAAAGACTCAAAAACCAATTTCCCATTCCGAGGGTGGCCTTGGTGGAAACAAGGCGAACGGTGGCCTTGGTGGTATGGGTAGCTGCGGCAACTCCGCCGCCCAGGATGGTGGCGAGGGCAACAAGGGCATAACTGGCATCCGGATCCAAAGCACCTATGCTATAGAAGGCCAGTAACGCACCTACAAAGGGGCGAATAAGGGAATGGATGGCATCCCATACATGATCGACACCGGGAATTTTATCGGCCAGAAATTCTAACACATAACAGATAAAGGCGATCCATAAGACCCCATCCGAGGCAAACGTTTGAAATTTAGGGGAGAGATATTCGGGATCTATGATTAAATGGAATCGTAGCAACAGACCAAAGGTCAAAAGGGTGGCATAGGCATTTAAACCTGCTGCTGCAGGTAAGCCTACCAGTTTACCGATGGTTATTAAAGGTTCCATAAAACATTCCTTTTCCAATGAAAATAGAACATGTAAGGAGAAGAAAAAGCTACAATAACTAAAAGTATCGTAAAGAGTAAAAAAGTAAAAGTCAAGGGGAAAGTGGTCGGGATAGGAAAGACTGGCGACTTTTTAAATATTTTTATTGCTTTTTTCAATTTTCACCTTTTATCCTTCTTGCTTGGAGAGTTGGTTCTAAGGATCGCAAAAAGGTTCGGGAGGGTATTTATAAACTTATAATGTATGCCCGGGGTATTATATAAATTTTTAACGGGAGGAGTGAAGCCATACGCATCAAGCTAAGAAGGGGAAAAGCCTTATTTTCGATCTGAACACTTCCAGGGGGATTTAGAAGGTTGCTGCCGAATTCCCCCTTTAAGGGGGGTTAGGGGTCTATGCACCGGGATAAGCTGAAAAGCCCCGCCAGGGGCGATCAGTTGGTAGCCTCCGACACAGGTTGGGGGAGATTCAGAAATTCAGAATTTTTTCAAGCTCTATAACGGCCTGTTAAACAGGTTGCCCCGCTGGGGCCTAGGGGAGGATAGGATTCTGTTTCCCCTGGCTTACACCAGGGGCTATCAACAGGTTGTCCCGCCGGAGTTAACCTTCTTGTCCTGATACCTATATCTATAGGGATTAAGGGGGTGTCTAAACCCCAGGTCTAATCTAATCCTTAGCTTGATGCGTAGGAGGGTGGGGCTATGTTACAGAGAATTGCTATTATTTTAACCCAATGGAGTACCCGTTGGGTTCCGGATTCCTATGTCATTGCAGTTTTTTTAACTTTGATAACCTATGCGTTAGGGCTGATTTTTACCTCCTCAACCTGGTACCAGTTAATTCAGTATTGGGGAAATGGCTTTTGGGAGCTTTTGAGTTTCGCCATGCAGATGTGCCTGATCATTATGACCGGTTATATCCTGGCCGTGTCCAGACCTTTCAGCAAAATATTGGATCAGTTAGCAGGACTTCCCAGGTCTCCTCAAAGTGCTGTGGCTTTAATGGCCTTTGTTTCCATGGTTACAGCCTGGATCAATTGGGGGTTAAGCATTGTAGGAAGTGCCGTTTTTGTTCGTTTTATGGTTCGGCGACAAAGGGGAGTGGACTATCGACTCCTGGTATGCTGTGCCTACCTGGGTTTAGGAACCATATGGCATTCGGGCCTGTCTGCCTCGGCTCCCCTCCTGGTCGCAACCCCCAAGCATTTTATGGAGAAGGATTTGGGAATTATTCCGGTCTATGAAACCATTTTTCATCCGTTTAATCTCGCCCTAGCCCTGGTTGTGCTGATCGTACTGACCGTCTTGGCCCCTCTCATGCATCCGGATAGAGGACATGTCGTTGAAGTAGACCCCCTTCTTTTTAAGGAAGGGCAGGAGGAAGAGGACAAAGTCAAATCTGGTCATCAAACCCTGACGCCGGCTCTTTGGATAGAACGTTCCCCGTGGGTCAATCTTATCGTTGGATTAGCCGGAATTGTCTGGCTGGTCTGGTGGTTTGGCGATAAAGGGGTAAACGGGATTAATATCAACGTGGTGAATTTTATCTTCTTGATGCTGGGAATTCTCTTTCACTGGACACCGGCTTCTTTTTTGAAGGCTGCCGAAGAGGGAGGCCGTTTTATTTGGGGTGTTGTGATTCAGTTTCCTTTTTATGCAGGTATTTTTGGAATTATCAAGTTTTCCGGGTTGCAGGATGTTCTTGCCAATTGGTTTGTCTCGATTGCCACGGCAAAAACCTATCCCTTCTTCATCGTCTGGTATTCGGGGATTCTCAATTATATCATCCCCTCGGGGGGTTCTAAATGGGCTGTGGAAGCTCCCTATGTGATTCAGGCAGCTAAAACCATCGGCACGAACCTCAACTTTACCGTCATTGCCTATGCCTGGGGAGATATGTTGACGGACATTATTCAACCCTTTTGGGCAATTCCTCTTTTAGGGGTCGCCAAACTCCACTTCCGGGACATCATGGGATATGGCCTGATATTCTTTGTTATTTACGTCCTTATAGTATCCTTAGCTTTTGGCCTGATAGCCTTGCTATAACACCAATTTGCGTTTAATAAGGTAGAGGCAGGTTTCAAATCTGCCTCTAGGCAAGGGTTAATGAGTAGAAGATCGACCCGGTCTTCGTACTATCTATGGACCGTTCGCATCCCGGCCTCGGGGTAACGCGTTCCCACCACGGCTTCAGGAGGTATTGCTGCCTGGATACGGGCCAGGTCGTTTGCGGTCAGTTCTATTTCTAAAGCCCCTAAGTTTTCTTCCAGATATTTCCGCCGTTTGGTACCCGGAATGGGTACAATATCTTCTCCCTGTGCCAATAACCAGGCCAGGGCAAGCTGGGAGGGTCGATAACCCTTTTCTGCTGCAATTTCCTCGATCCGTCGAACCAGTTCGAGGTTACGCCGAAGATTTTCGTCCTGGAATCTGGGAAAACTGAGTCGACGATCATCTTTTTCTAAATCCTCCGGGTTCTTGATTCGACCGGTTAGAAAACCTCTGCCTAACGGACTATAGGCAACGAACCCAATCCCCAGCTCCCGGCAGGTCGGAAGAATCTCCTTCTCCGGATCACGGGTCCATAAGGAGTATTCAGTTTGTAGTACGGTGATGGGGTGCACAGCATGGGCCCGGCGGATCGTCTGAGGGGCTGCTTCCGAAAGACCTAAAAAGCGAACCTTACCTTCCCGAACCAATTGAGCCATGGCCCCTACCGTTTCTTCAATGGGAGTTTGGGGATCTACCCGATGCTGATAATAAAGATCTATTACTTCTACACCCAACCGACGTAGACTCGCTTCGCAAGCCGATCGGACGTATTCGGGTTTTCCATTCACCCCTAAGAAACTGCCGTCTTTCCCACGAACATTACCGAATTTAGTTGCCAGAATGATCTGGTCCCGACGACCCCGGATGGCCTTCCCAATAAGCTCTTCGTTATGGCCCATTCCGTACATGTCTGCAGTATCCAGGAAGTTAATCCCCAGGTCTAAAGCTCGATGAATGGTCGCTATAGATTCTTGATCATCCCGGGAACCGTAAAATTCAGACATGCCCATACAGCCAAGTCCCAGAGCGGAAACAATAGGTCCACCTTTTCCTAACTGCCGTTTTTTCATGTTGGACTCCTTCTCCCCTTTTAATGCAGTACTAGGTCCTAAACCACCCCAACTGCTTGGCAATCTCTCCTAAAATAAGAACCGTACTCCCGATTCCTATACAGATCATCCAATCCCTCCATCCAAGAGGAACGGTATGAAAAGCCCTTTGCAACGCAGGGGTATAAAGTACGACAAAATGTAAGATAATCGAAAGGCTGATAGCAGCCAAAAGCCATCGGTTTTTGAATATCCCGACTTTGAAAACACTTGTGTTAAAACTCCGGAAGTTAAAAGCGTTGAACATTTCAAACATAACCATCGTCGTAAAAGCCATAGTTCGGCTGTGATCCGGCTCGACGTCGGGATTCCATTCCAGTAATCCACCGGGATAATAGGCATCCAGTATAAACAGAGTCCCCAGTCCGATCCAGGTTCCCAGGGTAAAGATCATGTACCACATCCGCCTGGAGATAACCTGCTCTTTGGAACTTCGAGGAGGGAGACTCATGATTCGAGGATCTTTAGGATCTACCCCCAGAGCAAGGGCCGGGAATCCATCGGTTACCAGATTAATCCAGAGAATTTGAGTCGCCGTCAGGGGCAGAAAAGCTAGACCTTTGGCATCCAGAAGTCCCAGTACGTTGGCCAGCATAACTCCAAGAAACATACTCACGACTTCGCCCACGTTGCTGGATAAAAGGTAGCTGATAAATTTCCGGATATTATCGAAAATAGCCCGCCCTTCTTCAACCGCAGCCACAATGGTAGCAAAATTGTCATCGGCCAGGATCATATCACTGGCTTCTTTGGCTACCTCTGTTCCCCCCTTGCCCATGGCAACTCCGATATCTGCTTTTTTAAGGGCCGGTGCGTCATTCACACCGTCCCCTGTCATGGCGGCAATATGATTTCGTGCCTTCAAAGCATCTACAATCCGGACTTTGTGCTCAGGGCTGACCCTTGCATATACAACAACTTCTTCGGCTATCTCACTGAGTTTCTCCGAATCCAACGCCTCCAGGTCTTTTCCGGTTAAAACCTGGGTAGAGGGATTAGAGATCATATTGAGCTCTCTGGCAATGGCTATGGCGGTAAGTTTATGATCCCCTGTGATCATAACCGGCCGGATCCCTGCCTTTTTACATTTTTCCACGGCCATGATAGCTTCTTTCCTGGGTGGATCGATCATTCCAATAAGTCCCAGGAAAACAAGTCTGGATTCTATTTGACGCACCTCGTCTTCTCCAGATCCAATTTCACTTCCCATTTTAAATAGCTCCGAGAGGTCTCGATAGGCGAAGCCCAGGGTTCGTAAGGCTTGCTGAGACATTTCTTCGTTTTGTTTAAGAATTCTTTCCCGTAATTCCAGAGTCAACGGTTGAATTTTTCCATCCAGATGGATATAATCACAGAGGGAAAGTATAACTTCTGGAGCTCCTTTTACGTAGGCTACCAGTCGTTCCCCATCCCGATGAATTGTAGTCATTCTCATCCGTTCGGAGCTGAAGGGAATTTCTCCTAACCGGGGATAAGCAGCTTCCAAGGTTTCGATTCGAAGACCTGCCTTTTCAGCCGCAACAACCAGGGCACCCTCCGTCGGATCCCCATCGATCTCCCAACGATCGGCCCGCTGAACGAGCCGGGCGTTACTGCAAAGGGCAGCAATCCGCAAAAGATGTTCTAAATCTTTATGGTTGTAGGGTGTCCCGTTATAGAGGAATTCCCCCTTTGGTTCGTAGCCTTCCCCGGTTACCTCGATGACTTTCCCGTCCAGCCAGATTTTACGAACCGTCATTTCATTCCGGGTCAAAGTTCCAGTTTTATCACTACAGATGACCGTAGTCGAACCCAGGGTTTCAACGGCGGATAACTTACGGACGATGGAGTTTTTTGCCGCCATTTTTTGAACCCCGATGGCCAAAGCAACAGTTACCACGGCAGGTAGACCCTCCGGAATGGCCGCCACGGCTAAGGCTACCCCAAATAAAAACATCTGTAAAGCATCCTGTAAAGTATACTTTCCATGCTCCAGGATACCGGTAAGGGCCACCACCCCACAGATGATTAAAATGACTATTCCCAGTTGCTTACCTACCTGATCCAAATTTTTTTGTAAAGGAGTTGCTTCTTTTTCCGTAGCCTGCATCATTTCAGCAATAGCTCCAATTTCGGTCTTCATACCAGTAGCAACCACTACGGCTTTACCTCGACCATAGGTAATGGTGGTCCCCATAAATACCATGTTCTTACGATCTCCGATTTCTACCTCCCCTTCCAGAGGGTGGGTTGTCTTACTGACAGGGACGCTTTCCCCGGTCAATGCGCTTTCATCGGCTTCCAGGTTAATCACTTCGATTAACCTGGCATCGGCAGCTACTTTATCCCCAGAATCCAGAAAGAGAATATCTCCGGGTACCACCTCTCGGGCAGGTATCCTTTGTTTTTGACCATCTCTCAGGACAACAGCCGAAGGAGCCGATAACTTTTTGAGGGCTTCCAGGGATTTCTCGGCCCGATATTCTTGGATAACTCCTAGAATGGCATTGGCCAGAACGATGAGCAAGATGATGATACTATCATAGGGGTAGGCCTCTTCACCCGGATCGTAGAGCCACAATATAAAGGAGATGACGGTGGCGGCCAGTAGAATCCCTACCAAAACGTCTTCAAACTGACCTAAAAACATCTCCCATAAGGTGGTTTTCTCTGTTTCTTTGAGTACATTGGGACCAAACCGGTCCAGCCGTCTCCTGGCTTCCTCAGAACTCAAGCCTACTTTTTCGTTAGATCTCAAATCTTCCAATATAGATACTTTATCTAATCGGTAAGGGGCTTCTTTAAGGGAGTTACTTAATTCCATAGCCGCTGATATTCTCCTCTCTTTCTTGTAAAATGTGAAGGTTATCTCGATTCCCCGAATGATTTACGGAGAAGGATTCAATTTATAGAGTAAAAAATATAGGAGCCTGTCAAGTCAATAATCAATAAAAAAATGTCGAATTTCGATATAAGGGAAATTCCCTGAACAGACCTGCCGGTCGGGCAAACAGGTCGTTTCTCCGGAGCTCAGTTGTTGAGTTGATAGGTTTTGCTATCAATCGGTTGCTCTTACGGAGCTATTCTTATATCGAAATTCCAGGTGCTTTACAGAAACTCTTGATGCTTAGTATTTAATATACTCTGTAAAGCAGTGAGGTTGACTGGTTTGGTAAAATGATAATTGAATCCAGCCTCTTGAGATCGGCGTCGGTCCTCCTCCTGTCCATACCCCGTCAGGGCTATTAATATAATTTTATCACTTTTTTGTCGTAGCTGTTGGGCGACTTCATAGCCGTCCATTTCAGGCAAACCGATATCTAATAAGACCACATCGGGTTGATAAGTTTGGGTTATTTCAAGGGCTGCCAGACCATTGTGGACCGTTTGTACTTCATAACCCCACATTTTTAACAGATCACTGAGCGTCATGGCCGCATCTATATTGTCGTCCACGACCAGGATACGACGATAGGGTGACCTGGCGGTGCGGGAGTCTTCTTCTCTCTGGGTCTCCACGTCCCCGGGCCCCTGCGTCCCTGACAAAATGGGAAGACGCACGACAAATTCACTTCCCTGACCAAGACCTGCACTGTAAGCGGATACGCTTCCTCCATGCATTTCAACTAGGCTCCGTACCAGCGTAAGTCCAATTCCAAGTCCACCCTGTGAGCGATCCAGGGAGTTATTGGCCTGGGTAAACAAATCAAAAACTCGGGGTAGCATCTCGGGTGAGATCCCTATACCAGTATCTCGAACCCGGAGTATAGCCTCATTACCTTCTTTTTCCAGCTTTAGCCAGATACGCCCTCCTATATCGGTGTACTTGGCGGCGTTATTTAAAAGGTTAACAAAAACCTGTTCGAGTCGGACCGGATCCGCTTCCAGCCATAGGGGTTCTGAAGGTAAGGAGATCAACAGTTGGTGCTTACGGGATTCAATGAAGGGACGACTGGTTTCAACGGCCTGGGTGATCACGGTGGATAAATTTAGAAGTTCTTTTTGCAACTGAACCTTCCCCCGGGTAATTCGGGAAACATCCAGCAAATCATCGAGAAGTCGGGCCATGTGCCGGATCTGTCTTTCCAGGAGGTCTATGGATTGCTTGAGAGTCAGATTGTTTTCACTACGCAAAGTCATCAGGTGCAAGGTATTCTGAATAGG
Organism: bacterium; assembly: GCA_030550175.1. Taxonomy (GTDB): domain Bacteria; phylum Moduliflexota; class Moduliflexia; order Moduliflexales; family JAUQPW01; genus JAUQPW01. The sequence goes on from JAUQPW010000027.1 coordinate 32,563, forward strand.
GGCCAAAGGATTACGGAGTTCGTGGGCCAGCATGGCCAGGAATTCATCTTTACGCCGGTTGGCCTCTTGAATTTCATGGAAAAGTTTTGCATTATCGATGGCATTAGCTGCACGATGGGCTAACTCTTCGGCTAAGGCCAGGTCGGAAGGGCCGTATTGACGGCCAGACTCTGCGGATACAAAGGTAATCGTTCCAATAGCCCGTCCACGGATCAAGAGGGGTACGATCATGGCCGATTTAAGACCCAACTCCTGTAAGATCTTAAGATGCTCTGCATCCTGGGCGATGGCCAGGAGCAGCGAATCGGGTATTTCTGGATAGATCTCAGATTGATGGGTACGTAAGACCTTTGGAGTACCGTAGGGTAAGTCAGGATCTACCGGATAACGCTGCTGGAGAGCCCGGGCCAATTCAACTTTCATCGGATCGACATGGGCCACCTCCAGGTGGCGAATGGATTGGTCTTCCAGGACTATATCGATGGCACACCAGTCTGCCAGGTAAGGTACTGCGAGGCGTACTACACTGGTCAGGGTAGTGGGATAGTCCAACGAGGAGGCCAGTAATTTGCTGGCTTCGGCCAGGAATTCAAGGCGCTTCTTGGATTCTTCAGCCTCCGTACGCGCAACATGTTCCCGAATCAGGAGTTGAGCCCGTTCTTTTTCTACTCGCTTCCGTTCGATAAATTGGCCGATTTGGCTGCCAATCGATGCTATGACTTCCAGTAAATCTTTATCAGGCTGCTCGATTCTGGAACTGAAGAATTCAACAACTCCCAGGATCTCGCTTCCCAGCCGGATGGGAAAACCAAAAGCCCCATGTAGCCCTTCTTTAGCAGCGACGGCCGCTCGGGGGAAGTTGGGATCTTTAACCACGTCTGGAATCCAGGCAGGTTCCCCAGAGGCCCAGATACGCCCGGGTAATCCAACTCCCGGTGAGAAAGTGATCTTTCGGGTAACCGCCTCAAATTCTGTAACCCTTAAAGTGGATATATGCCAGACTTCTTCACAACGTAGCACATTGGCCTGATGATCAATTCTCCAAAGGGCTCCCACCCTCCATTCTAAACTTTCACAAATAGCTCGAAGGATTTTTGGAAGCGCATCTCCCAGCGTGGTAGATTCTGCTAATGTGCGGGATACACCATACTGGGCGGCTAAACGCCGTTCAGCCTGCTTACGCTCGGTTACATCTGCACTGACCCCTACCATGCGTAAGGGATGGCCCCCTTCATTATAAAAAACCTGACCTCTGTCTGTTATCCAACGGACCGTACCATCGGGCCGGACAATGCGAAATTCACTATTGTAAATTACTCCTCCCTGAATAGCTTGCCTGGTGGCTTGGATCACCGATTCACGATCCTCGGAATAAACGAAGTTAAGAAAAGCTTCATAGGTTCCCTCAAAGGCATGGAGTGGTATTCCAAATACAGAGGCCATACTCTCAGACCAGGTAACTTCACCGGTTGAGATGTTCCAGTCCCAAGTCCCCATTTGATTAGCTTCCAGGGCCAACCTCAATCGTTTCTCATTTTCCCGCAAGGCTTCTTCCACGCGTTTACGTTCATGGATCTCGGCTTCAAGTTCCCGGTTGATTCTTGATAATTCCTGGGTACGTTCCTCCAGTTTCTCTTTGGCTTGCTGGACTTCTTGAAAATTCTGTCTGAGGGTATGGATCATAAGCTGGAAGTTATTAATTAGGGAATTCATCTCCACTACCAGACCGTTTGGCCACTTAATCGTTTCTTGATTAAGGAGCTTGTGGGGTAGATCGGTGGTTACCTCTGCCAGCCTCGATAGAGGGTTCGCCAACCGGCGGCTTAAGAGAGTCGACAGGACAAACGCCAATGTAGCAAGGATTAATATTACAACAAATCTTTTGATATAAACCCCTTGCAGGTAATCTTGATAAGGGGCCAGGGCTTCTTCCCCAATCAAAATCCAGGGGATATCTTCTCCCAGGGGAGTCTCTTTGAGATAGAAGGATTTCTTCCAATTCTCCATGGCCGGAATATTTTTATCAATCGGCAACCATTGATGGGTCGATTCGTCCAAAGAGCGGATTTCCTTGCTTTTCTGGCGACGGTCAAACACTTGCAGAGGTAGATAGTCCGGAAGTGTGGTGGCAATCACCCGATTGTTACGATCTACCAGGGTAGCCTGTAATCCTTTAAGGGGAGAATTTAACCGAAGAAGCTCACCGAGGTAGCTTAACTCCAACGCTCCGAAAGTAAAACCCCGGAAGTTATTTTCCACAAGTATGGGTACCGCTATGGTAGTAATGGGATGCGGAGCTCCCACACGCCCCAGGAACACCTCGGATATCACAGGCCGTAAAGTGGCTTTTAACTCTTTAAAGTAAGGTCTATCTGAAAAATTCAAACCCAGGGTGGATTTTCCCTGTTCATCCGTTGGGGGGTAAAACGCAAGGGTTGTACCTTCTGAGTTAGCAATATAGACAGCGTGAAAGTCTGGAAAGGTCTCTTTTACCAGTTTTGTGCTTCGCTGTAACTCAGGGGACGGAATCATATCGGTTCCGGCTACCATTTGAGCCAGTTCATTCAGGGCCCGTAGATGTTGTTGATACCACAGACGAAGATTACCCACCAGTTGAGCAGATCTCTGTTCCAGATGGGTTTTGATGTCTGCTTCTATTTGCTTTACCTCTCGCCGACTATCCGCCATAGTCAGTAAAAGAGTCGGAAAGAACACAAAGGCCACTAATAAATCAAATAAAGTCGTGTGGAAACAAGCCGAATATCCCTTCAAGGGATAACCGGTCCATCGGGGAAGGGGTAAATAGGTAAGAATTAAACTGGCAATCAACGCATTAAAGATCCCATTAACGGCATCTTTGAGTAGAATAATCCCCATTTGTATGGCTTCAAAATGTAAAACTTTCAGGTAAAACAATACGACCAAGGGCATCCCAATCAGAAGCCAGTAAATCCCAACTAACAAGACAAGATTTACCGACTTACGATGCAGCCACATTCCTACAAACAGGGCTTCACAGGTAAAGAGGAAGATTCCATAGGGATGATGCCAGAGAATGTAGGTATAGGTAGAACTAAGGATGGCCGCCAATATGCCCCATGACATTCCATACAGGTACAGTACGAGCCATACGGCAATACTACCGAATAAAAAATCTACACCCAACAGAAAGGAGAATTTAAAGTAGTTACCGGCAAGACTGGCAGCCATAAGAATGACCAGTAAACCGGCAGATCTGGACGTAGGTTTCTGGAAGCAAGAGGTAAGCTTATCCAGGCCACGTATTTTATGTCTTAAACCAACCATAAAATAGGGTTATTCTAACGATGAAGGGGTAAGAGTTCCTATGAAAATATAGGAATAGATTATCGCTAAAGAATCTAAAAATCAACTCTATTTTTAATCAAATCCAAATCCTTTTCAAGGTATTTAATACATCTATACTTTTACTATATTTTAATATTTTACACTTTTTATATTTTTTAATTACTTTTTGTCCATCCACGAAGGACCAGGGAAATGATGAAAGGATGGACGTATAGGAGGGTAGAAGTAGGAGAATTTACGCCCATACTCCCGCACTCCCATACTTCCATACTCCCACACTTCCATATTCCCCTACTTCTATCCTCTTCAGGGCCCTTTGTAGATTAAGGGTTAAAAACTGCAAAAGTATAGAATAAATGAGGAATTTATATTTTCTTCTTGACGAAATTTTCCACTCAAGTGTATGCTTAGGTAAAGTATGGAGGAGAGGAGATTTTTACTATTTATTTAAATAGACAGAATTTACAGGATTAACAGGATGTTTGTAAATCCTGCAAATCTTGTCTATTTGCCCATAGGATTCACACATGGATATTTCCCGACGAGGTTTCCTTAAAATTTCAGGTGGGGCTGCGGCAGGTCTGGCGATGGGTGGACTTACGGACCTGGGATTGAACTTAAATCCGGTCATTGCCCATGCCCAGGAGCTTCGTATTCGAAAAGCCAAGGCTGTGCCCAGTGTCTGCCCATACTGTGCCGTAGGATGTGGACAAATTATTCATGTCCAGGATGGGAAGATTGTCAATATCGAGGGTAACCCGGATAGCCCGGTGAATCAAGGCAATCTATGCCCAAAAGGAGCCGCAACCTATCAACTCGCTGTGAACCCGTTGCGGATCACCAAAGTCTTATATCGAGCTCCCCGAAGCGATAAATGGGAAGAAAAGTCGCTAGATTGGGCTATGGATCAGATTGCGCAGCGCGTGAAAAAGACCCGGGATGAGACCTTTGTCAGGACTTGGAAGAATCCTGCAACCGGGGAAGAAAAAGTAGTCAACCATACGCTGGGGATTGCTTCTCTGGGAGGGGCTACCATTGACAATGAGGAGAATTATCTGATCAAAAAGCTCATGTGTTCCCTGGGGGTCGTTTATATCGAAAACCAGGCTCGGATATGACACTCCTCGACGGTGCCCGGTCTGGGCGTTTCATACGGTAGAGGGGGTGCCACGACTTTTCAACAGGATACCCAACATAGTGATTGTATTGTCATTATGGGAAGTAACATGGCGGAGTGTCATCCTGTGGGATTCCGATGGCCGATGAAGGCCAAGGCCAAGGGAGCCACGCTCATTCATATCGATCCCAGATTTACCCGAACTTCGGCCATGGCGGATATCTATGTTCCTATTCGAGCCGGAACCGATATCGTTTTCCTGGGGGCTTTGATCAATTATGTAATCCAGAACGAACTCTATTTTAAGGAGTATGTGCTGGCTTATACCAATGCCGCTACGCTCATTAATCCTGAATATAAAGATACCGAGGATCTGAATGGGCTTTTCTCGGGTTACAATCCGGAGAGCCGAAAATACGACAACAAAACCTGGCAGTATCAGTATGAACCGGTTAATCTAGAACCGGCCGGAGATAGTTTCAGCGAAAAAGTTAAAGCCAATCATAAAGGTAAACCCAAACAAGATCTGACCTTACAAGATCCTAATTGCGTTTTCCAAATTTTGAAGCGTCATTACGCCCGATATACATCGGAGATGGTAGAAAAGGTCTGCGGAACTCCTAAAGATCTGTTTCTCAAGGTTGCAGAAACCATTACTAAAAACTCGGGTCGGGAGAAAACCACCGTATTCTGCTATGCCGTGGGTTGGACCCAGCATACCGTAGGAGTACAGTATATTCGAGCGGCAGCGATATTACAGCTTCTTTTAGGGAATATTGGTCGTCCAGGTGGTGGAATTCTGGCGCTGCGAGGCCATGCGACCATTCAAGGTTCTACAGATCTGGCAACCCTTTACAACGTTCTTCCCGGCTATTTGGCCCAGCCCAGTGCCCTTAAAAAACATGCAACTCTGGAAGAATACATCCTTACCGAAACACCGGCAACAGGCTGGTGGCATAATACACCCAAATATATCGTAAGTCTTCTGAAGGCCTGGTATGGAGATGCTGCCACAAAAGAAAATAACTTTGCCTACGATTATTTGCCTAAGATCATCGGAGACCATTCCCATATGCCCATGTTTGTTGGAATGAAGGAAGGAAAAGTCAAAGGATTCTTCGCCTTCGGACAAAACCCGGCGGTAGGAGGACAAAATGCAGAATTCCAGAGGCAGGGTCTGGCAGATCTGGACTGGATGGTGGTATTGGACCTTTATGAGACGGAAACGGCGGCATTCTGGAAACGAGAAGGCGTCCGTTCAGAGGATATCAAAACGGAGGTATTTTTCATTCCAGCTGCAGCCGTCGCCGAGAAGGCCGGAAGTTTTACCAACACGCAGCGCATGGTTCAATGGCATGATAAAGCCGTAGACCCACCGGGAGATGCGCGTTCCGATCTAGATTTTGTTTACGACCTAGGCAAACGGTTAAAGAAACTCTATGCCGGAAGTACCGATCCCAAGGATCGACCCATTTTAGATATGACATGGGATTACGGTGAGCATGAGGCAGATCCTTATCTGGTCATGAAGGAAATCAACGGCTATACCGTGGCCGATAAAAAACCGGTTAAGAGCTTTACCGAGTTGAAGGATGATGGTACGACGGCTGCGGGAGGATGGATTTATAGCGGTATTATTCCTGAGGAAGGAAAAAACCTGGCGGCTTCCCGAAATCCAGATAATTATGTGAGTCTTGGATGGGGTTTTGCCTGGCCAGCTAACCGGCGTATTCTCTATAATCGAGCCTCGGCGGACCCCAGTGGTAAACCCTGGTCTGAAAGAAAGAAATATATCTGGTGGGATCCCGAAGCCGATGCCGGGGGTGGAAAGAAAGGGAAATGGGTTGGCTACGACATTCCGGATTTCCCCGCAACCAAGCCACCGGATGCTCCCGCTAAACCAGATGGTTTGGGATTAGACGCACACTCTGGAGCGGATCCTTTCATTATGAAGGTCGATGGGAAAGGATGGCTCTTTGCACCCAGTGGATTACTCGATGGACCCCTTCCCACCCACTATGAACCTATGGAAACACCGGTTGAAAATCCCATGTATAAACAACAGGTTAATCCCGTTGTTATACGGTTCGACTTGAAAGGAAATGAGTACATTAAAGTGGGAGATCCCAACTATCCCATTGTCATTTCCACGTATCGCCTGACGGAACACCACCTGAGCGGGACTATGAGCCGCTGGTTGCCCTGGCTTGCTGAACTTCAACCGGAACTTTTTGTTGAAATCAGTCCGGAACTTGCCGGAGAAAAAGGAATTCAAAATGGGGATTGGGTAACCATTATAACTCCCCGTGCAGAAATCGAAGCGAAAGCCCTGGTTACCCGACGTTTGAGACCCTTCAGATTGGGAGATGGAAAGATTATCCATCAGATAGGGATGCCCTGGCATTGGGGTTATCAAGGGGTTGTCAAAGGAGATATTGTTAACAATTTAAGTGCCCTGGTAGGGGACCCCAACGTAACCATCCACGAAGGAAAAGTATTTACCTGTAATATCCGAAAGGGAAGAAGACAACGGACTGCCAATGTTTAAAGGATGAAAGAAGTGTGGGGGTGTAAGGATTTCAACTCCCATACTCCCACACTTCCCTACACCTTTCATTATTCATATGGTCGTGCGAGCCAAAGGTTTTTTCACAGATACGACCGTTTGCATAGGTTGTAAAGCCTGCCAGGTGGCTTGTCGGGAGTGGAATCAGGATAAGCTACCCAATGCCTTTGAGCATGTCCACGAACACCCTCCTCACCTTTTAGGAACCAGCTACGATAATACCGGACATCTCTCCTCCGTCAACTGGCGGCATGTGAAATTTATAGAGCAATTCTCGGAGGATCGAACGCAACAAAGCCGCTGGCTCATGATGAGTGATTGTTGTAAGCACTGCGTCAACGCCCCCTGTTTGGAAGTTTGTCCTACGGGTTCCCTCATTCGGACGGAATTTGATTCCGTCTACGTCCAGCCAGAGGTGTGTAATGGCTGCCGGGACTGCGTGGCCGCCTGTCCATTTGGAGTGATCTCTTATGGAGAATGGGATGGCAAAGTCCATAAATGTACCCTGTGCTATGATCGCCTTCAGGTAGGATTACAACCTGCCTGTGCCCAGGCCTGTCCTACTCAATCTATTCAATTTGGGGATGTGGATGAGCTCATGGAACGCGCCAAAAAACGTGTTGCAACCCTCCATGAAAGGGGAGTTAAAGAAGCGTATATTTATGGGGATAAGGATATTTTGTACGATCCTGCCAGCGGAAAAGGAGGATTGAACGTCTTTTACCTGTTGGTCGATAAGCCGGAAGTTTACGGACTTCCTGCAAATCCTCAAATCCCAAGCAAAACGGTTCCTAAGAGCTCGGCCTTCAGTATCCTGACGGCTTTCATCGTAGGGTTAATCGGTATTTTCTCCTTTAGAGACAGACGAATCAGAGAAATTCAGAAAAACGAAAACCTGCGGACATAAAACGACGAATAGGGAGTTGTGGGAGGATAGGGAGTCATGGGTAGCTTTTAAAGGTAGCTTTTTTAGACCTACCCGACTCTTCTTTCCCCTCACCTCCTGTTCTCCTCCCCTAAGTTGGAAGAGGGGGGCAGGAGGTGAGGAGCCTACGCATCAAGCTAATGTCTGACGTGACTTCTTATGCTTTACACCCGGAATGGGGTGGATATATCGTTGCTTATTTTTACCTGGGGGGAATTGCTGCAGGGGCTTATTTTATGGCGGCTATAATTGAATTGATAGGGAATCCAGAAGATCGGGCTTTAGCCAGAACCGCCTATTATATCGCCTTCCCCCTCGTCGTTATCTGCGGAATTCTACTTATTCTAGATTTAGGCCGACCGGAGCGTTTCTGGCATATGCTCATCTACTCTAAAGCTGGAATGCCTATTTTTAAGTACTGGTCTCCCATGTCGGTGGGAGCCTGGGCACTCCTCATTTTTGGTGGATTCACCTTCCTGTCTTTTATCGATGCTCTGGTAGAATCCCGTCAGATTAAGCGTGGAAAAGGTGGAGAAAGGCTTATTTACACCGGCTTTCTAGGGAGAGGGTTTGCCTTCATCGGTTCTCTCTTCGGTTTTTTCATTGCAAGCTACACCGGAGCCCTTTTGACAGCCACCAACCAGCCTATTTGGAGCCAAACTTCTCTGCTTGGAGCTCTTTTCCTAGCTTCCTCGGCCTCTACCGGTATGGCCGCTCTGTTACTTATCCATAACCTCCGCCGCCACCGGATAGAAGCAAGGGATGGGTCCCCTTTACAAAAATTGCAGCATGCAGATAACTGGACAATGCTTCTGGAATTAATTTTAATCGGACTGATTATTTTTACACTGGGTCAGAATGTCGCAGCTCCCCTTATAAAGGGACATTATGGAAAAGTGCTTTGGATTGGAGTGGTGCTGCTTGGAATTGTTCTTCCTTTAATCCTCCATGTCCTTCCCATTCTGGGCACAAGGGGAAGTGAAGTCCTGGCAGCTCTGTTAATCCTTTTGGGAGGATTCCTCCTTCGGTATGTCTTCGTTATGGCTCCTCAAGGTCTGTATTTCAGTTTTTTGAAGGGTTTAACCCCTTGATAAGGCGTGGCAAAAACAAGCGATAACCCCCTCATTGTTCAAATTCAAAAAAGATGGGACTCCCTGGTCCTTGCAAATCCTGAACTTCAGCCGATTGCTGAATTTCATCGAGAGGTCTGCAGGTGTATCTATCGATCCCCGGTTCAGGGTCCAGAACTTCCTTTTCAATCAGATAAAAACGGAGTTCCTTCCTCCTCAGCCAAAGAGAAGCTGAAACAAGGGATTGCTTTACTCCAGGGTGAAGAAGAGTTATTAGACTTTACTTTACCTGTGAGTTTTTACCGTGAGCTCCTTCAGATAGCTTTTAGTTATAAACATACTTTAAATCCGCATCAGAATCTCGCCTCCTCAAGGTCTTTTTTAGACAAGGTAATAACCGGTGCGAGATCCATGATCCAGGCAGGTAAATGGTATCAAAATCAACAGGACATCCGACAATTGTTTATTTACGTCCTGCAGGGAAACCTGGATAGGATTACCCAAGAAGCCGAGCAACTTCATATATCCAGGGACCTGCTACTTACACTCCTTCACTACAGTCTGATGCCTGTCTTACAGGCCTATGGAACCCGGCTAAAACCCCTGTTAGAGTTGGATCTGTGGACCCAGGGAAATTGCCCGATATGCGGAGCCTGGCCTTCTTTATCAGAATTGCGAGGTGCCGATCAGATACGCTACCTACGATGCTCCCTCTGTGGAGGGGATTGGGTCTATCCGCTTCTCCGCTGCCCTTATTGTGAAAATACAAATCATGAAAAATTGGGATATTTCTTTGTAGAAGGTGAGGAAAAAAAACACCGGATATATGTTTGTGAAGAATGTAAAGGTTATCTGAAAGTCTTTCCGACTCTAGATCCAACACCGGCCGAGTTTTTAAACCTGGAAGATCTGGCAACTCTGCACTTTGATGTGGTGGCCGCTGAGAGAGGATATAGCCGACCTTATCCTTTTCAAAAACTATAGATTTTTTCATGATATTTATTTTAACTTCACCCAAATTTCATGCGTAAGGAATTACTGGAAAAGGCTTTGAGCCTTATTAACTTAGATGAAGTGATTCATTTAACTTGTGAGCTGATTCGTTTCCCCAGCCTGACCGGATCAGAATCTGAGGTCATGGGCTATATCGAAGAGTATTGCTGGAAAAAAGAACTTCCTTATCAAATTTTTAAAGTAAGGGAAACCCAGCCTAATCTCATTGCAACCGTGGGAAATCCACATGGGAAAATATTAGCTTTCAACGGTCATCTGGATGTGGTTCCCATCTGTGATCGATCCATGTGGGAGAGTAATCCCTTTGAGCCGAAGATTTATAAAGGTCAAATTTTTGGACGTGGGGCCGCGGATATGAAGTCGTCGTGTGCCGTTAAACTGCATATCCTCAGTATCTTAAAACAACTGGAAGATAATCTCCAGGGAACCGTGCGGGTTGAGATGGTTTCGGATGAGGAACGAGGCGGGCGACATGGCACCGGCTATCTTATAGAACTTATCCGGGCCGGAAAGTTACCAAAACCGGACTGGGTAATTATCGGAGAAAAAAGCGATCTTAAAATTCGCTGTGCAGAGCGGGGAACCTTCATCTATAAAGTAATTATCAAAGGTCGATCCACCCATACCTTTAGTGCACGGGTAGACGGGGTTAATGCCGTGTATATAGCCGCCCGAGCTATTTCTCAACTGGAGAAGCCTTTCAAACAGGCTCATCCCGTGGTGGGTTATCCAGTCATCAGCGTGAATTATATCCAGGGTGGAAAAGCTTTCAATCAGGTTCCGGCTATCTGTGAATTTGTCGTAGATCGAAGAACGGTTCCAGGAGAAACTTTGGAAGAGCTCAAAGGAGAAGCCATTGGAGTCCTGGAAGATCTCAAAAGAGAATATGACTTTACCTATGACCTGGAAGTCTTAAGCCATAGTGAAGCCAGTATGACAGATCAAAACGAGCCTATCGTTAAAGTATTCCAAACGGTCCTTCGAGATGTGTTAAACATACAACCCGAGTTTTTCCTGGATTGGGCCGGAGGTACCGATGCCAAATATTACCGTAAGCTCGGAGTTCCAACCATTATCTATGGCCCCCTCGGTGACCATCGACATGGCCCCAATGAATACATTCAGATCGACTCTTTGGAGACCCTGGCTAAGACTTACCTGGGGGTTGCTATTTCCCTGCTTACTTAAAAGCAGTGATAGCCGGATAAAAGAAAAATACTTCTCAATTTAATGTTGCAAACTTTTTTGTTGCAAAATTTTCTAGAGAAGTTACCTTAGTTTTGTTAGCGCAAGGAGTTGTTGGGGCATAAGGATGTGAAAACCACGATGATCTATACGCACGTTTTGAATCGCGGCGGCAGGGGTGTTTGCAGTCCGGCTGACACTCTGTAACCGGAACGCGACGGGGCGTTATATAGAAACCCTATAACACCCCGAAGAAGTCAGAAAGATTGGTTGAGTTCATTGGCAGTACAGAACCTAAGGGTGAAGGTACAGCTGTGTTTTAGGCCGCTCTCTGGCGGCCTAAAGGTGTTATGAAGAAACTATATAAACCCAAGTTGGGCACAGATTGCAGAAAGACCGCTTTTTGAGTTCATCGGACACATGAGTTATAGTGAGTTTCAATCTCGACAAGCGGTAAACAGTTCTTCCCAGGGATAGAAGAATGCGCGAATTTGTACCATCTCGGAACGCTATCCAGGCCCAAGCCAGCATTGATATCGCGGCGCCGCCGGAACGTGTGGCCGCTGTATACTGCGATGTAGAAAAATGGGGCGAGACATTTCCCGCAACGATAGAACAGGCACAGGTGATCGAAACAGGCGACAACTGGAGACAGATCGAGGTGACCCACAAGCAGGAAGGGTGCGTGACCAATACGCTCATTTTCCTGTCCGACACCGAGATCGGGCTTGAGGAAAGCAAGAAGAAGTTTACCGCCAGTTTTCTCAACCAGTTCGAGCCAGCGGCCGATAGCAGTACACATTACGTTATTACCGCGTACATCGGCCTTAAGGGGGTCTACAAAGTACTAAAGCCGTTTGTCAAAGGCTATGTGCGCCGGCAAGCGCTCAAGCGGATGAGAGATTACGTGCTTGAGCCGCTCAAAACAGCCGCTGAGAAGGAGTCCGCATAATGAAATGATAAAACAGAGGCTTGCAGTGCTCTCTAAGCTAACCCTGATAGGTCTCGGTGCCCTTGTCTTGGCGCTCCTGGCACTCTTGGGAACAGCTTTTCTCACCGACAACGCATCCTTACTGATTGGAGCGGCAGTCGTGGTGCTGTGCGCGACTAACTTCATCGGACAATACCTTCTTTTGGGCCGGCGTTTTACCAAAAGGGCGATTGCCGTTCAGGGTGTGAGTGCGCTGGTTCTCGTGGGCATCTTCTACATCGCAGTTTTGATGCCGACGGCCGGGGAGAGACTCCCTGATTTAGCCGGTGTACAGTATTGGGACCTGGCCACCGGCTCCCGAATCGCCTATCTCAAGCTTGAGCCGGGCAACCCCACTCACGCTGAGCCGATTGTATTTCTACATGGCGGGCCGGGCGTCGCCGATCTGCAAGGGGATGCGGCGTATTTCGGCAGACTGTGCGAAGAAGGCTACGTCGTCTATGTGTATGACCAACTGGGTACAGGCCGCTCATCCCGTCTCCAAGATCCAAGCGGATACAGCATCGAACGAGATGCCGCCGACCTGGAAGAGATTCGCAGGCAGATCGGCGCAGAGAAGATGATTTTGATCGGTCACTCCTATGGCGCCAGCCTCGCCGCCACGTACATCGCACAACACGGCGAACATGTGGCTAAGCTGATCGCCTCGTCACCGGGAGCTTTGGTTGGCGGTGTCGCGGGTGGCGGCGACTTTCAAGGGAGATTGATCACAGTCCAGAAGTTATCACTGTATGCGGTGATCCTGCAACCGCGAGTGTTGACCGCCTACACTTTGCTGCAAATCAATCCGCGCGCCGCGCATCATTTCGCGGGCGATTCGGAAATGGATGCCCGGAACGATGAGGTCTATGCCGTGGCTGAACCGGCGTTGCATTGTGGGAATAAGGCATCGGCGCATCGACTTCACGGCCTGGGTTTTTATGCCAATCAATTTCCCCAATCCGCGCAACATGTGCAGCCGAAAGACATGACTCAGGCATTGAAGCGCTACAAGATTCCGACTTTAGTGATCAAAGGCTCATGTGATTACTTAACCTGGGCGTCGGCTATCGACTACCTCGATGCCTTTCAAGCAGGGCCGGCGCAACTGATTTATCTGAGCGGCGCAGGTCACAACGCCTACCAGGATAAGCCCCACGAGTTTGAGATGAATCTCAAGGCTTTCCTGAGTGGTCAGCCGTTGCCCAAACTATATATCGGCAAGAATGTGCCGGCGGATTACGAAAAGGGTTATTAGTTTGACCATGTTCAACGGCGATTCGTCTTGGGGTTGGAATAGCCTCACCGATCTGGCCTCTTTTCTGAAGACACTGCACTCGCATCCAATCGAGACCGGTCTGAAGTATGGGGGTGACGCAGCTCGACGCGACCGCCCATACGATTCGCAGCCGGAAGAGGCCCGACGAGCGGTTGTTCACAACGTATCGGAGCAGCTGGTACCGTACGAGACGGGCCAAGGGATCCGGGTGCCGTTTAGCACGCATCTCGTGATGGGCATCAGGTGATACCGCCGCCCAACACCGCGTGCAGCCGACGCCGCCAACTACGCGGCGCGGCTGACGCTGCCGTTCACCCGACCGCAGGCGGTCGCAACCAGCGGATGGAACCGATGGCCCTGCGGGCCACGGCTCACCCGCCACCCCGTTAGCTGGCAGGTCCATGTGTTTACGCAAACTGAAAGGAGGTAGTCAATGAAACCTATTTTTACCACTGCTTTAGTGCTGTTCGGGCTCTATGTTGGTGTGGCGAACGCACAAGAACAGGCGCCAGTCACGCCGGAGATACTGAAGGCAGTCCTGAGACTCGAAGGTAAATGGGAAGCCAATGCATCGGGGCAATTGGGCGGGAAGACTCATACTTTTAAGTACAACATGCATTTCCGCAAGACCGCCAGTGGCAGCGGACTTCTCATATATGAGACGGCGAACATCCCCGATGTCGGGAAACTCGATGGGACCAATTTGATTGGCTACGATCCCTACGACGGCAAACTACACTGGTTTTCCGTCGACAACCTCGGAACCACATACGATCACACGGGTGAACTGCTGAGCAAGGATCATATCCGCCTTATCCATGAAAGCAGCAGGGAGGGAAAACCCTACCGTGAACAGATCGATTTTGAATTCATCGGCGCTAACAAATTGAAGGTGAAGTTGGTGGGCACTCTTGGCGGCAACGTCGAGGAGGTACTGGAAGGAACATTCGTTCGTAGGAGCCGAAACTAACTCAATCCGCCAGCTAACAACCGGTTGCAGCGGACGGTCCGCTGCGCGGCCCGCCGCTGAACTCGAACGTTCACCCGACCGCCTACGGTCGGGTGAATCAATAGTTAGGCAGCGCAGCGTGACCGCGAATCGGTTCACAAGGAGAAAGGCTCATGGTGACCAAACAGATTGACGTGAAGGAAGCCCAAGCACGATTCCAGGAGTTACTCTCCCACATCACCTCAGGGGTAGAGTGGATTATCATGGACGGCATAACACCTATTGCTCGCCTTGTGCCCGTATCTGCTCGTGTGGCAGGTTTACACGCAGGGGCAATTTGGACGAGTCCAGACTTTGACGAACCTCTACCCGAAGAATTCTGGACAGGCAACGCATGAAGTTGCTACTGGACACGCATACGTTTATCTGGTGGGATAGTGAGCCTGCCAAACTTTCGCCCCAGGCGCTGGCATTCTGCCAAGATCGGCAGAATGTTTTGTTGCTCAGCGTGGTCAGCGTGTGGGAAATGCAAGTCAAACTCCAATTGGGCAAACTGCGACTGACTTTGCCTCTGAAAGAGATTATTGAAACTCAACGACAAACCAACAACATTGAGATACTACCGATTACACTGGCGCATGGGCTGGCATTGGAAAATTTGCCTGCACACCACAAAGACCCGTTTGATCGTTTGCTGGTTGCGCAAGCCATTGTTGAAGAAGCGGTGTTGATAAGTGCGGACCCAAACGTTGCCAGGTATGCTGTTCGCGTTGTTTGGTAACTGGCAAGATGAAATGGAGCGCTGGCTAACAAGCGTTTCCAGCCGACAGCGCTCCGCGCTGCGGCTGAAACGCGTGCCGTTCGGCGGATAAAGGAGGTATCAAATGATAATTTGGCAAGGTTTGGGATTTCTTGCACTTCTTATTCCTCTCCTCGTTGGTCTTATCATCGAATTCACAACCGAATCAATTACTCACAATGATCAGTTTTTTCAAGAAACGTGGTGGCCTATGCTTGCAACCCAGATTGTTAATGCCATCATTATTTTTACGCTCGGACAATATCTTGAAAAGCGTCCAGCGAAGGTGGTTATCGATAAAGAAACAGGAAAGGAAATTGTGCTAAAAAAGAAACATACCCTTTTCTTTATTCCTCTCAAATACTGGTCAATTGTTTGGTTAGGAGTCGGTGCATATTTTGCAGCGAAGAAGTTCTAATTTATCCGCCGAACCAGCGGGCAGACTGTGTGAAAAGTCGTTGAAACTAATCTGAGCATTTCTTCAGAATCAATTTTGGATAGAAAATTCCTGGGATCTCTCTCTAACTCACTGCCTGAACCAGCTTTTGTGTCCCCAATATCTTCATTGCTCGCTTCAGATTGTAAGCAAATACGGTCAAACTAAACTCTGCCCTTACCTTAGGCAATCCCTTCATCAAGAAATACCCCTGATCCATCCACCGTTTCATCGTCCCAAAAGGGTGCTCAACTATCTCCTGACGCCTGTGTAGAACTTCAGGCTCCTTCGCCACCCGCCATCTCATACGCTCTAGTACTTCCTCGTGCCACCATCTGATGATTCGCCTACCTTCTGTGTTTCCTCGTACATTGGGTCCTTAAGGAGCATTTCTTACAAGCACTAGTCGCATAATATAATATTTAATGTGTCTATTCCTTTCCACAGTATCAAAACGATATGTCAAAGATTCCTTGGCTAGACAAATATAGATATCTTTCTTCTTGTCATACACAAAGGCTTCTTTGGAAAATAATCCCAGTTTCTTATTAGCCGAGGTCTCTGGTTTAGAAGCATAAACCATGATCCCTCTGTCCTCACATTTCTTTACTTCTCCACCATCATAGTACCCTTGATCCACCACAACTTTTAACCCCTTAACTTTCAGTGTCTTCTTGGCTTCCAGGGCCATCTTCGCCAGCTGGTTCTGGTCTGTCACTTCATTCACCACATCATGTGCCACAATCATGTGATGTTTGGCATCCACTGCTGTCTGGACATTATAGGCTATCTCGGTCCCCACTCCTCCTGTTGGCATGGAGCGGCTTTCAAGATCAGTCAGGGAAACTTGGGAAAGATCCTCGTCTTCCAACTTCTTTTGATAGGATTTATAAAGCTTCTTGCGTTCTTTCCACCGTTCGATCTTCTCTTTCAATTCCTCTGACGTGGGTTTGGGAACGTGGCATTCTTTAGCATCTTCCTCATCCAATTGCTTCAAGTATTCGTCAATGTTATTATCAATCCGTTCCAAATACTTCTTCAGCTTCTCTCTGGAAAAGTTCCGCATTTTACCATTCACCGCCTTGAACTTGCTCCCATCAATGGCAATGAGCTCACCGCCAAATAGTCCCTCCTCCCGACAGATTATAGTGAACTCTCGGCAAATCTGTCTTAGAGCTTCCGTATTATCCTTCCTGAAATCAGCAATCGTTTTGAAATCTGGCACTAACTTCCCTAGAAGCCACATCACCTCTACATTCTTGGTTGCTTCCTTCTCTAGCCTCCGGCTCGAGCGGATACTGTTCATATATCCATACAAGTACAGTTTCAACAGATCCTCTGGATTATACGGCGGACGGCCTGTATCCTTTAGAACAGCAGAACGAAATCCCAGATCCCTCAGATCCAGGCTTACCACAAACGCATCAATGAACCGAACTGGGTTTTCTTCACCAATATAATCATCCACCGCTTCGGGGAATAAAATCATTGGATCTCGGCTTGTCCCTTGGATATAATCCATCTGTCACCTCAATACTTTAATGTTTGGAATAATTCATTATAGAATTTTGGAAAATACTAAGGGACTTTTCACACAGTCTCCGGGTGCACTCGACGCAGGGGCGATGAAGCCGCCCCCGCGCGAGTGACCCTTGTCGTTAGGCCGTTCAGGAGACACCAATGTTCAATCGCAAACACTTGCACACAAAAGACCAGTCGCACGACCATCACGATACGCATAATCACACGCATGGCACCATAGACCCAGTACTGCTTACCACTCAGCGTGGCATTTGGGCTGTCAAATGGTCTCTCATCGGCTTGGCTGCTACCGCTGTACTTCAGGTGGTCATCGTCTTCTTTTCGGGTAGCGTGGCGCTGCTTGCCGACACGATTCACAACTTTGGCGACGCAACAACAGCACTTCCTCTATGGCTTGCGTTTATCCTCGCACGCCGACCACCCTCTCGCCGTTTCACTTACGGTTATGGACGTGTGGAAGACGCAGCAAGAGTTATCATCGTCCTAACCATCTTACTCAGCGCGGTTGTCGCGGGGTACCAATCGGTTGACCGTCTTTTGCATCCCCAACCCGTTCAGCATCTGTGGGCTGTTGTCGTTGCCTCCATTATTGGTTTCGCAGGCAATGAGCTCGTGGCGGTTTTCCGCATTCGGGTAGGTAAACAAATCAACAGCGCCTCCTTGGTCGCAGATGGGTATCATGCACGTACAGATGGCTTGACCAGTTTAGGGGTGTTGCTCGGCTCAGTGGGTGTCTGGCTCGGTTATCCCTTAGCAGACCCAGAGGATGCGATTCTTACGTGATCGATTCTTAATAGCAGTTGTGATAATTGGAGCAACTGTCATCTTGGGAATGTTCATACTTCATAGACGGGTGGGCAGAGAAATACAATCTGATTTAGCTTCGAAAAGCACTCCAACCACATCTACACAGGCTGACATAAAATCATCATCCACGGTAGTTCAGTCCATTCCTCCCAGAGGTCCATTCCGCGTGACTCGCGTCCTCGATGGCGATACAATAGTACTTGATAATGGCGAGACGGTTCGCTTGATTGGAGTAGATGCTCCCGAAATACACCACCCAGAGATTCCTGTACAAAGGTTTGGCAAAGAGGCAACAGAATTTTTGAAGCGACTTGCGGAGGGATTCGAGTGTATGTTGGAATACGAACCCAATAATTTTAGAGACCAATACGGAAGGCTTCTTGCATATGTTTTTGTGGGAGATCGTCTTGCAAACGCCGAGATAATCCGTCGAGGGTACGCGTATGCTTATACCCGGTTCCCTTTTCGCCGACAAGCTGAATTTATCACTTTGGAACGTGAGGCACGCGAACGTCAATACGGTTTATGGCACCTATCACTCCGGGATGGCAGGATTGCTAACCTTGTAAAGAGATACGAATCCCTTAATATGGAAGGACGCAAAAGATTAGATGAAATTCTGGAGGAACTTGCCCAAAAATATCCTTTTGCACAAAAGGAGAATGTCGATTCTCTAAAGGAGGAAGGAGGTAAGTAATATGCGTGGAATTTCCGTAGTCTTTTTGATAGCCCGTCTTATTGCTTCGGGAATGCTCCTTTTGGCTCTTTCAAGGCATCCATATAGTTATTATATCCTTTTACGCTGGGTGGTCTGCGGCACATCTGCTTACGGTGCGGTTAAGTGTCGGTAGAGTTGGAAAAATCTGGCTGGGCATGGGTTTTTGGGATCATCGCATTACTTTTTAATCCAATTATTCCTGTTCATCTTTCTCGCGAGATATGGGCTCCTATAGATATAATGGCTGCTTTGATTTTTTCGGAGGGGAAAATATGATGACAAAACAGAACCCTGATCTTAAAAAGTTTCTTGTTAGGCTTGGGGTCACAGTGGCAGCGGTTGTTTTGGTGATGTACTTGGCCAAAGTCTGGTTCCTTGACCAGCGACGCGCTGATTTGCCTTCACAGGTGCCGACGAGAGGGCAAGTAGACACGTCCTTTCCCGAATCTCGACAACTGCCAGGCACAGTCCAGGTGATTTCCTGGCAGGATGCTGCGAAACACTACGGGGAGTTTGCAACGGTAGAAGGTACGATTGTCGCCACTCATAATTCAGGAAAAGCGTGCTTCCTTAACTTTCACCCAGACTACAAGCGTTACTTTACGGCGGTTATCTTTGCATCAGCCTTTCCCCGATTCCCAGCGAATCCAGAAAATTACTACTATGGAAAGAAGGTTCGTGTGTCTGGTTACATCAAAGAATACAAGGGAAAACCAGAAATCATTTTAAATGATCCGAGCCAAATAGAAATCTTGAAATGATGAGAGGTCGAACGCTTTAGCTAACCTGCTGTTTAACAATGCCTAATCAATAGTTCACCCGACCGCCTGCGGTCGGGTGAACGGGGTGGCGGGTGAGCCCTGCTGGTTGCGACCGCCTGCGGCGGTCGAACCAGCGGATGGAACCGATGGCCCTGCGGGCCACGGCTCACCCGCCACCCCGTTAGGCCGACGACGGACGCACTTGCCGAGCGAGACCGAGTAGCCATGCGGCAAGGCTGCAAATTCTGCCGCAGCTCAATCCAAAAAAGGAGGAACTTATGGAAGAGCGACAGGTGATCATCGTGAAGCAAGAGAAGTCCATGGGCCTGGCGTATGTCCTGCTGATCTTCTTGGGTCAGCTTGGCATTCACCGTTTCTATCTCGGGAGGGTTGGATCCGGCGTCGCACAGCTCCTGCTCGGCATCGTAGGTTGGGCGACCGTCTGGATCTTCATCGGGTTCATTCCATTGGCCATTCTGTGGATCTGGGTCTTCATTGACCTTTTCTTGACTGCCGGTATGGTCAGGGCAGCTAATGCAGAGCTACACAGAGCGGCCTAACAACGTCATTGTGCCGACAGGCGTTCGATCCCTAATCTACGCGATGTCCGTAGTCGTGTGCGGTGTTGGTCTATTCTCAGCCATCGGAGTAAACGATAATCTATCTGGCAAACGATGGATTCGGCACCCTGCACCAACCACATATGTGCCGCCGCCCCCTCAACGAGTGGAGCGACCCTCTATCCCCGAACAACCTCTTCCCCATAATGGCCGTGTGCGGATCTTCACAAGGGCGGAGCGGGTGGCACCCTTCGAAATCAAGGCCGCGCAGGGTAGCCACTACCTCTTGAAGTTGGTCGATGCGTTTATGGGGGCTCCTGTGCTGACAGTCTTCGTTCATAGCGGCACGACTGTGAACATAGACGTTCCTCTCGGTACGTTCGAGGTCAGATACGCGTCGGGGGAATCGTGGCACGGAGACGAGTATCTGTTCGGACCGGACACTGCCTATCGTAAGGCGGACATGACGTTTACGTTCGCGGTGGTCGGGAACCAAGTCAGCGGGTTCACAATCACGCTCTACAAGGTGCCCTATGGAAACCTCCGTACGTCAACCATCAGACCTACAGAGTTCTAGAGTTGGAGGGCACAGCGCAGCCAACAACGCGATGCAGCGGCCGGCGCTTCGCGCCGCCGCTGAACCGATAACTGGTTAGGCCGTTCACTTTCTTAGCAAAGGAAACCTTATGACACCATTGGACTTAGTCAGACTCACACCGCTGATGGACCGCACCAGCGGGAGGCCTGACGTGACCATCGGTCTCATTGATGGACCTGTAGTTATGAACCATCCCGAACTTGCCAGCCAACATGTCCGTGAGATCCCTAGAAACACGAACGGTGCCTGTACCCAGGCCAACAGTACAGCCTGTTTGCACGGTACCTTTGTGGCTGGAATTCTCTCAGCCAGGCGGGGATCGGTGGCACCGGCGATTTGTCCCGACTGCACCCTGTTGGTGCGTCCCATCTTCGCCGAAACGGAAATGACCAACGGCAAGATGCCGAGAGTGACGCCAGAGGAGCTCGCCCAGGCCATCCTCGATTGTCTTGACGCGGGGGCGCGCATGCTGAACGTAAGCACCGCCCTCGCCCAACCCTCCCTCAAAAGCGAGCACGCATTGGAAGAAGCCCTGGATCAGGCCGCCAGGCGCGGGGTGATCGTGATCGCGGCTGCAGGCAATCAGGGGACCATGGGCAGCACCGCCATCACCCGCCACCCGTGGGTTATACCGGTTGTGGCGTATGACCTGTGGAGCAAGCCCATGAATCACTCCAACCTGGGAAATTCGATTGGCCGGCGGGGATTGGGGGCGCCAGGTGACAGGATCACCAGCCTGGGTGCCGAGGCGAAGACGCTGACGATGGGGGGAACGAGCGCCGCCGCGCCTTTTGTGACGGACGCTATCGCGCTGCTGTGGTCGGAATTTCCAAACACTACAGTGACTCAGGTGAAATTTGCCGCAACCCAAACTTATGCCTCACGGCGAACAACAGTAGTCCCCCCTCTGTTAGATGCCTGGGCAGCGTATCAAACCATGAGGAGGTAAAAACCATGTCCGAGGAAAAGACCAAAAGCAAACCCCAGCCTTACCGCGTGCGTCTACCCGGGTTCATCAGCAATGAGGACATCGGACTTGGCGATGTAATCAAGCGGGTCACGTATGCGGTCGGAATCAAGCCCTGCAGTGGCTGTGAACGCAGAGCCGCCGCGCTCAATCGCTGGTTCGTCTTCACTGGCAGGCGCGCCAAATAACCAAAGTCCAAA
>JAUQPW010000136.1 GCA_030550175.1 bacterium
TTTTTTATAGACAAACCTATTTTATATTATAGATTTGGTTAAGGTTGATGGCATAATTCTTAAAAAGGAGAAAGTAAACTCAGACTTTGCAGGGGAGGGACGGTTTACTATCATTCACTTTGCAGGTTTGAGGGGTAAGGATTTTGGATGAAATATAAAATCCTGGGTGATACCGGCGTCAAGGTTTCCAGCCTGTGTTTTGGGACCATGTCTTTCGGGACCGATGCCGACAAGGAATCATCGGCAGCCATGTTCCATCGTTGCCGGGAAGTAGGAATCAATTTCTTCGATTGTGCCAATGTTTATGGAAAAGGACGTGCTGAAGAGATTTTAGGGGAGCTTATTTCGGGTTGTCGGGATGAAGTGATTATTACGACCAAGGTTTGTGCCCCGATGGGTTCTGATATTAACAGTGGAGGTACTTCTCGACGTCATATCATGGCAGCGATTGAGGCCAGTTTGAAACGGCTCAAGACGGATTATGTGGATCTTTACTTTCTGCATCATTTTGATACTTCGGTAGCTCTGGAAGAATCCTTACGGGCCCTGGATGATTTGGTTTCTCAAGGGAAAGTTCTTTACATCGGTGCCAGCAACTTTGCGGCCTGGCAAGTTGCCAAAGCGTTAGGTATATCTGCCAAAGAGGGTTGGGTTCAGTTTAAGTGTATTCAACCCATGTACAATCTGGTCAAGCGCCAGGCCGAAGTGGAGATCTTACCCATGGCCCAGTCCGAGAATATCGGGGTTATTTCCTATAGTCCTTTAGGAGGTGGTCTGTTGACCGGAAAATATACCTCTCGACCTCAACCTGATGCCCAGGGAACTTCTCCTAAGAGTCGCTTCTTTGAAAGTAAAATGTACCAGAACCGTTACGGTGAGGATTGGATGTATGAAGTGGCTCGGAAGTTTGTTCATTTCGCCAAAGAGCGGGGTTTCAATCCGGCCGGACTTGCCGTAGCCTGGGTTGCCAGTCATCCGGCAATTACGGCTCCCATTCTGGGTGCACGAAATGTTACCCAGTTGGAAGACTCCCTCAAAGCCCTGGAAATCAACATGACGCCGGAGCTTCGTGCAGAGATCTCGGCCCTATCTCCTGAACCTCCACCGGCTACCGATCGAAGTGAGGAACGGAAAAGGTAAGTTGGGCAGCCTTGTTGGGAGAAGGATACTTTAAATAAAAACCAATCTTTAACCTTTTACTAAGAATGGAGTAAAACTATGGATATCGGTATTATCATGTTTGTGACCCACCAGTCTATTGATATTATTACCCTGGCCCAGAAGGCCGAAGCTTTGGGGTTTGAATCCCTATGGATTCCGGAGCATCCTATTATCCCTGTCCATATGGAGACCCGATTTCCGGGAAGTCCAGATGGTAAGCTTCCTGAATTTTACAAGCATTTGGTCGATCCTTTTGTTGCTCTGGGAGCGGCGGCGGCTGCAACCCAGAAGCTGAAAATAGCTACAGGGATTTGTCTGGTACCGGAGCGTAATCCCATATTGTTAGCTAAAGAAGTCGCAACGCTGGACTTGATATCTAAAGGCCGGTTTTTGTTTGGAGTAGGAGCCGGTTGGTTGAAAGAAGAAACCGAGATTATGGGTGGGGATTTTGAACACCGCTGGCGTCAGACCAAAGATGCAGTTCTCGCCATGAAGGCCTTGTGGACCCAGGATGAGTCCTCTTATCAAGGATCTTACTATAAATTTCCTCCGGTCTGGTGTTATCCCAAACCCGTTCAGAAACCCCATCCACCTGTTATTTTAGGTGGTGAGGCAGCCAACGTTTTTAAGCGTATCATCGAATGGGGAGATGGCTGGCTACCCCGAGGAAATTATATCAGCCTGGAAAAGGTCGCCGAAGGACGTAAGGAGTTGGATCGTCTGGCTATGGCCGCGGGTCGAGATCCGAAATCCATCAGTATCACTATTTATCGGGCCGATCCGGATCCTGATTCCAACGCCCGTTACGCCGAAGTAGGCGTTAATCGGGTTTTGCATCTGATCCCTTCATTGCCTGAAGCTGAGGCGATAGATGCTCTGGAAAAGCTGGCAGCTACCGTAAAGCCGGGAACCGCTCATTAATTTTCAGGATTGCTCGCAAAGGCGTGAAGAAGGCAGTAGCCTGGAGCGTTCTTTACGCCTTTGAAAGAAAAGAATGGAAGTAAGTCTGACAGAACAGGTCCGAACTGCCTGCAAAGCCGTGGCCGAGAAGGCAACCCATGTTCGTATTCACTATGATCGTATCCCATCCTATGCGGCTTCTCTACCTTTAGAACAAATTAAATCTCCGGAGTTGGATGCAAACTGCCATTATTTAGGCCATGGAGATGATACGGTTGCCTTCCTTTTGACGCTGGATGCAATTAACTTTGGATCCGGTTATTTTCCGTACTTACGTAAACGTCCCGGTATGTCGGGGTACTTCACCATGGCTGCCTCCCTCAACGATTACTATAAAAATCACGGTCCTCTTTCCCCGCAAGAACTGGTTCGGCTGACTTTAGAAGATTGCGCAAAAATATTCCATCAAGATCTTCAGAACGAGCCGGTACGGGAGCTGATGCAGCTTTTTGCTACAGCCTTGAATGATCTCGGTCGATACGTGCTTGAGGATTTTGACGGGAGTTTTGTTGGTTTAGTTGAAGCGGCGGATTCATCGGCAGAGCGACTGATCCAGTTGCTGATTAAAATGCCTTACTTTAACGATATCGAACTGTATGGCGAGTGGATGGTACCGTTCTATAAACGGGCTCAGCTGATGGCTGCAGATCTTCATCTGGCCTTTGGTGGAGACGGACCGGGCCGATTTTACGATTTAGACCACCTGACCATCTTTGCGGATAATCTGATACCCCATGTTCTCCGGGTGGATGGTATCCTGCTTTATACTGAAGAATTAGCCGCACGGATTGACGCCGAAGAGTTGATTCCTTTTCGTTCTCCAGAAGAAGTTGAGATCCGGGCGTGTGCCGTTCATGCCGTGGAACTCTTGGTTCAAGAGCTAAAAAGATCGGGACAGGAAGTCTCCGCCATGAAATTGGATTATCTCCTCTGGAATCGAGGTCAACAACCTTATTATAAGAGGATAAAACCGAGGCATAGAACGCGAACGGTTTTTTACTAAAAACCTATTTTCACCACGTATGCTATACTTTTGCAGTTTTTAAATATGTACCCATGAAGGACCATGAAGAGTATGGGAGTATGGAGGTAAATTCCCCCATACTCCCACACTTCCACACTCCCATACTCCCATGGTCTTTCGTGGATAAATATCAATAACTTACGAGAAAATGCAAGGGTATAATAAGAAAGGAGAAACGACGATGGGTAAAAAATTAATTAAGTTGATTGGACTGGGTTTAATCCTTTTACTGGTGCAGGGTATATCACAGGTCAACGCAGCCAATATAACGAAAGTAGGCTTGGTGACCGATGTAGGCAAGATAAATGATGGTACTTTCAATGAATCTGCCTATAAAGGCATGATGCGGGCCGTTCAAGAGTTTGGTCTTAAGAGCGCTTTTATTGAAACCCGCCAGCCCACAGATTATGAAAAAAACATCGAACAGCTAATATCCGAAGGGTATGAGATGATTATCACGGTGGGTTTTCTGGTTGGAGATGCCACCAAGAAAATGGCCCAGAAGTACCCTAATGTGAAGTTTGCCATTGTGGATTTTGCCTACGATCCACCGGTTCCTAATATTTTGGGTCTTATATTTGCAGAAGATCAGGCAGGCTTCCTGGCCGGTTCGCTGGCAGGTCTTATGACCAAGAGTAAAATTGTGGGAGCCGTCCTCGGCATGGAGATTCCGCCGGTAGTTCGATTTAGAAAGGGCTATGAAGCCGGGGTAAAGTACGTCTGTCCCGACTGTAAAGTACTGGCCGTTTATATCGATAGTTTTACCGATCCGGCACGGGGTAAATCTGCTGCGCTTTCCCAGATTGATGAAGGTGCAGATGTGATCTTCGGTGGGGGTGGTACAACCGGTTCCGGAGCAATTCTAGGTGCTGCCCAGGCAGGGGTTTGGGTCATCGGCGTGGATCAGGATGAGTATATGACCACCTTCAAAAAAGGGGAAGCTCCGGGGGCTAAAAAATTGCTGTCCAGTGCCATGAAGCGTGTGGATAATGCCGTATATGGTGCCGTAAAAGCTGCTGTTGACGGCTCTTTTAAGGGGGGAACGGCTCTATTCAATGCCGGTAATGATGGAATTGGATTGGCTCCCTTCCATGAAGCCGAGACGGCTATTCCTGATACGGTAAAAGCCAAACTCAAGGAGATTGCCGATGGGTTAAAGGCGGGGAAGATTAAGACGGGGGTTTAGAAAAAGGCGAAGGGTGAAAGGCAAAAGACAAAAACCGGGGATAGGATCTGGAAAAAATCAAAGGATAAAAAAGTATAAGTGTTTTTACTTCGGCCTTTTGCCTTCTCATACCTTTTCCAGTTGATCTTGAGACCGGAACTGCCCTTGCGGGGAGTGATGGGAGCCGAAGCTATCTTCTGGCTTCAACAGATTGCTTCGCTCTTGGGATTGTGGACAATAACCCTCCAAAAGGATCATTTTCAACTTGAAAAGGTATAAGCTTTAGTGGCTTTGGTATTGGAAATGCGGGGAATCACGAAACGATTCCCCGGGGTGGTGGCTAATGATCATGTGGATTTCCGATTGGAGAAAGGAGAGATTCATGCGCTCTTGGGTGAAAATGGCTCCGGTAAGACGACCTTGATGAATATCCTGTATGGCCTCTACAGACCGGATGAAGGTCAGATTTTCTTGAATGGAACTGAAGTCCATTTGACAAGTCCAAAGGACGCTATTGCCCATGGTATCGGAATGGTCCACCAGCACTTCATGCTGGTACCGGTCATGACCGTTACCGAAAATATAATCCTCGGAAATGAAGTAACGCGTGGAGGTTTGTTTCTGGACTTGAAGCAGGCGGCAGATCGAATTCGGAAATTGTCTGAGCAATACCATCTGGAGGTTGATCCTCAAGCTCTCATCCAAGATCTACCCGTGGGTATTCGTCAGCGGGTGGAAATCCTTAAGGCCCTTTATCGACAATCCAACGGAGAATCCAAGCCCAAAAGCTCGATTTGGGCAGATATTCTGATTCTGGATGAGCCCACGGCAGTATTGACTCCGGAAGAGTCTGAAAGTTTATTCCGTACCCTGACTTCACTGGCACAACAAGGTAAATCCATCATCTTTATTACCCATAAACTAAGGGAAGTCTTCCACGTTGCCAATCGTATCACCGTCTTGCGCAATGGACGGGTTGTAGGAACGACAACCCCTATGGAAACTACGGAAACCCAACTGGCCACCATGATGGTGGGGCGTGAGGTTATTCTAACCGTAGAGAAAAACCCCCTGGAGTTCCGGGAGGAGGTATCCGACCGAAAACCTGTCTTGCATGTTCAGGATTTGCAGGTGGTGGATGATCGTGGTTCCGTCGCTGTGAAAGGAGTATCCCTGGATATTTATCCAGGCGAAATTCTGGGGATCGCCGGTGTACAGGGCAACGGACAGACGGAGCTAGTTGAAGCATTGACCGGTTTGCGAAAAGCAATCGCCGGTAGTATCCACATAAACGGGATTGATATGACCCACATTATTCACTCCGGCTATTCAGGTCCGAGGAAAATCATGGAACAAGGTGTGGCCCATATTCCCGAAGATCGCCATACCTATGGAATGGTGGATAGCTACCCCCTGACCGATAACCTGGTCCTCAATATCTATTACCAAAAGCCTTTCGCACGAGGGATTGTAAGGAACCAGGCAGCTATTGAGGAACATGCAACGCGTCTGGTCACGGAGTTTGATATTCGGACCCCCAGCATTTTCATTAAAGCCGGGAATCTGTCCGGTGGTAATCAACAGAAAATGGTTGTTGCCCGAGAATTCTCTCGACCGATTATTTTACTAATTGCCGCCCAGCCTACCCGTGGCCTGGACGTTGGATCTATAGAATTTATTCACAAGCAGATCCTACAGAAGCGCGATCAAGGATGTGCGGTCCTTTTGGTTTCTGTGGATCTGGATGAGATATTATCCCTCTCGGATCGAATTGCTGTAATGTATCGAGGTCATATCCTTGCTACCGTGGATGCGAAAGAGGCATCCCGAGAAGTTTTAGGGTTGTGGATGGCCGGAATAAAATAAATTTAAAAAGTAAAGGGCAGATGGTACCGATCTTTAGAGAAATCCTCATCCCTATCCTGGCCGTATTTACGGCATTAATCCTGGGTGCCGTTCTGATCGAAATAAGTGGAGTCAGTTTTATTGAGGCCTATCGGGGTTTATTTGAGGGAATGTTCGGATCGCGGCGTGCGCTTATCGAGACGTGCGTGGCTGCAACCCCTTACCTGTTAACAGGCCTTGCGGTTGCCATAGGATTTCAAGGAGGCTTGTTTAATATCGGTGCGGAAGGACAGTTTTATATGGGAGCCCTGGCCTCTGTGATTGTGGGTTATACCGTACAGGGATTACCTGCCTGGCTTCATTTACCCTTAGCTCTGGTTGTTGGGGCGATAAGTGGGGCTGTTTGGGGTTCCATTCCAGGTCTCCTTAAAGCCAGATTAGGTGCCCATGAAGTAATCAATACCATCATGATGAATTATATTGCCCTCAAGCTGGTGGATTATCTGGTAAAAAATGTCTTTCGTGATCCTGCGGCCAGCATGGATCGTACACCTTACATTCTTCCGACAGCCCAACTACCGAGAATGTTTGGACCGGACTATCGCTTACACGCTGGTTTTCTCCTAGCACTGGCAGCCGTTGTTTTTACCCACTGGTTATTATTCAAGACGACCCTGGGTTTTGAGATTCGTACGGTGGGAGCCAATCCCGGCGCGGCCAGATATGCCGGGATGAATGTAGCCGGTAATATTGTTTTGGCCATGGCCATGGCCGGAGCAATGGCCGGATTGGCCGGTGTGGGGGAAGTATTGGGACTGAATCATACCCTACCGGCAGCTTTTTCTGCCGGCTATGGGTTTGATGCCATCGCAGTCGCTTTATTGGCCAAATCAAACCCTATGGGTATTATACCTTCGGCCTTTCTTTGGGGTGGTCTCCGGAATGGAGCCGGTCTGATGCAGGTTCGAACCGGAATCTCCATTGACCTGATCAGTGTAATACAAGCCCTGGTCATCATGTTTATTGCAGCAAATCAAATTGTGCGTTGGATATATCGGATCAACTGACAATTTGATTTTTGCTTTCTAACTTGAGCCTGTTTTATTTACTCTTCGGTGTGCTTCTCTTGTGGAGTGCTTCGACTATTGCGCCCGATATGACCTCTTCTTTGCGATTTTCTACCCTGGGAACTCTAAAACTCCCCACTCAATTTACCTTTCTGATATGTGGAATGATTTCCATTATCCTGGGGATTTTGTATGTCCCACTTCCATTTTCCTTCCGGCTGGAGAAAAGATTAGGGAAGGTTTTTCAACTCCTGCCCTGGAGGATCGCACCGCCCCTCATCGTGTTTATCGTGCTTATCTGGGCTGGTGCGGGACGACAAATCGATGTAATCGGGATGCTTGCACAAAGTTTACGGTTAGCCACACCGATCGGTTTAGGTGCTCTGGCAGGTATCCTTTGCGAACGCTCCGGAGTGATAAACGTGGCTATTGAGGGGATGATGCTCACTGCAGCATGTACAGGATTTGTGGCGGCTCTTTATACACAAAGCATTTGGTTGGGATTGATTATTGCCGTCCTATCTGGCGGCCTTACAGCTGCCCTCCATGCCGTACTCTCCATTCGATTTTTAGTGAACCAAATTATCAGTGGAATGGTCCTTAATATTCTGGCCATCGGAATTACCGGATTTATTCGCAAGGCTTTTATTGTGGACAGCCCTTTACCGGCTCCCCCGGTTTTTCCGGCCTGGCAGATTCCTGTTCTCTCAGACCTGCCTCTCATCGGTCAAGTCTTCTTCCGTAATCAACCCATGGAGTATGCCTTATTAATCCTGGTTCCTATCCTGCATGTTCTTATCTTCCATACCCGTTGGGGGTTACGAACCCGTGCGGTCGGCGAGCATCCCCAGGCGGCCGATACGTTGGGAGTCTCTGTTTTCAAAATCCGATATATCAACGTCATAATCGCTGGTTTAATCGCCGGGCTTGGAGGTGCCTGGTTCTCGCTGGAAACGGTGGGTAATTTTGATGATATGATGACCGAAGGTAAAGGATTTATTGCCCTGGCGGCTATGATCTTCGGAAAGTGGAATCCAGGGGGAGCTTTTGGTGGCGCACTCCTGTTTGGATTTGCTGATGCCCTTCAGATTAAGCTACAAATTTCCGGCGTCCAGGTTCCCTACCAGTTCCTTAGTATGATTCCCTATCTGGTAACCATGATCGTATTGGCAGGTCTTATTGGACGTGCTACCCCACCGGCTGCGGAGGGAGTTCCGTTTGTTAAACATTAAAACGACAACTCCTGCTGTCGGTAATTTGTAATAAATCACCCTCCCAGACGACCGTTTAATAAAAAAATCTGAATGAACTTAACCCTGTTAAACCAGCAAACACGGAGGAACAACATGACTGCCGAGGAATTAAGACTCAAAGAAGCCAGGGAGCGTAAGGCACATTGGAAGCGTTGGGGACCTTATCTCAGCGAACGGGCCTGGGGAACCGTGCGAGAGGATTACAGTCCCTCTGGTACGGTCTGGGATTTCTTTCCCCATGACCATGCCCGATCGAAGGCTTATCGTTGGGGGGAAGATGGATTGGCCGGGATTTGTGATCGACACCAGATGATCTGCTTTGCCCTGGCCTTATGGAATGGAAAAGATCCCATTCTTAAAGAGCGGCTCTTCGGTCTAAACGGCCATGAAGGGAATCACGGCGAGGACGTCAAAGAGTACTACTTTTATTTAGATAATACCCCGACCCATTCTTATATGAAGTGGCTTTATAAGTACCCCCAATCGGCTTTTCCTTATAGCCGGTTGGTAGAGGAGAACCGACGTCGGGATCGTAGAGCCCTGGAATATGAATTGATCGATACCGGAGTTTTTGATCAAGATCGCTATTTTGATGTGTTCGTTGAGTATGCCAAAGCAACCCCGGAAGATATTCTCATCCGTATCAAAGTGGTGAACCGAGGGCCGGAAACAGCCGAATTGTATCTTCTCCCAACCCTCTGGTTTCGAAATACCTGGTCCTGGGGTTTGGATATTCGGCGACCTCGACTCCAGGAGGATTCCCTGGTTGCAGGAGTTAGCGCCATCCGGGGGGATCATTATTACTATAACCAACGATGGTTCCTGTGTGAAGGCACTCCAGAACTCCTCTTTACTGAAAATGAAACCAATACCCAACGTCTTTATGGAATCCCTAATCCTACCCCTTATGTTAAGGACGGTATCAACGATTATATTGTGCAGGGGAGGAAAGAAGCTATAAATCCAAATCAAGTGGGAACTAAAGCTGCTGCTTACTATCGAATGATGTTGAAGGCCGGGGAGGCTCAGACAGTTCGTCTGCGATTCGTACCGGCTTTGGCTAAGGAGGCCCCTTTTGGTAAGGGATTTGATCATCTTTTTGAGCAGCGAATCCGGGAAGCTAATGAGTTTTATGCCATGTTGGAGCCTGCAAGAACATCCTATGAATTATCCTTATATGAGGATCTTTGTAATGTCCAACGTCAGGCTTTTGCAGGTCTCCTGTGGAGCAAACAATTTTATTATTATGATGTAGATCGATGGCTTAAAGGGGATCCGGAAGGACCTCCCCCTCCCCCTCAGCGTAAGCATGGCCGCAATTCCCAATGGACTCACCTCTACAATGCAGACGTTCTTTCTATGCCTGATAAATGGGAATATCCCTGGTATGCAGCCTGGGACCTGGCTTTCCATTGCCTATCACTGGCCTTGATAGATCCCGACTTTGCTAAAGAGCAACTTATATTGCTTCTGAGAGAATGGTACATGCATCCCAACGGCCAATTACCCGCATATGAGTGGGCTTTTGGGAATGTGAATCCTCCGGTTCATGCCTGGGCTGCCTGGCGGGTGTACAAGATCGAGAAACGTATGCGGGGCTATGCCGATAGAAAGTTTCTGGAGCGCGTTTTTCATAAACTTCTCCTCAACTTTACCTGGTGGGTTAACCGTAAAGATGCGGAAGGAAAAAATATCTTCCAGGGAGGTTTTCTGGGTCTGGATAACATCGGGGTTTTTGACCGTAATGCAATGCTCCCCACGGGCGGGTATCTGGAACAGTCTGATGGCACCAGTTGGATGGCCATGTACTGCTTAAATATGTTGATCATAGCCCTGGAATTGGCCCGGGAGAATCCTGCTTATGAAGACGTAGCCAGTAAATTCTTCGAGCACTTTGTTTACATCGACCAGGCTTTGAATAACCTGGGTGGAGAAGGTATACGGTTATGGGATGAAGAGGACGGGTTTTATTATGATGTGCTTCATCTCCCCGACGGGAATCATTTCCAGTTAAAAATACGCTCCCTGGTAGGCCTCATTCCCCTCTTTGCCGTTGAAACTTTAAGCTCTGAAGTCGTAGATAATTTACCCGGGTTTAAACACCGAATGCAGTGGTTTATTGAAAACAAGCCGGATTTTCGAGACAATATCGAAACCGAGACAACTCCAGACCTGGAAGTGCGTCGCTTCCTCTGTCTGGTCAATCGTAACAAACTTCGCCGGGTATTAAAGATCCTGTTGGACGAAGCGGAATTCCTCTCTCCCTATGGGATACGGTCCGTGTCCCGTTATCATAAAGATCATCCCTATATTTTAAAGGTGAAGGGAGTTGAGTATCGGGTGGATTATGAACCGGCTGAGTCCAGTACAGGACTTTTTGGAGGTAACTCTAACTGGCGGGGTCCTATTTGGTTTCCCGTTAACTACCTGATCATCGAGTCGTTACAGAAGTACCATTACTACTTTGGAGAAAGTTTTAAGGTGAAATGTCCGACGGGTTCCGGACAGATGATGAACCTCTGGGAGGTTGCCGCGGAAATCTCCCGCCGGCTTATACGCATTTTCTTACGAGGTCCTGATGGTCGCCGACCTGTTTATGGAGGTACAGAAAAATTCCAAAAAGATCCATACTGGCAGGATCTTATTCTGTTCTATGAATACTTTCACGGAGATAATGGTGCAGGCATTGGAGCCAGCCATCAGACAGGTTGGACAGGGCTGGTAGCTAAGTTGATCGAGCAGAGTGGAAGATAACTACCCGGGAAGGAACCCCCGGCTACCGGCAGGTAATA